>JANLOP010000136.1:0-3925 GCA_031366635.1 Betaproteobacteria bacterium | reverse complement strand
CAGGGCAAGCTGGTGTTCTACATCAGCCATCGGCTGGACGAGATATTCCGCCTCTGCGATGCAGTGACGGTGCTCAAGGACGGCCAGTGGGTGGCCACCGAGCCCACCGCCGCGCTGACGCCCGACAGGCTTGATCGCGCTGATGGTGGGCCGGCCGCTGCAGGCGCTGTTTCCGCCGCGCTCTGCGCTGACGGCCGCGCGCGATGCAACGCCGGCCAGCGCCGCCCTCGACGTGCGCAGCCTCACCCCCCTGCCCGGCGCCGCCAGTGCCCGCCTGCTGCTGCGGCGCGGTGAGATTGTCGGCATGGGCGGCCTGGAGGGCCAGGGCCAGCGCCAGATCGTGCGGGCCCTGGCCGGCGTGTTGCGGCCCCAGCACAGCGACATCGTGCGCACGGACCGGCACGGCCAGGCCCAAACCTTGCTGTTTGCGGTGCTGGCCCTGGGCGCGCCCAATTTTCTGGCACCGCAGAACCTGGCGAATGTCAACGGCCAGATCACCGCGCTGCCGATCATCACGCTGGGCCAACTGGTGGTGGCGCTGATCGCCGGCATCGACCTGTCGGTGGGCTCGGTGGTCAGCCTGGCGGGCTGCCTGGTGGCCACCCAGGCCGATCCGCTGTCGGGCATGGCGCTGGCGCTGGGCTTGACGGTGGGCGTGGTCAACGGTCTGGGCGTGGCGGTGGCCGGCATCCACCCGCTGATCATGACGCTGAGCACGATGACGTTTTTGCAAGGCCTGGCCTACCTGGTGCTGCAGATCCCCGGCGGCCAGGTGGCGCCGGCGCTGGGCCGGCTGGCCAACGACACACTGTGGGGCCTGCCGCAGGCGCTGCTGTGGTGCGCGCTGTGCGCGGCGGCGGTGGCGCTGTTGCTGCACCGCAGCCGGCTGGGCCTGCATATTTTTGCGGTCGGCGCCAACGCCCGCAGCGCGCATTTGAACGGCGTGCGGGCGCTGGCGGTGGTGCTGTCGGCTTATGTCGTGTGCAGCTTGCTGGCGGTGGTGTCGGGCATTTACCTGGCGGCGCGGGTGGCGTCGGGCGATCCGGCGATGGGCGCCAGCTTCGGGCTCGAATCAGTCACCGCCGTGGCGCTGGGCGGCGTGCAGCTCACCGGCGGCGTGGGCAGCGTGCTGGGCGTGGTCACCGGTGCGCTGAGCCTGGGGCTGATCAACAACGGCATCAACCTGTTCGGCATCTCGCCGTTTTTGCGCGGCGCCGTCACCGGCGCGCTGCTGTTGGCGGCGCTGTGTGCGCAGCGGCGCCAGGCGGTGGGGCTGTGAGTGCCGGCCTGCCGTCCGCGGGCCTGGCGGCGTCCGTCGTGCCAGCCGGCGATGTGCCGGGCGGCGGTTTTCCGTCCGCCGGCCTGGCAGGCCCAGGTCGGCACGCCACCGCGCCGGCCTGGCGCCGCGCGCTGCGCCGGGCGTTGGGCCTGCCGCCGGCCTATGCCGGTTTGCTGCTGCTGCTGCTGGCCGCCGCTTTGCGGCCGCAGTTGCTGTCGATGATGCTGTTGCCGCTGATCGCGCGCCAGGCCGCGCCGCTGGGGCTGGCGGTGATCGGCCAATCGCTGGTGATGCGGGCGCGCTCGATCGATCTGTCGTCGGGCGGGGTGATCGTGGCGGTGTCGTACTTGCTGACGAGCGGATTTTTTCCGGTCTCGGACGGCGTGGCGATGGCGCTGTGCGTGCTGCTGGGCGGGGCGGTGGGCGCGCTCAACGGCGTGTTGATCGTGCGCGCCCGGGCGTCGTCGATGATCGTCACGCTGGCGGTGGCGATGATCCTGCTGGGCACGGTGATCGCGCTGTCGCAATTCCGGGCGCCGGGCGACGCGCCTGAATTCTTGCGCGATCTGGCACGCCAGCGCATCGGCGGCGCGCCGTTGCCGGTGCTGGTCTGGCTGGCCGTGCTGGTGCCGGCCGCACTGCTGCTCAAACGCACGGTGTACGGCCGCACGCTGGACGCCGTGGGCGCCAACCCGCAGGCCGCCGCGCTGTCGGGCCTGCCGTATTTGCGGGTGATTTTTATCGGCCATGTGGCCTCCGCCTTGATCTCGGTGCTGTGCGGCTTCATCCTGGTCGGCTTTGTCGGCAAGGGCAGCGTCACGCTGGGCCAGGACCTGGCGCTCAACTCACTGGCTGCGGCCGTCTTGGGCGGCGTGAACTTCGGCAACGGCCGGGGCGGCATGGCCGGGCCGGCGGTGGCGGCTTTCATGCTGACGTTTTTGTTCAACTTTCTCACCAGCCTGGGCCTGGGTGAGCCCGGGCGGCTGATGCTGCAAGGCGCCATCATCGCGGCCGCAGCCCTGGTCTACAGCCTGAACCGGCGTTGAGGCGCTGCGCTACCCGGCGCCCGGCCCACCCTGCACGGTCACCGGAAGCCGGCCCTTTTCAACACGCAACATTCAACGGGAGACTGCAATGTCCTCTGAGCCCATCCTGCCCGGCGCCGAGCCGTTTTTCCTGCCCGGCAACGACATCGGCGTGCTGGTCTGCCACGGTTTTACCGGCAGCACGCAGAGCATGCTGTTCCTCGGCCAGCAGCTCAACCAGGCCGGCTACACGGTGATCGGCCCGCGCCTGGCCGGCCACGGCATCTCGCCGCAGGCGATGGCCGAAACCACCGCCAGCGACTGGACCGCGTCGGTGGACGAGGCGCTGGCCACCTTGCGCCAGACTTGCGCGCAGGTGTTCATGACCGGCCTGTCAATGGGCGGCACCTTGACGCTGTACAGCGCCGCCCAGCATGCCGGCGTGATCAAGGGCGCCATCCCCATCAATGCCACGGTGCAGATCGGCTCGGCCGACCTGGCCGGCCTGGCCCTGGCCCCGGGCATGCCCGAGACGGTGCCCGGCATCGGCTCGGACATCAAGGCCCCGGGCGTCACCGAGCTGGCTTACAGCCAGGTGCCGGTGGCCGCGCTGCGCCAGGTCTACAGCCTGGCCGCCGTGACGCGCGACTTGCTGCCCCGCATCCAGTGCCCGACGCTGGTGATCCAGTCGCGCATTGACCATGTCGTCGATCCGAGCAACGGCCCGCGCATCGTGCGGCTGATCGGCGCCAAGCGGGTGCAGTTGCTGTGGCTGGACGAGTCGTACCACGTGGCCACGCTGGACAACGACAAAGAACTGATCGCCGAGCAGGCGGTGGCCTTCATCCGATCCATCGCCGGGCGCTGAGGGGCGCTGAGAGCGCGTTGATGGTGGCTGACAGGCGCTGACAGGCGCCGGCCGTCGCTGACGGCCCGGCGCGGCGCCGTCGCATCCGCTCAGTGCGTCAGCGCCGCCAGCCGCGCCCGCAGCCCGGCCAGGCCGGCCAGCGCCGCCGCGCGGCCGGACTCGATGGCGCGCTTGCGGGCGGTGAAATCGGCGCTGGAGACGCCCAGCAGCCGGGGCCGCAACACCACATCAGCGTCTTTCAGCTCAAACTGGTTGATGCTTTTGCCCATGATGGCAAAGGTTTGCAGCAAAATTTGCAGGGTGTCAGTGGCCGGGTTGGCCTCTGGCGGGCTCGAGATATCAACCGCCACCACCACATCAGCGCCCATTTGCCGGGCAAAACGCACCGGCACAGGCGAGACCAAGCCGCCATCTACATAGTCGCGGCCATTGATCCTGACGGGCACAAATACTGCAGGCACCGCACTTGATGCCCGCACCGCGGTACCGGTGTCACCTTTTTGAAAAAGCACCGCCTGGCCGCTGTTGAGGTCGGTCGCCACTATGCCCAGCGGAATCGTCATGTCTTCAATCAGGCGGTTGGCCGTCAACGCATTGACATAACGGGCCAGTGCCTCACCGCGAAACATGCCCCGGCCAAAAATCGGCAGCATCCAGTCGGTGATCGCAACTTCTTCGATGTTGAGCGCGGTTTGCTGCAGCTGCGCGCTGGTCTTGCCCGTGGCATACAGCGCGGCCACCAGGCTGCCAGCA
>JANLOP010000262.1:0-18089 GCA_031366635.1 Betaproteobacteria bacterium | reverse complement strand
TAGCCGCTCAAACCCGCCGCGCCAACGCCGCCGCCAGCCCCGTGTAGCTGGCCGGCGTCATGGCCAGCAGCCGGGCTTTGTCGGCCTCGGGCAGGGCCAGCGCGGCGACAAAACCCAGCATCAACTCGCGTGTCATCGGCTGGCCGCGGGTGAATTGTTTGAGCTGCTCATACGGCGCAGGCAGACCGTGGCGGCGCATCACCGTCTGCACCGCCTCGGCCATCACCTCCCAGGCGGGGTCCAGGTCAGCGGCCAGCGCCGCCGGATTGACTTCGAGCTTGTCCAGGCCCCGCGCCAGCGAGTCCAGCCCCAGCAGCGCATAACCCAGCGCCACGCCCATATTGCGCAGCACCGTGCTGTCGGTCAGGTCGCGCTGCCAGCGGCTGATGGGCAGCTTCTGGCTGAGGTGGGTGAGCAGCGCGTTCGCTAGGCCAAAGTTGCCCTCGGCATTCTCAAAATCGATCGGGTTGACCTTGTGCGGCATGGTTGATGAGCCCACCTCACCGTCTTTCAGCCGCTGCTTGAAGTAGCCCAGCGAGATATAGCCCCAGACATCGCGGCTCCAGTCGATCAGGATGGTGTTGCAGCGGGTGATGGCGTCAAACAGCTCGGCCATCGCGTCGTGCGGCTCGATCTGGGTGGTGTAGGGGTTGAAGTCCAGGCCCAGCCCGACTTCGACCACACGCTGGCTGAACGCCGGCCAGTCGTGATCGGGGTAGGCCGCCAGGTGGGCGTTGTAGTTGCCCACCGCGCCGTTCATCTTGGCCAGCAGCTTGACGCTGGCAATGCGCTGTTGCGCTGCCACCAGCCGGGCCACCACATTGGCCACCTCTTTGCCCACGGTGGTGGGGCTGGCCGTCTGGCCGTGGGTGCGGCTGAGCATCGGCAAGTCGGCCAGCGCCAGCGCCAGCGCCCGCAATTGGCTGATAACGCGGCCGATGGCCGGCAGCAGCACCTGCTCGCGCGCACTCTTGAGCATCAGCGCGTGGCTGGTGTTGTTGATGTCCTCGCTGGTGCAGGCAAAGTGGATGAACTCAGCCGCTGCCTCCAATTCGGCATGGCCTTTGAAGCGGGCTTTAAGCCAATACTCCACCGCCTTGACATCGTGGTTGGTGGTGCGCTCGATGTCTTTGATGGCCTGCGCGTCCTCTTCCGAGAAGCGCAACACCAGCGAGTGCAGATAGCCGCGGGCGGCCTCGGGCAGCGGGGCCAGCTCAGCAAAACCGGCGTCTGAAAGCGCGACAAACCACGCCACCTCCACCTGCACCCGGCGCTGCATCAGGCCAAACTCGCTCAGCAACGGACGCAACGCCGCCACGCGGCCGGCATAACGGCCGTCCAGCGGCGACAGGGCAGACAGGGCAGACAAGGTCATGGCGGGCAGCGGCGGGGGTGGCAGAACCCACCGATTTTAGGCGGCGCGCATGGCGCTGCTGCGGGTTGCCGGTTGCCGTGCTGCCGGTCCTGTGGTGTTGGCGCCGTGCGGAGCCCGCTGGCTGCGATGGCGCCGCCCGCCAGGGGCCCACGGGCTACCCGAAGGTCGATTTTTTGCCGGGCGGCAGTGGCAAGCCGCAAGCGCCCGGTTTTGCGGTCTTCGACCTCTGCATCCAGGAGCCGGCCAACCTGTCGGGCAGCGCGGCCGGCGGCATGAGCAAGCGCAACAAGGTCGGCCCGGTGGGCGGTTTTGCCATCCCCGAGGTGAACCGGCTGATGAACGCCTTTATCGCCGGTGCCCGCGAGACCGACCGCAAGGCCGAGGTCAGCATCAGCTTCATCTCATGACGATCCCCTTGACAATTGGCAATCCAGTGGATAGCTACCAAAGCGTAGGCCCGGTGTCGGTTCCTCCAAGCATGCGGCGCCGCCCGCAGCGCTTCAGCCGGCTGTGGCACGATGCCGCCGTCGCCGCCGCCCACCATGCAAACCCGCCCCAGCTTCTTCCCGCGCCAGACCATCGAGGCCGGCACCAACCGCTGGGATTGGGCGCTGCTGCCGCTGGTGCTGGCCACGCTGCTGGCGCTGGGTTATGGGGCGACGCAGATGGCCCGGCCCTTTCACCTGGGCGATGTGCTGCCGCTCACACTCGACCCGTGGCAGTTGCCGTATTACCTGCTGCGCACGCTGCTGCGCATGTTTGCCGCGCTCGCCGCGTCGCTCGTGTTCTCAGCGGTGTTTGCGGTGCTGGCGGCCAAATACCGGGCGGCTGAAGCCGTGCTGGTGCCGCTGCTCGACATCCTGCAATCGATCCCCATCCTGGGTTTTTTGTCGATCACCGTGACCGGCTTCATCGCGCTCTTTCCGGGCAGCCTGGTGGGGGTGGAATGTGCTGCCATCTTTGCCATCTTCACCTCGCAAGCCTGGAATATGGCGTTCAGCCTGTACCAATCGCTGCGCAGCGTGCCGGCCGAGCTGGTCGAGGCAGCGCGGGTCTTCCAGCTCTCGGGCTGGCAGCGGTTCTGGCGGCTGGAGCTGCCGTTTGCCATGCCCGGCCTGCTCTGGAACATGATGATGTCGATGTCGGGCGGCTGGTTTTTTGTCGTCGCATCCGAGGCCATTTCGGTGTCCAACCAGAGCATCCGGCTGCCCGGCATCGGCTCGTACATCGCGCTGGCCATCGAGGCCCGTGACCTGGGCGCGATGGCCTGGGCCATCAGCACGATGGCCCTCGGCATCGTGGTGGTAGACCAGTTGCTGTTCCGCCCGCTGGTGGCCTGGGGCCACAAGTTCCGCTTTGAAGAGGACGGCGGCGCTGAGCGGCCGCGCTCCTGGCTGCTGGCCTGGCTGGGCCGCACCCGGGGCGTGCGCACGCTGGGGCTCTGGGTGCTGGGGCAAATGGCGCGCAGCCTGGGGCTGTTTCGGCTGCGTTTTGACGGCACCTCGGTGCGGGCCCGGCCGCCGCCCGCCGACGGGTTGGCCGCTGCCTGGCTGCAACGCGGCTGGACGGTGCTGCTGGCGCTGGCCGTGCTGCTGACCAGCGCGGCGCTGCTGCGTTTTGTGCACACCGAGGTCGGCTGGCCCGAGGTGGGCCACGTTTTTGTGCTCGGCCTGTACACGGGGCTGCGGGTGCTGCTGCTGATCGCGCTGGCCGCGCTGCTGTGGGTGCCGGTGGGCGTGTGGATCGGCTTGAACCCGCGCTGGGCCGGCCGGCTGCAGGCGCTGGCCCAGGTGATGGCGGCGTTCCCGGCCAACTTGCTGTTTCCGGTGGCGGTGGTGGTGATCGTGCGCTGGCAGCTCAACCCCGATCTGTGGCTGTCGCCGCTGATGGTGTTTGGCACCCAGTGGTACATCTTGTTCAATGTGATCGCCGGTGCGTCCACCGTGCCCACCGAGTTGCGCTTTGCCGCCGGCAACCTGGGCTTGCGCGGCTGGCTGCGCTGGAAGCGGTTTTTGCTGCCGGCGGTGTTCCCCAGCTTTGTCACCGGCGCCATCACCGCCAGCGGCGGCAGTTGGAACGCCAGCATCGTGGCCGAGTATGTGAGCTGGGGCCCCACCACCTTGCGCGCCCAAGGCCTGGGCAGCTACATCGCGCAGATGACGGCGGTGGGCGATTTTCCGCGCATCGCGCTGGGCATCGGCGTGATGTGCATTTTTGTGATGGCCTTGAACCACTGGCTGTGGCGCCCGCTGTACCGGCTGGCGGCCGGCCGCATGCACGGTTGAGCTGTGGCTCAAAATAGCGCCCGATGAGCTCGTTGCTGCCCCCGTTGAACACACTGTCGGCCGCGCAGCCCGCCACCGGTGCCGGTACCGGTGCGGGCGTGATCCTGCAACTCAGCGGCGTGGCCAAGCACTTCCGCTCGACGGACGGCCACCAGCGCACGGTGCTGGAAGGCGTGGACTTCACGCTGCGCAGCGGTGAGATCGTGGCCTTGCTGGGCGCGTCGGGCTCGGGCAAAAGCACCTTGCTGCGCATCATGGCCGGGCTGATCCCGGCCGACGCCGGCACGGTGCTGTACCGGGGCCAGGCGCTGTACGGTCCGGCGCGCGGCATCAGCATGGTGTTCCAGTCGTTTGCGCTGTTCCCGTGGTTGACGGTGCAGCAAAACGTCGAGTTGGGGCTGGAGGCGCAGGGCGTGGCACCGGCCGAGCGCGCCGCCCGCGCGGCAGCGGCGATCACGCTGATCGGCCTGGGCGGCTTTGAGGGCGCACTGCCGCGCGAGCTGTCGGGTGGCATGCGCCAGCGGGTGGGCATCGCCCGGGCGCTGGTCACCCGGCCCGATGTGCTGCTGATGGACGAGGCTTTCTCGGCGCTGGACGTGCTGACCGGTGAGCGCCTGCGCGATGACATCCTGGATTTGTGGCAGACCGACGACATGAGCCCGCCGCCCGGCCCGCCGCAGCAGGCCCCACTGGCGCCCGGCGGGATGGCGCACAGCGCGCAGCGTGCCAACAACGGTTCCAACATCAGCGCCGACATTCCGACCAACCTGCGCGCCCACATCACCCAGGCCATGCTGGTGGTCTCGCACAACATCGAAGAGGCGGTGCTGATGGCCGACCGGGTGCTGATTTTTGCCAGTGACCCGGGCCGCGTGCAGCACGAGCTGCCGGTGGCGCTGGCCCGCCCGCGCGATGCCGACAGCGCCGAGGTGCGGGCGCTGGTCGATGAGATTTACGCGCTGATGACGCACCGGCCGCAGCGGGCGGTGCGGCTGGGCGATGCCGGCGTGCCCACCGGCCAGCCGGGACAACCGGGACAAGCCGCCAGCCAACCTGGCCAACCCGGCCATGCCGCGCTGGTGGAGCGCCTGCCCGCCGCCGACGTGTCGCGCATGGACGGCCTGCTTGAGTTGCTGGCCGAGCCACCGTTCAATGGCCGGGCCGATCTGCCGCAACTGGCTGAAGACACCGGGCTGACCGATGCCGAGTTGCTGCCGGTGGCGCACGCAGTGGCACTGCTCGGCCTGGCGCAACTGGAATCGGGCGATTTGCAGCTCACGCCGCTCGGCCAGCGCTATGTGGACGGCCACCACGGCCTGCGCCAACCGTTGTTTGGCCAGCAACTGCTGGCCCATGTGGCGCTGGCCGCGCACATCCGCCACAGCCTGGAGCAGTCGGCCAGCGGCCAATTGCCCGACAAGCCGTTCTTGCGCCTGCTCAGTGACCAGTTGGGCGACCAGGAGGCCGGCCGCGTGCTGCACACCGTGATCGACTGGGCGCGCCACGGCGAGGTGTTTGAATACAACGGCACCACCCGGCAATTGCACCTGCCCACCGACGAGGCCGGTGACGACGGCCCGGCCGAGCGCCCGCCAGCGGGATGACCAGCGGGCCAGACAGCGGCACAGACAGCGGCGCAGACAGCGGCACACGCCGCGCGGCGTGCGGCATTCGGTGCCACTGCGGGATGGATCACGCCGCGCCGGGTTTTGCCGTGTTGCGTTGAATCCAGGCCCGCCCCACCATCGTATGAACCCCAACCACCCCGGCGAAGCGCGCACCCCCCGCCGGCCTGCAGCCGCCACCATGAACCCGCCGCCATGAACCCGCTGCATTGCCCGATGAGCCCCGCCCGATGACCGCCCCGCGCCGCGCCGGCTGGCTGTTTGCCTACGACTGGGACCGCCAGGCGCTTGACCGCCTCGGCGGCCGGGCGGTCTTCGACAGCGGTGGCTTTGACCTGTTCAGCTTCCCCAGCAATGCCGCGCTGCTGGCCTTTGACATCGACCGCTTTGCCCGCCAGCAAGCCGACAAAGGCCGGCGCGCCGGCTGGCGCGCGGTGCTGTCGCACCATGAGCAGTTTGGCGCGCTGGCCGCCGCGCTGGTGGCCGAGCGCCTGGGCCTGCCCGGCACATCGCCCGAGAGCATCCTGGCAGCCCAGCACAAGCTGCATGCCCGCCGCGTTTTGCAGCAGGTGGCGCCCGAGGCCAATCTGGGCTTTGCCGGGCTCGACGCGCACTACGGCGGCCCGGTGCCCGACGGCCTGGCCTACCCGCGCTTTGTCAAGCCGGTGAAAGCCGCGTTCTCGGTGCTGGCGCGCCGGGTTGACAGCCCCGCCGAGCTGCATGCCCACACCCGCTTCGGTCGGCGTGAGCTGTGGGTCATCCGGCGCCTGGTCGAGCCGTTTGATCGCGTCTGCCAAGCCCGGCTGCCGCAGGCCGGCAGCGCGCACCGCTTGCTGCTCGAAGAGCCGGTGCCGCCGCAGGTGGCGCAGTACAACCTGGACGGCTGGGTGCAAGACGGCCAGGTACAGGCGCTGGGGGTGGTGGACGCGGTGATGGTGCCCGGCAGCCAGGCCTTCATGCGCTGGGAGGTGCCCAGCCGGCTGCCGGCTGAGGTGCAGCAACGGGCGCGGGACGTGGCGCGGCGGTTTTTGCAGGCCATCGGCTACAGCCACGGCTTTTTCAACCTCGAATTCTTCTTCGATGCGCCCAGCGGCCGGCTCAGCGTGATCGAGTGCAACCCGCGCCTGGCCTCGCAGTTTGGTGACTTGCACCAGCGGGTGCTGGGCCTGGACGCGCATGCGATGGCGCTGGCGCTGGCCTTCGGTGACGACCCGCTGGCCGCGCCACGCCGCGCGCCCACCGCCGGGGCGGCCGCCAGCCTGGTCTACCGCGCGGCCAGCGCCAGCGCGGTGCCGGCCCAGCCCAGCGCCGCGCAGCAAGCGGCGTTTGCCCGCCACCACCCGGACGGCCTGCTGTATTGCTTCCCCAAACAGGGCCACGGCCTGGCGCGTGATTTCAAATGGACCGGCAGCCACCGCTACGGCATCACCCACCTGGGCGCGCGCGACCACGATCAGTTGCGGGCGCGGGCCGAGCACGCCAGCGCGCTGCTGGGCTGGCCCGCGCCCTACCATGACCAGCCGGCCTGGCCGATTGCCGACCCCACGCGGGCCGCGCTCGCCGAGCCACCTGCCGCAGCGCCGCCGGCGCGCTGGGCCGATTTACCCCCACAACCGCAAGGCGCCACATGAAACGTTTCAACCCCGTGCAAAAAATCGTCGCCCTGGCCAGCACCGGCCTGCTGTTGCTGGCGCTGGGCGGCTGCTCGGCGATGCTGGCGCAAAACCCGTCGGGTGCCCTGAAGCCGGTGAATGCGGTGGCCGACGGCGCCGATGCCCGGGTGATGCTCAAAGGCGCCGATGTGGTGGCCTATTTCACCGAGGCCCGCTACGCCCAGGGCCAGCCGCAGATCAAAAGCGATTACGAGGGCGTGACCTTCCGCTTTGCTAGCGCCGCCAACAAGGCGCTGTTTGACGCGGCGCCGCAAAAATACCAGCCGCAGTTTGGTGGCTACTGCGCCGACGGCGTGGCCTACGCCATCCCCTGGGGCGGTGACGCCGACACCTGGCGCATGATCGACGGCAAGCTCTACATCTTTGGCGGCCAGGGCTCGAAGGATGCGTTTGAGCTGGACGTGCCGGGCAACCTCAAGCTGGCCCATCAATACTGGGACGCCGAGATCGCCGGTGGCAACAGCTTTGTGCAGCGCGCCAAGCGGCTGGTGTTCCGCGTGCCGCACTACCAGAGCGGTGACGAGCTGGCCAGGCGGGTGGCCGAGGCCAAGGCGAAAAAGGGTTGAGCGGGGCCGGGAGGGCGGCAATCCGGCCGCCCAGCGCCGCGCTGCTGGCCGGGCCCGGCAGGCGGCGCTTGCTGGGCGCGGCGGCCTGGCTGGGTGGCACGCTGGCCGGTGGTCTGCTGACCGGCTGCACGCTGGGCCCCGACCAGCACGGCCCCGACGCGCCCGACGCCACGCCGCTGGCGCGCCCGCTGCGGGTGGCCTGGGTGCTGGGCTCGGGCGGGCCGCGCGGCTTTGTCCATGTCGGCGTGGTCAAGGCGCTGGTGGCGCTGGGCCTGGCGCCAGACGTGATCGTCGGCGCGTCGGTGGGCGCGCTGGTGGGCACGCTGCACGCCGCCGGCCTGCCGGTGGCCGAGCTGGAGCGCCTGGCGCTGGAGACCCAGGCCTGGCAGTTGCTGCGCTTCCAGGCCATCGGCCTGCAGAAGTGGAGCGGCCAGGGCCTGGCGCCGTTTGTCAACCAGTTGCTCGGCGGCCGGCTGTTGCAGGCCCTGCCCACGCCGATGGTGGTGGCCGTGCAGCGGCTGCGCGACGGCGCGGTGCTGGGCCTGACCCGGGGCGACGCCGGGGTGGCCGTGCAGGCCGCAGCGGCCATCGAGGGCCAGTTGGCGCCGGTGTCGATCCGCAACGAGCTGTATGCCGACGCCGACCTGCGCACACCGCTGCCGGTGCGCCTGGCGCGCACGTTGGGCGCGCAGCGGGTGTTGGCGGTGGACGTGTCGGCCTACGAAGACCGGGCACCGGCCGGCAGCGAGCGCTACCGCGACGCCGACCTGCGCAAGCGCGCGTTGACCCGGCCCGACGCGGCGGCGGCCGACCTGCTGCTGCACCCCGACATGGGCTACTGGGCCGGCCTGTCGCGTGACTACCGTGAGCGCGCCATCGCCGTGGGCTACCGCGAGACGATGGCCCAGGCCGCCGCCCTGCGGGCCTTGCATGCGGCGTGAGGCGGGCCGGGGGGCGAGGCCAGGCCCGACGGCGCGTCGCGCCCTCCCGGCCGCCGCAGGCACCGAGGCTGGCGCCTCGCGGCGCTGGCCATCGTGGGTGGCGGCCCTGGCCACAGCGGCCGTGCTGGGCGCTGCGTCGCTGGCCAGCGCTGCGGATGCGGCGGGTACGGCGGATACGGCGGATGCGGCCTACCACTTCCGCCAGCCGCCCAAAGCGGGCTTGATCGTGCCGGCGGTCGATCTGCTCACGCTGCGCGAGCGGGCCTTCATCGCCGACCTGCCGGTGATCCGTGTCGGCCTGAACCTGCCCGACAACCGGCCGTACGAGGTGATAACCGCCGACGGCGAGATATCGGGCATCCAGATCGAGATCCTGACCCACCTCGCGCAATCGATGGGGCTGCGCCTTCAGCCGGTGGTGTTGCGCAGCTTCCCCGAGTTGCTGACGGCGCTGCGCGAGCGCCGGGTGGATTTGATGGCCACGGCAGGCTTTGTCGCCTCGCGTGAGGATTTCATGACCTACACGCTGGGCACGGCGCCCAACCCCGGCGCCATCATCGGGCGCCAGGCCGATGGCCGGTTTGCCGCCGAGCCCACACTGAACGGCCGGCGCGTGGCCATCGAGCGCGATTACGTCACCCAGTATTACGTGCGCCGGCTCTACCCCGAGGTGCTGGTCAATGAGCAGCCCGACAGCGGCGCCGCATTGCGGTCGGTGCAGCGCGGTGAGGACGACGACTACTTTGGCAGCCTGCTGATGGCGATGGACCGCCTGCAGCGCGACAACATCGCCGGGCTGGCGGTGAAAAAATCCCTGGTCTACGCCACCGGCCAGATGCATTTTGGCGTGCGCAGTGACTGGCCGCTGCTGGCCAGCGCGCTGAGCAAAGGCGTGGCAGCGCTGCGCCAGTCACCGATGCCGGCGCTGCAGGCCGCGCTCGACGCGCAGGGCGCTCCGGCCGCCGGCCTGCCGCAAATCCTGCCGCTCAGTGGGCAGGAGCAGGGCCAATTGGCGGGCCGCAGCGTGCTGCGGGTGGGTGCGGTGCGGGGTTTCAGCCTGTTGAACGAGGCCCTGCCCGGCGGCGGCCAGGCCGGCATTGCCGCCGACTACACCGCGCAGGTGGCGGCCCGGCTGGGCACGGCGGTGGACGTGCTGCCGTTTGACAGCGTGGCGCAGATGCTGGATGCGCTGCGCGACGGCCGCATCCAGATCGTCCCGCTGCTGACGCGCACGCCCGAGCGGGCCAAAGAGTTCGTCTTCTCCGAGCCCTATCTGGAGATGCCGTATCACGTCATCGCCCGCAGTGACGCGCCGCTGTACTGGGATTTGGCCAGCCTGCGCGGCAAGCGGCTGGCGCTCACCGCCCAGCACCCGCTGCGCGAGTTTCTGGCCGCCAAATACCCCGACATCCAGATCGTCGACGCCCCGCCCGGCGGCGGCGCGATGGACCTGGTGGCCGCCGGCCAGGCCGACGCGGCGGTCGAGGCCAAGCTGTACGCCAACCTGCGCATCAACAGCGACAACAACGGCGTGCTGCGCCAGGTGGCGCGGGTGGACGAGCTGCCGGCGCAATTCCACTTTGCCGCTTCGCGCGAGGCGGCCGAGCTGATCCCGCTGATCAACCGGGCGCTGGCCGACATCCCGCCGGCCGAGCGTGAGCGGCTCTACCGGCGCTGGGTGGCGGTGGATTTCAGCCCCGGTTTTGCCTGGCGGCGTTACGCCCCGGTGCTGATCAGCGCGGCCACCGCGCTGCTGCTGCTGGCCGCCGCCAGCGCCTGGTGGATGCGCCGCCTGGCGCGCGAGGTGCGCAGCCGCACCCGGGCCGAGCAGCGGCTGCGCGACGTGACGCGCAGCCTGCCCGGGCTGGTGTTCGAGTGCGTGGTCACGGCCCAGGGCAAGTTTGAGCAGCGCTACCTGAGCGAGGGCATCGAGACCTTTCTGGGCCCCGGCCTGCACGACGGCAGCGGCGTGGTGCAGGCCATCCTGCAGCGCATCCCGGCGGCGCAGGCCGCGCTGTTGCTGGGCGCCCAGGCCGACAGCCTGGCCAGCCAGCGGCCGTTCAAACAGACCTTCTGTTTTGACGACCTGCGCGCCGGCCCGCGCTGGCTGCACTGCGAGGCGGTGGCCCGGCCGCTGCCCGGCGCACGCACCGCCTGGACGGGTTATGTGGTGGACGTGTCCACCGAGCGCGCCCTGCAAGCCCAGTTGCTGGACGCGGTGCAGACGAAAAACCTGTTTGTCGCCAGCGCCAGCCACGAGTTGCGCGCGCCGCTGCAAGCCATCACGCTGGCGCTGCAGCGGCTGGGCGACGGCGCACTCGACGCGGTGCAGCGCCAGTGCTGGCAGGTGGCGCAGGATTCGTCCGGTGCGCTGGTCCAGCTCATCGACGATGTGCTGGACCTGGCCCGCTTCGAGACCGGCCGGGTGCGGCTGCAACCGGCCCCTGTCAAGCTGGCGCCGCTGCTGGCCCGGTTGATCGAGCAGCACCGCCTGGCCGCTGACGAGCGCGGCCTGGCGCTGCACCTGCATCTGGCCCCCGGCCTGCCCGAGCAGGTGAGCCTGGACGCGCTGCGGCTGCGCCAATTGCTGGCCAACCTGATCGGCAATGCGCTGAAGTACACCCGCCAGGGCGGCGTCACGGTGAGCGCCGGGCCGGGCCTGGCGCCGGGGCTTGAGACGGTTGGCGGTCTGGCCGGCGCCCCGGCCGGCAACGTGCCGGGCTGCGCCGGCACTGCGCTGGCCGCCGCAGCAGCCGACGCAATACCCGCCGAAGCACCCGCCGAAGCACCGGCCGCCGCACTGGCTGCCGCACCGGCCGCCGCACCACCCACCGCCACCGGCTGGCTGTGCCTGCGGGTCCGCGACACCGGCATCGGCATCGCGCCAGCGCAATTGCCGCTGCTGTTTGAGCCCTTCGGCGCGCTGCAATCGCGCGGCAACGCCGACGAGCCGGGCGCCGAGCGCAGCACCGGCCTGGGCCTGGCCATCTGCAAACGGCTGGTGCTGGCGATGCAGGGCCAGATCACGCTGAACAGCACGCCCGGCGTTGGCACCGAGGTGCTGCTGCTCTTGCCGCTGAACTTGCCGCTGACCGTGCCGCTGACCGTGCCGCTGCCCGGGCCCGCGACGCTGCCTGGGCCCGTGCCCGCGCCGCCGCCCACGCCGCTGCCGATGGCGACCGCCAGCACCCCCGGCCTGCCGCCGCCCGGGCGCCACGGCCCGGTGCTGCTGGTCGATGACGACGGCGTCAGCCGGCTGCTGATGGCCGAGATGCTGCGCCGCGCCGGCTATGCGGTGGTCGAGGCGGTGGACGCCGAGCAGGCCCTGGCCTGCTGGCGCGGCCAGGACCTGGCGGCCGTCATCAGCGACCGCCACATGCCCGGCATCGACGGGCTCACGCTGCTGGGCCAGATCAGCGCCGACGCAGCGGCCAGCGGCCGGCACTGCCCGCGCCGGCTGCTGTGCACCGGCGACGCCGATGCCTCCTGCGCTGACGCGGCCGAGACGGTGCTGGCCAAGCCGGTGTCGGTGGCGCGGCTGGCCGGCGCGCTGGCGGCGCTGGGGGTGATGCCGGGGCCAACGCCCGCACCAGCGGCCGAACCAGCGCCTGGACCAGCGCCGGGCTGACAATCGCCCACCATGTCGATTGGCGAGTTTGACCTCATCCGCAAATACTTCACCCGGCCGGCCCCGGGCGGCACCCGGCCGGCGGTGCTGGGCATCGGCGACGATTGCGCGCTGCTGCAACCCACGCCGGGCATGCAGTGGGCGGTGTCGAGTGACATGCTGGTCGAAGGCCGGCATTTTTTGCCCACCGTGCTGCCCGAGCGTCTCGGTCACAAGGCACTGGCCGTCAACCTGAGTGACCTGGCGGCCTGCGGCGCCAAGCCGGTGGCCTACACCCTGGCGCTGGCCCTGCCCCGGGTGGACGAGGGGTTTCTGGCCGGCCTGGCGCGTGGCCTGTTTGCGCTGGGTGACGCCCACGGCATTGAGCTGGTGGGCGGCGACACCACCGCCGGGCCGCTCAACCTGTGCATCACCGTGATCGGCGAGGTGCCGCCCGGCCAGGCACTGCGGCGCGACGGCGCGCGGCCCGGCGATGGGCTGTGGGTCAGCCATGCACGCAGCGGCGGGCTGGGCGACGCCCGGTTGGCGCTGGCGGTGTTTCGCGGCCAGTCAAGCTTGCCGGGTGACCAGTTTGACCGGGTGCGTCGGGCCATGGAGACGCCCCAGCCCCGGGTGGCGCTGGGCCTGGCGCTGCGCGGTGTGGCCACGGCGGCCATCGATGTGAGCGACGGCCTGGTGGGCGATCTGGGCCATGTGCTGGCCCGCTCCGGCGTGGGCGCGGTGATCGACGTCGACCAGTTGCCGATCAGCCCGGTGCTGGCCGGCCAGCCGCTGGCGCTGCAGCGTGAATACGCGCTGGCCGGCGGCGACGATTACGAGCTGCTGTTCACCGCGCCGGCCGAGGCCCGGGCGCGGGTGCTGGCAGCCGGGCTGGCGGCCCGGGTGGCGCTGCGCTGTATCGGCCGCATCGAGGCCGGGCCGGGTTGGCGGCTGGTGGACGCGGCGGGCGCGGCAGTGGCCTTGCCGTTGCGCGGCTTTGACCATTTCAGTGCAGCGGAATGAAGGCCGATGCGCGCGATGCAGCCCATGACCCCCCAGCGCGCCACCGCCAAATTCATGCTCGGCCACCCCGCGCGCTGCATCGCGCTGGGCTTTGGCAGCGGCCTGTCACCACGCGCGCCGGGCACTGTCGGCACGCTCTGGGCCTGGGCGGCTTTTCTGGTGGCCGACGCCTGGCTCACCCAGGCGCAATGGGCGTGGCTGATGGCCGCCGCGCTGCTGCTGGGCTGGTGGGCCTGCACCCGCTGCGCCCAGCACCTGGGCCAGACCGACCCCGGCGCCATCGTCTGGGACGAGGTGCTGGCGTTCTGGCTCATCCTGTGGCTGGTGATGCCGGCCGGGCTGGGCGTGCAGGCGGCGGCGTTTGCGCTGTTCCGCTTTTTTGATGCCGTCAAACCCGGCCCGGTGGGCTGGGCCGACCGGCGCTACAAGCTGCAACCGGGCCAGGCCATCGGCTGGCGCCAGGGCTGGGGCATTCTGCTTGATGATCTGGTCGCTGCGCTGTGCACCTTGCTGGTGATCGCGCTGTGGCAAAGGGGAATGACATGACACCGTCCGCACTGTTGAACGCCCTGGTCACCGCCGACGTGGCCTTGCTGGGCGATGGTCTGCGCGCCCGCGGCTGGCACCTGGCCAGCGCCGAAAGCTGCACCGGCGGCCTGATTGCCGCCGCCTGCACCGAGCAGGCCGGGTCGAGCGACTGGTTTGACTGCGGCTTTGTGACCTACAGCAACCGCGCCAAAACCGATCTGCTGGGCGTGGACGCGGTGCTGATCGCCGAGCACGGCGCCGTCAGCCAGGCGGTGGCGCTGGCCATGGCCAGCGGCGCGCTAGCCCGGTGCAACGCCGATCTGGCGGTGGCCGTTACCGGCGTGGCGGGGCCCAGCGGCGGCAGCGCCGACAAGCCGGTGGGCACGGTCTGGCTGGCCTGGGCCTGGCGGGCGGGCGCGGGCGGGGGTGCGACAGACGGTGCAGCGGTCACTGACGCTGTGTGCCAGCACTTCCCCGGTGACCGCGCCGCCGTGCGCCAGGCCACCGTGGCCTGCGCGGTGCAGGGCCTGCTCGACCGGCTCGACCAGACCGATGCGCCGATGCCCGCCGCCCCGGCTGGGCCATGAACCTGCTGCTGGCCGCTGACCTGGCCGCAACTGACCTTGCCGCCGACGAGCGCGCCGGCTGGGCCGCCGCGTTGCGCGCCGCGCTACCCGGCCACACCCTGCACCTGGCGCGCTCGGCAGCGGTCGATCCGCTGATCGACGCCGCCATCGTGGCCAACCCGCCGCCGGGCAGCCTGGCCGGCCTGCCGGGCCTGCGCTTGATCCAGTCGCTCTGGGCCGGGGTGGACCGGCTGCTGGCCGACGCCACGCTGCCGCCCGGCGTGTCCATCGCCCGCATGGTCGATCCGGCGATGGCTGCGGCGATGGCCGAGACCGCGCTGTGGGCCACGCTGGCGCTGCACCGGGGGTTTTTTGGCTATGCCCGCCAGCAGCAGGCGGGCCTGTGGCAGCCGCTGGCGCAATGCCGGGCGGAAGAGTGGCCGGTGCTGGTGCTGGGCTTTGGCGCGCTGGGCCGGGCGGTGGCGCTGCGGCTGGCGCAGCAGGGCTATCCGGTGACGGCCTGGCGGCGCGGCGCGGCGGCCGGCCAGTCGGCTTGCCCGGCGGCGGCCGATGGCGCGCCGGGCGTGACGGTGGTCTCCGGCGCCGCAGTGCCGGCCGGCGTGTTGGCCCAGGCCCGCACCGTCATCAACCTGCTGCCGCTGACGCCCGCCACGCGCGGCCTGATCGATGGCCGCTGGCTGGCCGGCCTGCGCCGGGGCGCCGGGCTGGTCAACCTGGGGCGCGGCGCCCAGGTGGTGGACGCCGACCTGCTGGCCGCGCTGGCCAGCGGCCAGGTCGGCCACGCGGTGCTGGACGTGTTTGCCACCGAGCCGCTGCCGGCCGGCCACCGCTTCTGGCAGCACCGCCAAGTCACCGTGCTGCCGCATGCCGCCGCGCTGACCGACGTGCGCAGCGCGGCGGCGCTGGTGGCGCGCAATGTCAATGCGCTGGCGGCGGGGCGGCCGCTGCACCACCTGGTGGCGCGCGCCGCCGGGTATTGACGGGCCGGCGCAATCGGGCGTTGCCCAACGATCCGCCTGACGACAGACCCGCTACCGCGCCTCCAGCGCCAGCCGCAGCCCGGCCGCAGCAGCCGTCAACCGGCCGCGTGCGGCAGGTGGCGGCACGGCCACCGCCTGCACCAGCAGCAAGGCCAGCCGGGTCAGCGCGGCCCACGGCGCCAGCGGCCAGAGCGGGTGCTTCAGGCCCTTGATCACGCCGTCGCACAGGCTGGCCTCAGCCACCAAGTGGGCCAATACCGCCTCGGTCAACAGCGGCAGCACGCGCTCGTAGGCGCGCTGCTTGTGGCCCCAGACCCGGTTCTCCTGCAGCGCCATCGGCAGCGGCCGGCCCTGGGCCACGGCCGCTTTCACCCGCTTCAGGCCGCTGATGGCGTCGGCCAGATGCCAATGCACCAGCACGGCGGCCTCGCCCTCGGCGCGCAGGCCGTCCAGCATGCGCAGCACCCGGGCGGTGTGGCCGGCCAGCGCCGCCTCAGCCAGCTTGGACACGTCGTAGCGCGCCACGTTCAGCACCGCTGTTTCCACTTGCTCGAAGCTCAATTCGCCCGCCGGGTAGAGCAGCGCCAGCTTTTGCAGCTCCTGGTGGGCGGCCAGCAGATGGCCTTCCACCCGGTCGGCAAAAAACGCGAGTGTCTGCTGGCCGGTCTCGCCCTCGGCCACCCGCTGGCCCTGGGCGGCCAGGCGCCGGGCGATCCAGGCCGGCAGCGCGTGGCGCTCCACCGGCTCGACGGGCAAGGTCACGCCGGCGCCATCCAGCGCCATGAACCAGGCGCTTTGCTGCTGTTGCCGGTCGAGTTTGGGCAGGTGCAGCAGCGTCACCACGTCGTCGGACAAATGCGCGCAGTAGCGCTGCAAGGCGTCGGCGCCGTCTTTGCCGGGCTTGCCGCCGGGGATGCGGATTTCGATCAACTGGCGCTCGGCAAACAAGCTCATCGCCTGCGCCGCCCCCAGCACGCCAGACCAGTCGAAATACGCGCCGCTGGCGACAAACACCTGGCGCTCGGTGTGGCCGGCGGCGCGGGCGGCGGCGCGGATGGCGTCGCCGGCCTCTTGCGCCAGCAGCGGCTCGTCACCGTGCACGGTGTAAACCCGCTTCAGGCCCCGCGCCAAATGGGCAGGCAGTTGATCGGCGCGCAATTGCATGGCGGGGCTCAGAGGCTGAGAGGATTTCGAGCGTGACCGAGCGGCGCGGCAAAAGGCGTTCGATCTAGGCGCAAAGCACAGCCATAGCCCGGGCTATGGCGCGCATTTGCAACGACGAGCGAGCGACTTTTGGCGTGATGAGCGGGCATGATCGAAAAACTCTCAGCCTCTTAGCCTTCGGGTGCGCTGGCGGTGGCCGCCGGCGTGGTAGCGGGTGAGACCGGCGCCAGCCGCACCTGGGCCAGCCGGCCCAGCACCTGCTGCACGATGTCGGCCTGCATCGCGGCGTAGATCTCGGCCTCTTCCTGGGCCTTGGCCAGCGCAAAGGTCTCGCTGTAGCTCAGGTCGCGTGACAGCAGCAGCTCGGTGGCTGGCATCAGCTCGCGCCCGCCGGGCGTGGCCAGGCGAAACTCGACCTTCAGCCGCAGTTGCAGCTCACGCACCTGGCCCGATGCAGTGGACGCCACCACGCTTCTTTCGCGTTTGTCAGTCAGCGCCTGCAGCAGCACCTCGGCCTGGGCCGGCGCGTCCACCACCTGGGCCACCGCCGCCAGCCGGCTGCGTAACTCGGTGGCCAACGGCGAGCGCGGCGCAAAACCGACCAGCGCGATGCGCGAAAACGGCAGCGGCGGGGTCTGGCGCAGCGCAAAGCCGCAGGCCGCCAGCCCCGACAGGCCGGCCAGCCCGGCCGCCGCAGCGGCGCACAACAGCAGGCGCCGCTGCATCAAAGCACCAGGTTGACCAGGCGGCCCGGCACGATGATGATTTTTTTGACGGGCTGGCCCGCCGAGAACCGGGCGAACTCGGGCGAGGCCAGCGCGGCGGCCTCAATCGTGGCCCGGTCGGCGCCGGCCGGCACGCTGATCGCGCCCCGGTGCTTGCCGCTGATTTGCAGCACCAGCTCGATCTGGTCCTGGCGCAGGGCCGATTCGTCCACCGCCGGCCAGGGTGCGTCCAGCAAGTCGCCCAGCGCGTTGGCGTAGCCCAGCGCCAGCCACAGGCTGTGCGTGATGTGCGGGCAGGCCGGGTACAGGCAGCGCAGCAGCACGGAAAACCCCTCGCGCAGCACGGCGGCATCGGCCGCGCTGGCGTCGGGCTTGAAGCCGTCCAGCGCATTGAGCAGCTTCATCGCGCCCGACACCACCGTGTTGTAGTGCATGCGCGCGTAGTCGTGGCTGATCTGGCGCAGCACGCTGTGTACCTCGCGGCGCAAATCCTGGGCATCGTGCCGCAGCGCGCGCTGGCTCACCATGCCGGCGCCTTGCAACAGGTCGGCGTGTTTGGCGCCAAAGCCCCACACCCGTTTCAAGAAGCGGTGCGCGCCCTCCACCCCGGCGTCGTTCCATTCCAGCGTCTGCTCGGGCGGGCTGGCAAACATCACAAACAGCCGGGCGGTGTCGGCGCCGTACTGGTCGATCAGCGCCTGCGGGTCGACGCCGTTGTTCTTGGACTTCGACATCGTGCCCAGGCCCTCGTAGGCCACGATCGAGCCGTCGGCCTTGACGCGGGCGCTGCTGACCTTGCCGGTGGCCGGGTCGCGGATATCTTCCACATCGTGCGGCCAGAAATACTCGATGCCGCCGGCCGCGCCTCGCCGGCTGTAGATGTGGTTGAGCACCATGCCCTGGGTGAGCAGGCGCTTGAAGGGCTCGCTCACCGTCACCAGGCCCAGGTCGCGCATCACCTTGGTCCAGAAGCGGGCGTAGAGCAGGTGCAGGATGGCATGCTCGACGCC
>JANLOP010000107.1:0-14031 GCA_031366635.1 Betaproteobacteria bacterium | reverse complement strand
CAGCGATTGGTAGCGGTGGCGGGCGCCGCTGGGCGGCTCGGCAATGGTTTCTTCCAGCGTGTTCCACTCGGTGCAATGCGGGCATTTGCCCAGCCATTTGGGGCTGCTGCCGCCGCAGGCGTTGCAGGTGTATTGGGTTTTGGGGGGCTTGCTGGCGGTGCTCACCGGCGCAATGTAGCCGCCGCCGCCAGCACCCCCTGGGATGCGGGGTGCCGGGCCTTGCGTCCCCGGCAGCGGACAGGGTTGCCAGCACAATGAGCGACCACCATCGCCGAGAGCGGGTGTGGAGCAACCCCATCAGATCTGGAAATCCCATGCATCAGAAATCGTTTCGTCGCCAGTTGATCCGCAGCGCGATTGCGCTGGCAGCCACCGTTGCTGCCGCGTCTTCGGCCCATGCCCTGGTGGCCTACTTCCCCGGCGCGACGCCCGGCAATCCGATCTTGCCCGCCGCAAGCGCCAACGGCCACTTCGTGTTCAGCTTCACCCCGCTGTCCGGCCTGACCTACATCGATCCGCTGGTCGCGGTGGGCTATGACTACGCGCTCAGCAACCTCAGCTCACCCGCGTTCCAGTCGGTGGTGCTGCCTTCGGTCGGTGACAACCACTTCACCTTGTCACTGTGGAACGGCAGCCAGTGGAATGCCGCCGGCACGCTGCTGTCTGGCGTCGCCAACGCCCATGATTTCGGCGTGGGCGGGGTGCGGCAGTTCCGCATCACCGGCATCGAGGTCAGCGCCGCGTTGAGCCCGACCAACACCTCGGCCTTCGTCACCGGGCTGACCTTTGCCGGCAATGGCAGCGTCAGCATGACGCAGACGCCGCTCACCGCTGCGGTGCCCGAGCCGGCCGCCTACGCACTGTTTGCTTTTGGTCTGGCCGCGCTCGGCCTGCACACGCGCCGCCGCCACTGATCGCGCAAACTTGTCGCCGCCAGGCTGGTACCGGACTCAAAGCGATCTGAGGACGTTTTGTGCCTGGCCAAGGCCCGGGCTTCACGGCCCGGGCATGGCGCAGACACATTGCTGCTTCGTCCATCAAGCAGGCAGCACGAGGCTGCGGCGGGTTTGGCGCCAGTCGTGTGCGCAATTGACCGGATCAAACCAGCGCCACCGGCACCCGCTGCGCCAGCGCGCACATCAGCGCATAGCCGATGGTGCCGGCGGCCTGCGCCACTTCGTCGATGGGCAAGACCGCGCCGCTGCCGTGCGGGCCATGGCCCCACAGCGTGGCCTCGCTGCCGATGCGGGCGGCGGGCACTGGCGTCAAGTCCACCGCCAGCATGTCCATCGACACCCGGCCCACCGTTGTGCAGCGCAGGCCGTCCACCAGCACCGGCGTGCCGGTGGCGCAGTGGCGCGGGTAGCCGTCGGCATAACCGCAGGCGACGATGCCGATGCGCATCGCGCTGTCGGCTATGAACTGGCTGCCGTAGCCCACGCTGTCGCCGGCTTGCAGGGTTTGCTCGGCGATCAACCGGGAGCGCAGCGTCATCGCCGGCATCAAAGCCCAATGATCGATGTCATGCGCAGGGAAATCCGGTGCGCTTCCGTACAGCAGGATGCCGGCGCGCACCCAGTCACTGGCCAGGGCGCTGTGGCGCAGCACGGCCGCGCTGTTGCTCAAGCACCGCTCACCCGGCAGATCGTGGGTGGCGGCGTCAAACACCGCCACCTGGTGGGCCAGGCCGCGCGGGCCGTCGGCGTCGGAGAAATGGGTCATCAGCGAGACCTCATCCACCTGCGGCAGCGCATTCAGCCGGGCCCAGGCGCTGCGGTAGGCGCTGGGCGCGAAGCCCAGCCGGTTCATGCCGCTGTTCATCTTCAAGAACACCCGGAGTGGCTGCTGGGTCTTGTGGCGGGCCAGCCAGTCGATCTGCGGGGTGTTGTGCACCACCTGCCACAGGGCCAGGCGCGAGCACAACTCCAGGTCACGCGGCTCAAACACGCCTTCCAGCAGCAGGATGGGGCCGCGCCAGTCAAGCCGGCGCAATGCAGAAGCCTCGGCCAGATCGAGCAGCGCAAAGCCATCGGCTGAGCGCAGCGCGCCAAACACCCGCTCGATGCCGTGGCCGTAGGCATTGGCTTTGACCACCGCCCAAACCCGCGCGTCGGGCGTGCGGGCTTGGGCCACGGCCAGGTTGTGGGCCAGCGCATCGGCGTGGATCAGGGCTTGGATCGGGCGCGGCACGGGGGGCGATCAAGGTGCATGACGGGTGTGTGACGGGTGTGTGACGGGTGTGTGACGGCTGTGCGACAGCGGCGTGGCAGCGGCAACACCGGGCTGCGCCAGATTCTGCCAGCGGCCCCAAGCGGGCCGGGCCGGGCCTGCGGGGGCGGGCGGGGGCGTGCCGGGGTGCGTGCTATAACCGCGCCGCGTTCGGGGGATGCCCCCGCACGGACACAGGTGGATGGTGCGCGGTGCGGCCCTTTCCGTACCGATTTGGAGACACAGGCGGGCCGCGCAAAACAGGCCCCGAGCGAAGCGAATGAAAAAAGGCTTCTACACCATCATGGCGGCGCAGTTTTTCAGCTCGCTGGCCGACAACGCCTTGCTGGTGGCCGCCATTGAATTGCTCAAGTCGAACAACGCCGCGCCCTGGCAAATCCCCGCGCTGGCGCCGATGTTTGCGCTGTTCTATGTCTTGCTGGCGCCGTTTGTCGGCGCCTTTGCCGACGCCGTGCCCAAGGGCCGGGTGATGTTTGCGTCCAACAGCATCAAGGTGCTGGGCTGCCTGCTGATGCTGTTTGGCGGCCATCCGCTGCTGGCGTACGCGGTGGTGGGGCTGGGCGCGGCGGCCTATTCACCGGCCAAATACGGCATCTTGACGGAACTGCTGCCGCCGTCGCAACTGGTCAAGGCCAATGGCTGGGTCGAGGGGCTGACCATCGCCTCGATCATTCTGGGCATCCTGGTCGGTGGGCAGTTGGTGGGGCCGCGCCTGGCGCCGGTGTTGCTGGGCCTTGACCTGCCGCTGATCGACACCGGCATCGACACCCCGCCCGAGGCGGCCATCGCCACGACAATCATTTTTTACGTCGTGGCCGCGCTGTTCAACCTGTACATCCCGCGCACCGAGGCGCCGCTGCAGCCGATATCGACCAACCTGGCCGTGCTGGTGCGTGATTTTGCGCTGTGCAACCGCCGGCTGTGGGCCGACAAGCTGGGCCAGATCTCGCTGGCCACCACCACCTTGCTGTGGGGGGTTTTTGGCAATTTGCGGGTGATCGTGTTTGCCTGGGCCGCCGCCGCGCTGGGCTACGGCACCACGCAGGCGTCCAATTTGGCGGGGGCGGTGATCGTCGGCTCGGTGATTGGCGCGTTGCTGGCGTCGGCTTACATGAAGCTCGACCGGGCGGTGGCAGTGATCCCGCTGGGCATCGTCATCGGCATTCTGATGATCGGGCTGGACGTGGTGACGAATGTCTGGGTGGCGGCGCCGTTTTTGATCGTGCTGGGCGCCATGTGCGGCTTTTTGATCGTGCCGATGAACGCGCTGCTGCAGCACCGGGGCCACAACCTGATGGGCGCCGGCCGGTCGATTGCGGTGCAGAACTTCAATGAGCAGGCCTGCATCCTGGGCCTGGGCGCGTTCTACACCGGCATGACCAAGCTCGGCCTGTCGGCGTTCACGGCCATCGCGGTGTTCGGCCTGGCGGTGGCTGCGGCGATGGAGCTGATCCGCCGCTGGCATTTGCGCAACTGCGTGGTGCACCGGGATGAGGTGGAGCGGCTGCTGGCCATCGCCCGGTCCGACCGGCATTGATCGGCTCGCCCCGGCCCCGCGCCGCGCGCCCCGGCGTGGGGCCGGCGTGCCGTCAGTCGCCGCCCGGGTCCGGCGGCCAGGCGGTGGGCGCGGCGGCTGCGCTCACGCGCAGGCCCTTGCGCTGCATCAGCCGGTCAAGCGCCTGCGGGTCGAGTGGCTTGCCGAGGTGGGCTTCGGCCCCGGCCAAGGTGCCGCGCACCTGGTAGACCGGGTCGTGAAACGCCGACACCATCACCACCATCGGCGGCTGGCCGCCCGGGTGCAGCAGCCGGGTGCGGATCTGGTGGCACAGCGTCAGGCCGTCCACCCGGCTGTCGTCGCCCAGGTCGAGGTCGAGAAACACAAAGCCGTAGCGGTGGTGGGTCAGCAGGTCGAGCGCCCGGTCACTGTGCCGGGCAAAGTCGGTTTGCAGGCCGTAGCGCTCGAGTTGGCGACGCAAGAAATGCAGCGCGATCTCGCTGTCGTCCACCAGCAGGGCCCGCGCCGGGGCCAGCGGCTGGCGCTGTGCCTCGCGCTTCTGGCGCGCGGCGTCGCGGGCCTTGTGCCACGGGCTGGGGGCATGGGGCGGTGCCAGCACGGCCGGCGCCGCCGGGCGCACGGGCCGCGCCGGTTGTGCCGGTTGTGCCGGTGGTGCCGGTTGTGCCGGTTGTGCCGGTGGTACCGGTGGTGCCGGGTGGGCGACGTGCGCGGCGGCTGCGCCCGGGGCCGCCGGGGCTGGCACCGGGTGCGCTGGCGCGCCGTCGCGCCGGGCCAGCAAGGCATCGAGCTGGCGCTGCACCTTGGCCGGGTCTACCGGGCCAGGCAAATGGGCGGCGCCGTCGGCGGGGGCGCCGGCGCCGACAAACACCGCATCGCCGGTGCGGCCCAGCGCCCGCAACAAGGCCACCACGGCGGGCTGGCTGGCGTCAGCGATGACAAACCGGGCATCGTCGACCCCCAGCACGCTGTCGTAGGCCGGCGTGCGTCGGGCGTTGCGCTGCAATGACGCGGCCAGCGCCAGGCGGTCAGCGCGGGCAAATCCGAGGATGGCAACGGGGATTGGTGCGGGCATGGCGCCTGTGAGTTGGGGCGGGCAATCGCCTGCTGAGCGGTGGATGATCGGCGGCGCGGCCCGCGCAGGATCGGCCGGCCAGCCATCGGCAAAGGCCGCATCTTCAACGGCAGGCGCCAAAGACGTCAATCGCTGCGGTGATCTGGAACAGGGGATACCCTCCATTTTCCCGCAATCTGCCCACCCCGGGCCACCCACCGGACCCGCCATGACCGCGCACAGCCTGTATGACTTTGAAGCTCTCGACATCACCGGCAAAACGGTGAAGTTGTCCGATCAGGCGGGCAAGCTGCTGCTGATCGTCAACACCGCCAGCCAGTGCGGGTTCACGCCGCAGTTTGCCGGGCTGGAGAAGCTGTGGCAGACCTACAAAGGCCGGGGCCTGGAGATCATGGGCTTTCCGAGCAACCAGTTTGGCCACCAAGACCCGGGCAGCAACGACCAGATCGCATCGTTTTGCCAGGTCAACTACGGCGTGAGCTTCCCGATGATGGCCAAGGTGGATGTCAACGGCGGCGCCACCCATCCGTTGTATGAATGGCTCAAATCCGAGGCACCCGGCCTGCTGGGCAGCCAGTCGATCAAATGGAACTTCACCAAGTTTCTGGTCGGCCGCAACGGCCAGGTGGTGCGCCGCTACGCGCCGCAAGACACGCCCGACAAGCTGGCCGCCGACATCGAGGCGGCGCTGGCCGGCTAACCGCCCGGCCCGGCCCGCGCCGCGCCGGCTCCCACGCCCGACAATACGGGGCCCACTCCCGGAGAGCCGTCGATGTTTGAGCATGTCCAGCCCTACGCGGGCGACCCGATCTTTGCGCTGGTCGATGCCTACAACGCCGACCCCCGGCCGGGCAAGGTCAACCTGTCGATCGGCATCTACTTTGATGATCTGGGCCATTTGCCGGTGCTGCCCAGCGTGCAAATCGCCGAGCAGCGCATCCTGGCCGCTGGCGGTGCCAAGCCGTATTTGCCGATGGAGGGCGACGCGGCGGCCCGGGCCCAGGTGCAGGCACTGCTGCTGGGCGCCGGCCATCCGGCGATTGCCCAGGGCCGGGTGGCCACGATCCAGACCGTGGGCTCGTCGGGCGGGCTGAAGGTGGGCGCTGATTTCCTCAAGAGCTGGCTGCCTGGCGCAGCGGTGTGGGTGAGCGACCCGACCTGGGACAACCACCGCTCGATCTTTGAGGGCAGTGGGCTGGTGGTCAACACCTACCCCTATTTCGACAGCGCCAGCGGCGGCCTGCGCTTCGATGCCATGCTGGCCACCTTGCGCGGTTTGCCGGCGCGCAGCATCGTGCTGCTGCACGCCTGCTGCCACAACCCGACCGGGGTGGACTTGAGCCCGGCGCAGTGGGACGCGCTGGTGCCCGTGCTGCGCGAGCGCGACTTGCTGCCCTACCTCGACCTGGCCTACCAGGGCTTTGGCTTGGGGCTCGACGAGGACGCCTACGCGGTGCGCGCGCTGGCCAGCGCCGGCATCCCCTTCTTTGTCGCCAATTCGTTCTCCAAAAGCATGAGCGTCTACGGTGAGCGCTGCGGCGCGCTCACTGCCGTTTGCGCCACGGCGGCCGAGGCCGCGCTGGTGCTGGGCCAGTGGCGCTTCACGGTGCGGCGGCTCTATTCCAGCCCGGCCCTGCACGCCGGCAAGATCGTCGCCCATGTGCTGGGTGACGCCGATCTGCGCCCGATGTGGCAGGCCGAGTTGGCGGCCATGCGCAGCCGCATTGCGGCCATGCGGCTGGCGCTGCACAGCCGGCTGGCCGCGCTGCGGCCGGGGCACGATTTTGGCTACCTGCTCAGCCAGCGCGGCATGTTCAGTTTTACCGGCCTGCGCGCCGCGCAAGTGGACCGGTTGCGCCAGGCACATGCGGTCTACCTGCTGCGCTCGGGCCGCATCTGCCTGGCCGGGCTGACGACGGCCAATGTCGGCCGCACGGCCGAGGCGATGGCCGATGTGCTGGATGACGTGCTGGATGACTTGGTTGACGATGTGGTGGATGACATGCCGGCGGCCCACTGATCCACCGGGCACGGCGGCGGGCCGGCGCTGCATCCGCTGCATCCGCTGCCGGTGCGCGCGCGTAAGTGCAGGGTGTTGGTGGTGGGCCGCAAGACCGGTGCAGCAAATGGGCTGTAAGGATTGCGCGCCGGCGCCGACTGACGTTGGTGCCCGATGCATTGGCCGGCCCCACCGGCCCGGGCGCACTTTCAACCCACCTCTCTACCGCAAGGACTGCCCCATGAAATCCATCAAATCCGGCGTTGTCATCGCCACCGCCGCCGCCGCCATGTTCTCCGCCGGCCTGTTGCTGACTCCCACCGTGCAAGCCGCTGACGGCGGCGTCAAGTGCGTGGGCATCAACAGTTGCAAAGGCAACAGTGAGTGCAAGACCGCCAAGAACGAGTGCAAAGGCCAGAACGGCTGCAAAGGCCAGGGCTGGACCAGCACAAAATCGGCCAAGGAATGCACCGACGCTGGCGGCATGGTGACCAAGTAAAGCACCGCCCGCGCTGGCCTGGCGCTGCCGGGCGGGCCGGGCTGGCGCGTTGCCGTGCCCGGCCGCCGGCCCTGGTGGCCGGGCATTCTTGCGTCTCAACGCTGTTCAACACCGTATGACCGACGATCAAATCCACGGCTTCGGCCTCGGCCTGCGCACCGAGCATTACGCTGATTTTGGCCAGCGCCCGCCGCCCGGCGTCGATTGGCTTGAGATCATCAGCGAGAACTACCTGGTGGCCGGCGGCAAACCGCTGCACCACCTGGACCGCATCCGCGCCGATTTCCCGCTGGTGATGCACGGTGTCTCGCTGTCCATCGGCGGCACCGACGCGCTGGATGCTGACTACCTGCGAGACCTGCGTGCGCTGGCCCACCGGGTGCAGCCGGCCTGGCTGTCTGACCACCTGTGCTGGACCGGCGTGTCGGGCCGCAACCTGCATGATTTGCTGCCGCTGCCGCTGACCGAGGCGGCGCTATGCCACGTGGTGGACCGGGTGGGCCGGGTGCAAGACGCGCTGGGCCGGCGGCTGGTGCTGGAGAACGTCTCAAGCTATGTGCGCTTTGCCAGCGACGAGATGGCCGAGCATGATTTTGTCGCCGAGCTGGCGCGCCGCGCCGATTGCCAGTTGCTGCTGGATGTCAACAATGTCTATGTCAGCAGTGTCAACCACGGTTTTGATGCCAGGGCTTACATCGACGCGATGCCGGCTGCGCGGGTGGTGCAACTGCACCTGGCCGGGCATTCCACTGGCGACGACGGCCTGCTGATCGACACCCACGACGCGCCGGTGTGCGCGGCGGTGTGGGATTTGTACGCCCACACGCTGCGCCGCATCGGCTTCAAGCCGACGATGATTGAGCGCGACGACCACATCCCGGCGCTGGCCGACTTGCTGGCTGAACTCGACATCGCGCGCGGCATAGCGCAGCAGGTGGCGGCGTCGGCGCTGGGCATGGCCGCATGAACCTGGCCCTCGAATCGCTGTTGCGCCGGCAGCAGCAGGCGTTTGCGGCGGCCGTGCTGGCGCAGGGCACAAGAACGGACACGGGCACGGGCACTGAAGCGCTGTTGCGGCGCGGCCCGGCAGGCAGCGCAGCGGCCATCGGGGTGTACCGCCATGCCTACAGCGCCCGGCTGGTGGGCGCACTGCGCGACAACTTCGAGATTCTGGCCCGGGCGCTGGGCGACGCCGGGTTTGACGCGCTGGCCACCGCCTACATCGCCGCCCAGCCTTCGCGCCAGCCGTCGATCCGCTGGTTTGGCGACCAGTTGATCGCCTTCATGGACCAGCGCCTGGCGGCCGATGACGGCTTGCTGCCGCACCCGGCGCTGGCCGATCTGGCGCGCATGGACTGGGCGCTGCGCGGCGCGTTTGACGCCGCCGACGCGCCGGTGATCACCCGCGACGCGCTGGCCGCGCTGCCGCCCGATGATTGGCCCGGCCTGCGGCTGCTGCTGCACCCCAGCGTGCGCCAGGTGGGCCTGCAATGGGCGGTGGAGGGCGCCTGGCATGCGCTGCGGGCGGCGGCTGACGGCACTGCGGGCGCTGCCAACGACGGTGATGTCAGCGATGGTGATGTCAGCGATAGTGATGCCAGCGATGGTGGCGCCGACGACAGCGACCCCGCGCTGCCGGCACCCGCCGAGCATGCCCATGCGTTGCTGGTGTGGCGCCAGGGGCTGGAGACGCGGTGGCGGTCGCTGGCCGCACCCGAGGCCGCATGGCTGCAAGCCGTGGCCGATGGCGCCAGTTTTGCGGCGCTTTGTGCGCTGGCGGCTGGCGCGGTGGCGGCGGACGACGCGGACGACGCGGGCGACGCGGGCGACGCGGGCGACGACGCGGTGCCGCTGGTGGTGGGCGCGCTGCAGCAGTGGCTGGCCGATGGGCTGGTGAGCGGTTTTACCGCCTGACGCCGCATCGCCCGTGCCGGGCGGGGCTGGCCTGTCGGCCTCAGGCCGGGCGCCGATCAAGCCAGGCTGCGGCGGTGTCCGCTTTTGCGCAGGCATTGCGTCTTGTCAAGCAGGACGCCCCTTGCGCCCGACCCGACACCCCCGCCACCGGAGCATCACCATGATTCCAAGCCCGTCCCATCGCCGGCCCATCGTGCGCGCGTCGCTGCACCCGCGCCCGGTCGCAGTCGCCGTGTGCATGCTGTGCGCGATGCCGTGCCTGACATTGGCCGGCACCGCGCCACCCCGGGTGACTTTGGACATCATGCAGCCTTTGGCAGGCCAGACCCTTAGCGGCGCATTGGGTTTGAATGACGCGGGGCAGATGGTGGGTTTCTCGGCCATCGACACGGGCAATTTCGACCGCCGCGCAGTGACCTGGACGTCCGGTGGCGGCACCCATGTGGTGCCCACGTTGGGCAACCGTGACAGCATCGGCTGGGCCATCAACAACAGCGGGCAGGTCGTAGGCACCCTCGACAACCAGACCGCTTTCAGCTGGCAAGCCAGCACCGGCCTGCTGCTGCTGGCGAAGATCGGCAATGGCACCTCTGCTGCGTACGCCGTCAATGCGAACGGCCAAGTCGCTGGCACGGCCAACCCGCCGGGCCTCGGCTCGCGCGCAGTGGTATGGCAGAACGGAAGCCTGCTGCGCGACGTGAGTCCTTCCAACGCAGGCTACAACACCGCGTACGCCATCAACAGCGCTGGCGACGTGGTCGGCACCGGAGCCTATGCGTACTCGGAGAACCACGCGTTTGTGTGGCAGGCCGGCGTCGGCCCGACTGACTTGGGCACTTTGGGTGGCAGCCACAGCGAGGGATTCGGTATCAACGCTGGCGCCCAGGTGGTGGGCCAGTCGAACCTCAGCGGCGGCATCGTCAGCCACGCGTTCGTCTGGCAGCGCGGGCGCGGCATGCAAGACATGGGCACGCTGGGCGGCAACTATTCCTACGCCAACGCCATCAACGACGCGGGCCAGGCTGTCGGCGGCAGTTCGAAGGCCAACAGCGCTGCGGCTTTTCTTTGGCGCGAAGGCAGCGGCATGTCCGATTTGTCATTGCTGACGACCAACGCCTTCCACCTGCAAGAGGCCACCGCCATCAACCGCCACGCGCAAGTGGCGGGCAACGGCTTTTTGGCCAACCAGGTGCAGCGCGGTTACCTGCTCACCTTGCACCCCGACTGGAACGGCGGCGACGGCGCCTGGGACGACAGCACCGGCACGCACTGGAACTGGGCCGGCACCGGCACCGCAGCCGCGCAGGTAGGTGCCATGCACGACGTGGTCATCAACCCCGGCCGCAGCGCCACCGTGTGGGGCAGCGCTGACGGCCAGGCGGGCAACCTGTCGCTGGGCGGCGGCAGCGGCGCGATCGTCACGCTGCAGCTCAACCAGGGCAGCACCCGGGTGGCCCAGTACGCCTCGGTGGGCTATGGGGGTGTGCTGAACGGCAGCGGGCGCCTGTCGGTGGGCAACGACTTGCTTGTGAATGCCGGCGGCCGAATCGAAGTCGGCCCGGGTGAACAAATGCAACTGGCGCCGTCGTTTGTGTTGGTGAATGCAGGTTTGCTGCGCGTTCAAGGCACAGCCTCGGCGCCCGCGCGGCTCGAACTGACTGGCCTCTTCGACAACAACGGTGGCGGCCGCATGCAGTTCACGCACGCCGATGTGAGCCTGCTGGGCGGTGGTTTCAACGCCAGTGAACTGAGCCTGCAGGATGCGACGGTCAACTTCGGCGACTACGGGTTGAGCAACAGAATCGGGGGCCGTCTGCAAATCAGTTTCGGCAACTCAACCCTCAGCGGCGTGATCCGCAACAACGGGTTGATCGCTGTTTCCAACGGCGCGCAGGCCAGCTTCTACAGTGCGGTGATCAACGATGGCGAGCTGCGCGTGTCAGCCGGCGGCGCGGCCAATTTCTTCGGCCTGGTGGGCGGCACGGGCACCCTCACTGGCACCGGCCAGGTGCGCTTTGAAGGCGGCTTCGGGTCGGGCGCTGCCTTCACGGCGCTGCGCGTCAGCCCACAGGCCACGCTGGCTGCGGGGTCACGGCTGGCCTTGGCGCTGGGCGCTGGGGGCCAGCACGGCAAGATCAGCTTCGCCGGCGCTGTCACGCTGGAAGGCGGCACGCTGGCATTGAGCTGGGCCGACGGCAGCAGCGGCGCGGCTGGCGACAGTTTTGATCTATTCGACTGGAACGGCGGTGCAAGCGGCCGCTTCGGCAGCCTGGCCCTGCCGGCATTGGGTGCTGGCCTGGCCTGGGACACTCATGACCTGTATACCGGCGGCAGTCTGATGATTGGCGCGGTGCCCGAGCCCGGCAGCGCGGCCTTGTGGGCGGCAGGGTTGGGATCGATGCTGATGATGGCGCGCCGGCGCCGCAGAACTTGATGCGGCTGCATCCATGATCCTGGGCGCAATTTGTAGCTGGCCCTGCCTTGGCGGCGGTTCGTCAGCGCACGCGCTGGCCGCGCAATGAAGGGCCCCTGAAGCGCCCGGTTTGCGGGCCAACGCGAATAGGGTCGAGCAAGCCTTCACGCACCAGTGCGGCCCGTTGTTCAGGCGCCGGGGGGCAAAAGGGCGACCTGATTAGCCCCAGGCTCAGGTGCGCCGTGCCAAGGCGCTGTCTTTCAGCGGGTGCAATACCCGCCCGGTAACTTTCGCTCCGGCCGGTAGCAATCGGAACAACCGTGGAGGTAACGAATCGGTTGAAGCCTTCGGTGTAGAGGGTCCTTTAAGGGATTTGGCGAGCATGCAGGCCGTAACGTGAGTAAACGTTGAGCAGGCCTCGAAAAGGGTAATGCGCAAGCCGACCCGACTTGAGCACGGGGAAGGCAGTCATTGGTGGGGAAGAGAGCGAAACATGCACCCACCGATTGCGCCGGGGTAGTGACGACGGCATGCATGAAAGAGGAAGACAGGGCAACACGGGAAGCCCGGCAGTGTGGCTGTGCGTGCAGCCAACTGGCGCCTCATGAGGGGCTGAGCCGGGCATTGCAGGGTGGCGGAGGGGCGCGTAGTACCGATGAAGCCGGGTAATGCCGGTGGAGGAAAGGCGCCCTGGTTCAAGATGGATGCAGGAAGCGACGAGGGGCCGGAGATTGGGAAACCTAAGCACTCCACTGAGTCTCAGGAGTTGCAGAAAGCATCACATGCCCAAGCGAAGGCAGGTACGAGAATGCGAGCAAAGGGGAAGACGCAACCCATGGCGAGCACTTCCACTGCGGTGGAACTGGCTGAAGTATTGCGCCGCACCTACGACCTGCTGTGGGCGAAAGCATGAGTTCTTGTCCGAGAGCCGAGTGCGGGAAAAGCGCATGCTCGGTTCGACGAGCGGGATGTGGAAACGGAGCTATGGCGAGGTTACTCGGGCACCGCCAGACGAAAGAGGCGGGAACTGACAGTTAGGCGACACAACGACAAGTCGCGTACATTGGCCGACTACCTCCCAATCTTGGTCCTTCATACACCAACTCAGCCGCGTCAACTCTCCAACACAAGCGTATATAGTGCCTGGCCGAAAAGCAATAAATGCTATACGAATCAACGGGTTAGGGGTATAATTCGGGGTCGAAGAACTTCGATTCAGGGAATCGAAGTGATTGTCCGGCTCTTGTAAGTTGTTGATTTCATTGATGCCGCTTGACGCCAGAGTCTGGAATGCGTTCTTCGATGCCCGATTTGCCCAAAACTTCGTTTCTCCAAAACCCATGCGCAATGTAATCAACCCCCAAATGTTGCTTGATGGCGCGGACATCGGCTCGATCTACCTGGACCCGAAGTCGCGTGACGACATTCCGCAAATCTTGCGAGGGTTGCAGCACATTTACACCGAGCCGGCGTTGCGCGGGCGAGTCTTCGCCATACTGCAGGAAATCCTGCCTAATCGTGCAACGGGTGAAGGCAAGGCCGACGCCGGTATGGGACGCCCTGGAATGGAGCAATGGCGCATCCTCGTGCTTGGCGTGCTGCGCCTTGGCCTGAATGCGGACTACGACCGTATTCAGGAATTGGCCAATCAGCACAGCACGCTGCGCCAGATGTTGGGCCACGGCGACTGGACCGACAAGGCCCAGTACAAGCTGCAAACACTCAAAGACAACCTGGTACTGTTTACGCCTGAGTTGCTTGATCGGATCAATCAGGAGGTTGTGGGCGCCGGCCATGTTTTGGTAAAAAAAAGTTCGCCCGAAGGCCTCGCCACGCGCTGTGATTCCTTTGTGGTAGAAACTCATGTGCATTACCCGACAGATATTAATCTGCTGGCTGATGCAATGCGCAAAACTATCGAGATCTGTGCGGCCCTGTGCGAAACCCATGGTTTGACCGACTGGCGCCAAAGCGCCTACAACCTGCGGCAGTTTAAAAAATTGTTTCGGCACGCCCAAAAGCTCAAACACTCGACCTCGAAGGACGAGAGCAAACGGGAAGACAAGCAAGCCGCGATGCGCGAGGCGCACCGCGCCTATCTGGCGCAGGCGCAGATCTACCTGGAGCGCGCGCAGGACACCCGCGACACGCTCAAGCACATCGTGCTGGCGGAGGTGTTCCTTAGCGAACTCGACACGTTCATGCAGCACGCCGTGCGCCAGATCGACCAGATTGACCGCCGGGTGCTGCAAGGCCAAACCATCCCTCACGACGAGAAGGTGTTCTCGTTGTTTCAACCGCACACCGAATGGATCAGCAAAGGCAAAGCCGGCGTGCCGATGGAGCTTGGCTTGCGTGTGTGCGTGGTCGAAGATCAGCACCGGTTCAT
>JANLOP010000104.1:0-2666 GCA_031366635.1 Betaproteobacteria bacterium | reverse complement strand
CACCCTGGATTCGATGAAGCGGGCTTGCGACAGGTGGCCGCCAGACTCCAGCCATTGCAGCAGCAATTCGACTTCGGCGGCGGGATCAGCAGGCTCGGCGATTTCGGCGGCGGCTTGATCGGGCGATGCGCCCGGTGTGGCGTCGGGGCCGGTGTCCGGGGCGGTGACGGGAGCGGCGTCAGGAGCGGCGTCAGGAGCGGCCAGTCGAGTGGCGGCCCGAGTAGCAGACCGAAGGGCAGACACCGAGGCGGGACGAAACGCCGGCCGCCGCAGCGCCACACGGCGCGCCACCAGCCGCAGCAGCTTGGCGCGCAGCTCCGTGCGGCTGTGCTCGCGTTGCGCCAGCCAGCGCAGCGCGCTGGCTTTGAGTGAAGCGGGCTTGGCGGGCATGCCGCTGTGGCCAGTGGGCAGTCAACGCGGGCCGGGCCGCCGACGCCGGGCGGTTGGCGAGGCTGCGGCAATCGGCCAGGCTGGCGCGGCTGGCAAGCCCAGCCGCCCGGCCATGTCAAGCCGCCCCTGGCACGGCCTTGGCCACGCCGGCGGCTTGCAGTGGCACGCCCAATGCCTCACGCACCTTGTTCTCGATTTCGAGCGCGATGTCGGGGTTCTCGCGCAGAAACTCGCGGGAGTTGTCTTTGCCCTGGCCGATTTTTTCGCCCTTGTAGGCATACCAGGCGCCGGATTTGTCGACGATCTTGGCCTCAACCCCGAGATCGATCACCTCGCCCTCGCGGCTGATGCCCTCGCCGTACAGGATGTCGAACTCAGCCGTCTTGAAGGGCGGCGCCACCTTGTTCTTGACGACCTTGACCTTGGTCTCACTGCCGATCACCTCTTCACCGCGCTTGATGCTGCCGGTGCGGCGGATATCAAGCCGCACCGAGCTGTAGAACTTGAGTGCGTTGCCGCCGGTGGTGGTCTCGGGGCTGCCGAACATCACGCCGATCTTCATGCGGATCTGGTTGATGAAGATGACCATGGTGTTGGTCTTCTTGACGGTGCCGGTGAGTTTGCGCAGCGCCTGGCTCATCAGCCGGGCTTGCAGGCCGGGCAATGAATCGCCCATTTCGCCCTCCAGCTCGGCTTTGGGGGTGAGTGCGGCCACTGAATCGATGACCACCAGATCAATCGAGCCCGAGCGCACCAGCGCATCGACGATCTCAAGCGCCTGCTCACCGGTATCGGGCTGGCTGATCAGCATTTCTTGCAGGTTGACGCCCAGCTTCTGGGCGTACTGGGCGTCGAGCGCATGTTCGGCGTCGATGAAGGCGCAGGTGCCACCCAGCTTTTGCATCTCGGCCACCACTTGCAGGGTGAGCGTGGTTTTGCCCGATGACTCAGGCCCGTAAATTTCAACCACCCGGCCGCGTGGCAGGCCGCCGACGCCCAGCGCGATATCCAGGCCCAGTGAGCCGGTGGAGACGACCTCAATGGCATCAACCACCTCGCCGTCGCCCAGGCGCATGATTGACCCCTTGCCAAACTGCTTTTCGATCTGCATCAGGGCGGCAGCCAGGGCTTTGGCTTTTTCGGTGTTCAAGGCTTTGACGGGTGCGTCCATAACGGCTCTCCTGATTTAGACAGCCGATTGTGTTGAAGAACTGGATTTTTGTACAGTGTTTGTTGACGATTTTTGGATCGCCAACGCGCTTGTCGGTTTGATCGTTTTTAAGCTCGCCGACAACCCACACTTCTAAAATCGATGGTCACAGGGGTTTCGTGTGACAACCCCGGCCGGCAGGAGACAAGCCATGCGGATTTTGATTGCCGAAGACGACCAGGTGCTGGCTGACGGTTTGCTGCGCACCTTGCGTGCCTCGGGCGCCGCGGCCGACCATGTTGCGAGCGGCACCGAAGCCGATGCGGCCTTGCTCACCAACACTGAATTCGATCTGCTGATTCTCGACCTCGGCCTGCCGCGCATGCACGGGCTGGAGGTGCTCAAGCGGCTGCGCGCGCGGGGCTCGGCGCTGCCGGTGCTGATTTTGACCGCCGCCGACAGCGTGGAAGAACGCGTCAAGGGACTTGACTACGGCGCCGACGACTACATGGCCAAACCGTTCTCGCTGCAGGAGCTGGAGGCGCGGGTGCGCGCGCTGGTCAGGCGCGGCATGGGCGGGGCCAGCAGCACCATCAAGCACGGCCCGCTGGTGTACGACCAGGCCGGCCGCGTGGCGACCATCGACGGGCAAATGCTGGAACTGTCGGCGCGCGAACTGGGTTTGCTCGAGGTGTTGCTGCAGCGCGTCGGCCGGCTCGTCAGCAAGGACCAGCTGGTCGAGCGCCTGTGCGAATGGGGCGAGGAAGTCAGCAACAACGCGATCGAGGTGTACATCCACCGGCTGCGCAAGAAAATCGAAAAAGGGCCGATCCGGATTGCGACGGTACGCGGGCTTGGCTACTGCTTAGAGAAGATCCCGGGTTAGGGATGGGAGAAGGAGAAGACGAAGAAGTTTCCATCGCAAAGGCGCAAAGATGCAAAGTACGCGAAGGAAAAAGCACATGAAGGAAAAGCCATTTTCAAATGTTTTCTTTGCGCTCTTTGCATCTTTGCGCCTTTGCGTTGAAATGAGCCCGCACCCGCACCCGAATCCGCACCCGCATCCCCCATGGCCCTGAGGCTTTTTCAGCGCGACCGGCGCAGCCTGTTCGGCGAAATCCTCGAC
>JANLOP010000078.1:0-8396 GCA_031366635.1 Betaproteobacteria bacterium | reverse complement strand
GGCCTTGTGCGCCAGCACGTCCAGCACGCGCCGCGCCGCGCCGGCATCCTCGCGGTGCGCGACCAGCAGACTGCCGTCGCAGTGAAAGTCCACCGGCGCCGTCAGCGCGGCCAGGATCTGCGGCCACAGCGCGATGGAGCGCAGCCCCCAGCGGAAGACCTGCTCGTCGGCGGAGTCCAGCTCGGCCAGCGGGCTGAGCATGCCGGCGGCGGTCCAGCCGGCGGCGCCACGCGCGGCGGGGCCCTCGGCCGGGTCATGCACCTCAACCCGGTGGCCGGCGCGTGACAGCGTGAAGGCCAGCAGCCGGCCGAGCAAGCCTGCTCCGGCAATGCCGATGCGCAGCGGTCGCGTCCCCAGCGTCGTCATGCCGTGCGGCCCAGCGTGGGGTGCAGCGGAGCGATCGGCAGGTCCGCTTGGGCCAGCGCGTCTTGCCGACCCTGCTCGAAGGCCTGCTGCAGCGCCGCCACGGTGCGCCGCGGGTCGCTGCCCAGGCCCCGCAGCACACAGACGCCCGACGCGCCGGCCGCTGCGGTCTGGCGCACCTGCGCGGGCGTCAGGATGCCGCCGATGGCCACCACGGGCGCGTCCGCGACGCGGCACCACCAGGCCAGGTTGTCCAGGCCCTGCGGGCGCCAGGGCATGTCCTTGGTGGTTGTCGGCCAGACCGGTCCGCAGGCGATGTACTGCGGCGCCAGGCTGCGCGCCCGGCACAGTTCCCAGACGGCGTGCGAACTGACGCCCAGCCCGAGGCCGCTGGTGCGGAGCTCGGCATGACCCCGTTCGTCCAGTGCCAGCAGGTCCTCCTGGCCCAGGTGCACGGCGCGTGCGCCCCCTTCGGCCGCCAGTCGCCAGTGGTCGTTGATGAAGAGCAGCGCGCCATGCCCGTCGGCTGCGGCCAGGCTGTCGCGGACGGCGCCGCGCAAGGCTGCCGTCCAGGCCGCGTCGGCATCGGCCGGGCGTTTGACCCGCAGTTGCACGGTGCGCACACCGGCCTGCAGCACATCGCGCAGCGCGGCGGCGTTGTCGACAATGGCGTACAGCCCGAGCGGTGGCGGCGGGGCGTGGCGTGACGACAGGGGCGGCGTTCCCAGCGAGCCGGGCTGGTCGCCCCACGACAGCCACGGCAACGCGGGCCAGGCCAGCAGCGCAGCATCGGCGGGCATATGCCCCAACGCCAGTTGGGCTTGCCAGGCGGCTGGCAACGGGTCGCCGTCGATGTCGTTCCCCACCTGGGGCGTCACCCAGCCGCGCGCGTGCGCGGCATCGAGCCAGTGGCGGGGCGGGTCTTGCACCGATGCCTCTGCCATCACCAGCACGGCCCGCGCACCTTGCGCACGCAGCGCTGCGGTCAGCCCAGGCCAGGCGCCCGGCACGGCCGCAGTCGGCTGGCCAGCCTGCCCACAGGCTTGTGCCAGAGACATCGCTGTCGGCACCCCCCCCGGGCCGTCCAGAACGAACACGCGAGGTCCAACCCTTTGATTCATCGCATCACCCTTCCACCATCCACGAACAGCACCTGGCCGGTGACGAAGCCGCTGTCGGCCGACGCCAGGAACACCACCGGACCGGCCACGTCCTCTGGCCGCGCCAGCCGCCGCAGCGGCGTGGCGGCCGCCAGTGCCTCGCGGAAGGCGGCGCGCGTGGCTGCGCTGCCTTCCGTGGGGTGCACCAGGCCCGGTGCCACGCAGTTCACGCGCACGCCTTGCGGCCCCAGCTCGGCCGCCAGCTGCCGGCTGAAACCCACCAGCGCCGACTTGGCCGTGGCGTAGTCGGGGTAAGGCACCACGGGGTCTTCGATCAGGTCGCTGACGATGTTGACGATGGCCCCTTGGGCATCGCGTCGCAGGTGTGGCAACGCTGCGCGGCACAGGTGGAAAGCGGCACCCACTGCACCTTCGAACTGGCGCTGGAAGTCGGGCCAGGCCAGTGCATCAACGGGCAGGCGCTGTTCGGGGTCGAAGGCATAGGGCGCGAAGGCGTTGTTCACCAGCACGTCCAGCCGGCCGAACTCGGTCACCGTGCGCTGAACCAGGTCCTCGGCCGCCGCCGGCTTCGTCACATCGGCGGCCAGGGCCACGGCATCGCCGCCCGCGTCGCGACAGTCTTGCGCCACCGCCTGCGCCGCGTCGTGCCGATTCAAGTAGTTCACGGCCACGGCCGCCCCGCGCGCCGCGAAAGCCCGTGCAATGGCCGCACCGATGCCGCGCGACGCGCCCGTCACCAGCACCACCTTGCCCTGGAAGTCCAGCATGTTGCGCATCCGTCCAGCGGCTCAGCGGCCGGGCAGCAGGTCGACAGCCACGACCTGGGCCATGTCCAGCGGCCGCTGCACCAGCCCGAGCTGACGGTAGACGTCCGCCGCCTTCTGCAAGGAGACAAGGTCCAGCGCGCCCAGGCCCTGGTCGCGCGTCAGGGCCGACACGCTGGACGCATTGCGCAGCTTGATCAGTTCGAGGTTGAGCTGCGGGTCGCTGCCGTCGATGGCGCGTTTGACCGCCAGCTGCGCGGCCTCGGCCGGCTCGGCGATCATCCAGGCGGCGGCATCGCGGTAGGCACGCAGGAAGCGGCGCAGCACGTCCTTGCGGCGCTGGTAGGTGTCTTCGCGCACCACGAAGAGGTCGCTGGAGACCTTGAGGAACTGCCCGACCTCCATCACGTCCACCTCGCCCAGCCCGCGCCGGCGGCCGATGGCCAGGCCGGTGTCGGTGGCCGCCGTCGCGTCCACCTGGCCTTGCAACAGGGGTGCGAAGTTCAGCAGCCCGGTCACGACGACGGTGACGTCGGCCTCGGTCAAGCCGGCCTGCTGCAGCAGCACCTGCAGCGCCTGGCGCGTGCCGCTGGCCAGGCTGTAGACGCCGATCTTCTTGCCCTTCAGGTCGGCCGGCTTGCGGATGCCGCTCTTGCGCAGCGACACCACGTTGAAGACGTTCTGCGGGTAGATGTCGTAGATCGCGCGCAGGCGCTCGCCCTTGTCCAGCGCGGCGAACAGCGAGCCGGGGTCGGTGAAGGCCACGTCGGCCTGGCCGGACAGCAAGTTGCGCACGGCATCGCCGCCGCCCGCACCGGGCAGGTAGGTCAGCGACAGACCCTGGGCGCGGTAGTAGCCCTTGTCTTCATCGACCAGCAGTGGCATGACTTCGGTGATGGGCTTGCTCCACCCGGCGACGGTGAACGCGTCCGGCGCCGCGGCGGCCTGGGGCCAGGCCAGGGAGGGCAGTGCTGCGCAGGTGGCGAGCAGGTGGCGGCGGTTCGGGTGCAGCGTCATGGTGGGGTCGTGGGATGGATTGAGGGGTGACAACGGGCGTTGGGCTGGCGGTCAGCCCGGTGTGTAGGTGCGCAGCAGACGTCGCTCGAGGCCGAGCGCGATCCGATACAGCAGCAACCCGAGCAGCGAGACCAGCACCAGCACCGCGAACATCAACGGTGTGTCCATGCTGCCTTGCGCGGCGATGACGAGTGCGCCCAGCCCCCGGCTGGCGCCGATGAACTCGCCGACCACAACGCCCACCAGCGCCAGCACCACCGCCACGCGCAAGCCCGCCAGCACGGCCGGCAGGCCGCTGCGCAGCTTCAGACGCAGCAGCGTCTGCCACCGGTTGGCGCCGAGCACGCGGAACAGTTCCAGCTGCGCCGGTGGCACCTGGGCCAGGCCGGTCAGCGTGGTCTCGAGCAAGGGAAAGAAGCAGATCAGCGCGGTGATGACGACGGTGGGTGCCAGGCCAAAGCCGAACCAGATGATGAACAGCGGCATCAGCGCCAGCTTGGGCACCACCTGGCTGACCACCACGTAGGGCATCAGCTGCCGCCGCAGCGCGGGCACCTCGGCCAGCAGCACGCCCGCGCCGAAGCCGACGGCACAGCCTGCGGCCAGGCCCAGCAGCAGTTCGATGCTGGTGGCGCGCAGGTGCGGCCACAGGTAGCCGCTGGCCAGCCCCTGCCACAGCGCCTGCGCCACGCGGCTGGGCGGCGGCAGCACCAGCGCCGACAGGCCCAGGCCCCGGGCGGCAATTTCCCAGCCACCCAGCAGCAGGGCAAAGAGCAGCAGGCCGGCGGCGCGTTCGCGACGGGTCATGCCTCGACTCCGGTCAGCCCGAGCGCCGCACGCAGCGCCGCGCACCGGGCCCCGAAAGCCGGCGTGTCGCGCGCCGCGTCCGACGGCACGGCCAGGCTGTGCACCACACGGCCACCCGCCATCACCGACACCCGGTCGCCGATGTACACCGCCTCGCCGATGTCGTGGGTGACGAAGAGCGCCGTGCTGCCGTGCGCGCGGCACAGGCGCAGCAGGTCTACCTGCAGGTCTTCGCGCGTGATGGCGTCCAGCGCCGCGAAGGGCTCGTCCAGCAGCAACAGCGGCGGCTTCAGCAGCAGGGCGCGGGCCAGCGCGACCCGGCTTTGCTGGCCGCCCGAGAGCTGGCGCGGATGGCGCTGGCTGCATCCCGCCAGCCCGAGCTGCGCCAGCAGCGCGTCGGCCGCCAGCAGGTCGTTGCCTCCGGGTGGGCGCTGCAGCGTCACCGGCAGCAGGACGTTGTCGCGCACGCTCAGCCAGTCCAGCAGCGTCGGCTGCTGGAACACGAAGCCCACGGCGCGGCGGTCGATCTGCCGCGCACCACCCACGATCACCGCGCCAGCCGTCGGCCGCAGCAGCCCGGCCGCCAGCTTCAGCAGCGTGGTCTTGCCGCAACCGCTGCGGCCGACCAGGCCGTGGATCTCGCCGGCGGCCAGCTCGAGGTCCAGGCCCTCGACCACCGCAGTCTGGCCGGGGAAGGCGAAGCGCACGCCGCGCAGCGCCAGGAAGCTCATTCGGCGGACTCCTGCGCATAGGGCGCCAGCGCGTCGGCGGCGCGCTCGGCGGCCTGCTCGATCTCGACCATGCGCACCAGGTCGGCCAGGTTGAAGCGGCCGTCGTGGTGCCAGCCGGCCTCGGGCTGTGTCATGCCGCCCAGCGGCGCGATGCGGGTGACGCCGACGCGCCCCAGCGCCTCGCCCAGGCGGTACAGCTCGGCCGGCGTCGTCGCCAGACCCACGGTCTGCAGAAAGGCCGCGTGAGGCGCCAGCAGCGGCAGCACGTCGTCCAGGACGTCGACCGCACTGACCTGTACGCAGCGCTGGCCGGCGGTGGGCGCCAGCGGCTGCGGCCGGTCGCTGTAGGCCAGCGCCCAGGGCGCGGCCGCGTCGCCCAGCAGTTCGTTGCCGCCGCCGTCCCTGGCGGCGATCGCGCGCCATTCGGCGGCACGGCGCCAGGCCGCGACGGCCTGGGCTTCGTCCAGCGCCAGCGCGCGGCGCGGATGGCGGTGGCCCAGGTTCGCCAACTCGGCGGCCAGGTGCTGCGCGAAGTCGCGCGGCGACAGCGCCGCACCGCGCTCGACATAGACCACATGCGACGAATAGCAACCCTGCTGTTCCCAGCGCACGATGTCCAGCGCCGCGCGCCGGGCAGCGGCGCGGCCGCGCTGGCGGTCCAGCGCGGCGCGCCCGACCAGCGTCAGGCCCAGCTTGTGCCCGTAGCCGATGAAGCGGGTGGTCGCGGGCACCAGCGCTCGGACCTCGCTCAAGGCGGCGTTGCCGCCGTAAGCCAGCACGGTATCGGCCGCGCGGTACAGCGTGGCCGCAGGCCCGGGCTGCCCGCCCTTCCACCAAACGACGGCCAGGCAGTCGGCCAGTGGCGGGTGCACCTCGCAGAGCAGCCGCGCAAACAGCGACGCGAAGACCGGCTCGGCGCTGGGCAGCTTGCCGATGTTGCCGGCCTTGACGAGCAGACCGCAGGCCAGGCTCCACAGCGGCAGACCGGGCACATTGCCGGCCCAGACATGGGCCAGCAGCGCCGGCCCGAAAGCCCGCACCGCGCCGCCCTTCACCGCCGGCTGGAACCCGTCGAGCACCTTGGGGTTGGCGAAGTCCTGTGCGACGAAGCGCTGCAATTGCGGCGCCCTGAAGGCATGCAGGTAGGCGGTCAGTCCCAGGCCCACCATCTCGGCGTCGAAGCCGGTCACGATGGGCAGCAAGGCATCCAGCTCGCGCCGCACCGGGTGCTTCGCGTCCAGCAGGCGGGCCACGGTGCGGTCGATCACGCTGATGACGGTGTCCACCGTCAGGGTCTGCAGTTGCGCTTGCGCCGCACGTCGCACCCGTGCGGCAAGGGCCTGCATCTGCGCGTCGGTCAGCATCGGCACCTCGACGTCGAGATGGCCGCCCTGCGCGGCGTAATGCAGGGTCTGCCACTGCACCTCGCCCGGTGCCAGCCCCGGCAGATGTCCCGCGCGCCAGGCTGCGCTCATGACCGTGTCGCCTGCAGGAATTCCTGCACCGCCAGCGAGCAGCCCTTGGCCTCGGCGCCCTCGGCGCGACCCAGCAGCAGGAAACCGTCGTCGACCGCAACCCCGACGTCTTCCGTCAGGATGGCGATCGCCGAGTTGAAATTGGCCAAGTCGCAATGCGCCAGGACGCCGCGTTCACCGCGTGGCAGCTCGTAGCCCGTCAACGGGTCGAGCACGCGGGTGCGCACCCAGTGCGGCGGGTGCTTGACCGATGGCACCGTCGGATTGCCCGCGTCGTAGAACTGCGAGCTCAATTCGGTCATGCCGTACATGTTGATGCAACGGCTGCGCGGCACGCCGAAGGTCGCGGCCAGGCCGTCGTAGAAGGCGTCTTGCGGCAGGTCGCGCGCCTGGCCCTTGTAGCCGCCGGTGTCGAGGATGCGGCTGCCTTCGGGCAATGCGTAGCGTGAGCCCTGCTCGTGCAGGGCGTCCAGCAGGTGGACGAAGCTGAAGCTCGCACCCATCAGGGCCACCGGCTGCGCCTGGGCCACGGCCCGGTCAAGTGCAGCGCGCAGGCCGCCCACGTCCAGCCCCTGCGGGTCGATGTAGGAGCGGCTGTCCGGCGTGCCATGGCAGCGCGCGGCCAGCGACAGGTAGCGCGCCAGCGACGAGTTCGGCAACCGATCTTCGTTGGGGAACAGCAGCAGCATCGGCATCCGGCCGCTGCCTTGCATGAAGCGCTGTTCGAAATGCCGCTGCATCGAGCGGTCCCACACGGCGATCGTCGGGTGGTGGTTGCGGCCCTTGACCTCGCCGCGGCTGGTGCCGCTGGTCATGAAGACGCGCTCGCAGTCGGCCGGTGGCACACAACTGAGCGTGGCGTCCTTGAAAGCGCTGATGGGCACCGGTGGCACCTGGCGCCAGCCGCTCACGCGGCGCGGCATCGCGCCCCGCCGCTGGCAGAAGCGGCGGTAGGGCTCGTTGAACCGGTATTGAAATTCGAACAGGGCGGCGGCCAGGTCGTCGAATTCGGCGTCGCTGCAACCGTCCTGGGCCACGAACGCCAGCAGGCGATCGACCAGGGGCTGCATCGCCGACGGCATCGTCGGCTGTAACGACGGGTTCATGGGGCGGTGCGCCGACAGCGGCGCATCACAGCGGCCGCAGCCACATGGGCTGCGGCGCAAAACCGTGGTTCAAGGGACCGCTGCCCCCGCCCGTGCGAACGCACGCACCCGCAGCCAGTGCACCGCGCACGAAGTCGCGGGCCCGCAGAACCGCTTCTGGCAGGTCGTCACCCAGCGCCAGTCGTGCCGCGATGGCGCTGGACAGGGTGCAGCCTGTACCGTGCGTGTTCGGCGTGGCGATGCGCGGTGCGCGCAGCCACAGCGCCGGCTTGCCCGCTTGCAACAGAAGGTCGGCCACGGTGTCGCCAGCCAGATGGCCGCCCTTGAGCAGCACGGCCTGCGCGCCCATGTCCAGCAGCTGCTGCGCCGCCTCGGCCATGTCGGCCTCGGTGTACAGCGCGCGGCCGACCAGCATCGCGGCTTCATCCAGGTTGGGCGTCACCAGAACTGCACGGGGGAACATCAGGCGCACCAGCGCGGCGATCGCCGACGGGTCGATCAGCGCCGCGCCACTGGTGGCCACCATCACGGGGTCGAGCACCACCTGGCGCAGGTGGTGACGGTCGAGCGCCGCGGCGACGGTCTCGATGGTGGGTGCCGAATGCAGCATGCCGATCTTGACGGCGTCGACGCCGATGTCCTCGACCACCGCATCGATCTGGTCGGCCAGCATGTCCAGCGGCACAGCGTGGATGGCGCGCACCCCCGTGGTGTTCTGCGCGGTCAGCGCCGTGATGGCCGTGGTGCCGAAGCAGCCCAGGGCGGCAAAGGTCTTCAGGTCGGCCTGCACGCCGGCACCGCCGCCGGAGTCAGAGCCGGCAATCGAGAGCAGCCGTGCGTACTGCGCACTGGGCGCCAGGGCTGCGCCAGCGATAGCGGTGATCGGGCTGTTCATCGGTCCTCCAGGCGTGCATGACAGGCAATGCTCCGAAGGACGTGCGACTGCGGTCAAAGTGGCGGCAGCGCTTGCTCTTCTTACGCCGGCATGAACCGGATCAAGTTCGCGGGTTTG
>JANLOP010000046.1:0-10541 GCA_031366635.1 Betaproteobacteria bacterium | reverse complement strand
AGCGCGATCAAGCCTGTCGGGCGTCAGCGCGGCGGTGGGCTCGGTGGCCACCCACTGGCCGTCCTTGAGCACCGTCACTGCATCGCAGAGGCGGAATATCTCGTCCAGCCGATGGCTGATGTAGAACACCAGCTTGCCCTGGGCTTTCAGCGCCCGTATCAGCGACTCCAGCTTGTGCACCTCGGCCCGGTTCAGTGGCGCGGTGGGCTCGTCGAAGATGAACACCGAGGCATCGGTACTCACCCCTTTGGCAATCTCCACCAGTTGCTGCTCACCGATGCTCAGGCTGCCACCGGCCCGCCGCACATCCAGCGTGATGCCGATGCGCGCCAGCACGGCTTGCGCCTCGGTGAGCATGCGGCTGCGGCTGAGCCAGCCGAGACGGGTGGGCTCCCGGCCCAGCAGCAAGTTCTCGGCCACCGTCAGGTTGGGCAGCACCGTCAGCTCTTGAAACACCGTGGAAATACCCGCCGCCCGCGCCGCCGCCGGGCTGTGCAACTGCACCGGCTGGCCGTTGATCAGCCGCTCACCGGCGTCGGGCAGGTGCACGCCGGCCAGCAGCTTCATCAGCGTGGATTTGCCGGCGCCGTTTTCACCGGTGATCGCATGCACCGAGCCGGCCCGGCCGACCAGGCTGACCTGGTGCAGCGCCACGGTGTGGCCAAAAGTCTTGCAGATGCCGCGCACCTCGACAGGGTAGGGCGGGCCGCCGGATTTATTTCCGGGCGGGCGGCCCGCCACCGGCCCGGCGCTGAGTGCGGCGCTGCGCACGGCGCTGCTCACGGCATCCACGTTCATCGGGCGCGCAACGCAGCGGCCGGCGATCAGCGGTGGAAGGTTTCTTTCAGCGTCGTCTCGGGCAGGGTGGACGCCAGCCAGTAGGCGTCACTCAAATCAGCGCGGTAGAACTTGTCCAGATCGGCCTGGCTGATCGCCTCGGGCGCTGAAAAATAGGCCCAGTACAGCGGCTTGCCTTCGAGCAGCGCCACGGCGGCCCGCACCACCGCCGCGCCCAGGCCGGGGGTGAACTGCGGCGCAATGCTTTTGACGCCGGTGGCCTGCCAGGCGCGCAAAAAGCCGTTGTTGCCCTCGCCGGTCATCGGCACCAGCGGCTTGCCGCTTTCTTTGACCACGTCCAGGCAGGCGCGCGTCATCTCGGCACCCGAGAACCAGATGCCGTCCACCGCATTGCCCGACAGCACCAGGTTCTCGCAAAGCTGCTTGCCCTTGGCATAGCCCCAATCGCCAAACACCTCGTGGGTGATCTTGATGTCCGAGCCGGCGAGGGCTTTGCGAAAGCCGTTGTAGCGCAGGGTTTCTTCGTCCACCCCCGGCCACGCCGCGGAAGGCCCAGACATTGCCCTTGCCTTTCAGCTCTTTGCGCAGGTAGTCGACGCCCTGTTTGCCAAACAGCTCACCGCCGGCACCGATCTCGACCGTCGATTGCATCGCCTTGCCGAAAGCGCCGAACACCACGACCGGGATGCCGGTCTTGCTGGCTTTCTCGGCCAACGGCGCACCGATGGCGGCCTAGGAGCCTGTCGGGCTTGGGGCGTCGAAGCGTTCACGCAGTGCGGCGTAGCCAAAATTGGCCCCAGCGAGGACAGTTTTTGTCGGGTTCGCCGGCTCATAGCCATAGCTATGGGCCAAGAAGCTGACGAAAAATGGACCGCTGCGGTCAATTTGCAGCCGACGCTCCGCAAGTCCGACAGGCTCCTAGGAGCCTGTCGGGCTTTGGGTCGGGCCGATGATGATGGCGTCCACCTTCTTCGTCAGCAGGTCTTCGACATCGGCAACCTGTTTGGCCGGTTGCCAGTTGGCCTCAACAAAGATGAACTCGGTGATCTCTTTGCGCTGGGCGGCGGCGTATTTCATCTCCTGGATCATCTGCACGATCCAGGTGTTGCCCACCCCGCCGAATGACACGCCGATGCGCCACGGCCCGGCCTTCTTGAACTGGTTGGGCTGGGTCTGCTCGGTGGTGCTGGGCGTCAGCAAGCCTTAGGGCAGCAACTCGACATCGGCCGCCAGGGCCGGGCCGCACAGCGCGGCGGCAGCCACCAGGGTGCCGATGTTCAAGGTGACGCGACGGCGCAGTGGGGGCATGGCAGATTCCTCGGTTCGTATTGGTTCGAATAGGTTCGTATCGATTCGAACCTCGTAATTTTTGTTCTTTTTCTGCGCGTTTTGATTCGTCGTTTTCCCTTAAAGCCGCCTTTTGCAATTTCATCCAGAAACAGTACCCGGGAACGATGGGCCCATAAAAAAAGCCCGGTCGCAAGCGACCGGGCGCACATAAAAAAAAGGCCCGGTAGCAAGCTACCGGGCTCAAAGTACCCGAGAAATCAAAATTTCGAGGGGTACCGAGGAGACAACCAATCACGAACATCACGGCTCGCCCACCGCAACAACCCTTGGGAGACGGGTTGCCGGCAATAAGTTCCGCAAGCTTTCAGCGCCGGGTGTCTCGGTTTTCCGGGATCAGGCGCGCTTGACGGCCTTGGTCACCGATTGGCCGGCCTTGACCGCCGTGTTGGTGACGGCGGTGAAGTTGGCTTCGGCCATTTCGGTGGCTTGCTTGGCGGCTTTCTGCACCGACTCAAACGCGTTGTTGGCGGCGCCGATGGCCGACTTGACCAGGGTCACGACGTTCTCGCTGCCGGCCGGCGCGCTTTTGACGGCAGTGTCCACGGCCGACATGAAGTTCTTTTGCATTTCGGCAAACTGACCTTCGGCGGTCTTGGTCACTTCGGCGGTGGTGGCGGCGGCGATGTCATAGATGTGGCGGCTGTAAGCGGCGGCTTTCTCGGCCGACGGTTGCAGCAGGCTGGCTTGCAGGGCCATCAGCTCTTGCGCGTCTTTGGCGCCCAGGGCGGCCTTGGTGTTGTCGGCGGTCTCGGCCAGCGTGGCCTTGGCCACTTGCAGGTTCAACTCGACCAGCTTCTCAACGCCTTCAAATGCCTTGCTCGTCAGGCCGAACAGGGTTTCGAGGTTGGCTTTGGCAGCGGCGGAAAATTGGTCTTGGGTCATGTAGGTCATGGTGATTTCCAGTGGGGGGTGTGATGACAAGCGGAACGAATCGGATCGTGCGGTGCGCGGCTTGTCTGGATATGCTGCACCGCAACATGGAACGAAGTATAGGCCGCTAACTTGGCATTGCAAGGGTTTTTTGTTGCGATGCAGCAAACTAGGGAGGGTTGTCTAGGAGCCTGTCGGACTTTCGGGTTGAAGTTGCCAGATGCCTGCTTTTTGAGCAACTTTTGCGCGCCACAGAGAAATCTGACCTTCTGGAAGCGCTTCAGACGTGCAATACCGACCTGTAGCTCTGCTTGGCTGCTCAAGCCCGACAGCCTCCTAGGAGGCCGTTCATTCCCATCAGGCTGTCTCGACGGCAGCCGTGGGTGGTCGGGCGGCTGGGCACAATCGTGCGCCATGCAGGTTTTCAGCAACCACCGCTTCACCGTCGAGTTGCCGGCCGGCCACCGCTTTCCGATGGCCAAATACCAAATGCTGCGCGACCGGGTGGCCGCCGAGTGCCCGGGCCTGCGGCTGGCCGAGGCCGATGCCGCCAGCGACGCTGAGCTGGCGCTGGCGCACAGCCCGGACTACATCAGCGCCGTCACGCACGGCACGCTGTCGGCAGCCGCGCAGCGCGAGATCGGCTTGCCGTGGAGTGACGGCATGGTGCAGCGCAGCAAGCGATCCGTGGGTGCCACCGTGGCGGCCGCCCGGGCCGCGCTGGCCGACGGTGTGGCGCTGCATCTGGCTGGTGGCACCCACCATGCCCAGGCCGACAAGGGCTCGGGCTTTTGCGTCTTCAACGATGTGGCGGTGGCCGGCCGGCTGATGCAGGCCGAGGTGCACCGGCTGCACCGCCGGGGCTTGCGGCTCTGGGTGATCGATCTGGACGTGCACCAGGGCAACGGCACGGCGTCGATATTCAGCGACGACCCGAGTGTCTTCACGCTGTCGCTGCACGGCGCCAAAAACTTCCCGTTCCGCAAAGTGGCCAGTGACCTGGATGTGGACCTGCCCGACGGCTGCACCGACGCGCCCTACCTGGCCGCGCTGGACGCCGCGCTGCAAGCCGCCTGGGCCCGGCAACTGGCGGCGGGCGCCGCGCCCGGCCTGGCGTTTTACCTGGCTGGCGCCGATCCGCACGAGGCCGACCGGCTGGGCCGCTTGAAGCTGACCGACGCCGGCCTGGCCGAGCGCGACCAACGGGTATTTGCTTTTTTGCACCAGCACCGGGTGCCGGTGGCCGTGCTGATGGCCGGCGGCTACGGCCATGACATCCGCACCACCGTGGCGCTGCAGTTGCGCACGGTGCAGCTTGCGCAGCAGGCCTGGTGCGCCCGGCGCGGGCTGGTGGCGGGTTGGCCAGATGGCGAGCCGGTGCCCGTCGCAGCCCAGGCGCTTGCTGCCGCCATCGCGATCAACAGGGCATGACGTCGTTGCGCCAGCGCTTTGCCGCCCAAGCCGCCCGGCGCCCCGACGCGCTGGCACTGCAAATCGGCGATCGGCGCTGGACTGGCCGCGATCTGGCCACGCTTGCCCGTACCAGCGCCCGCCAGTTCCGCGCCGATGGCCTGGGCGAAAGTGATTTCATCGGCTGGCTGGGCCACAACAGCGCTGAGATGCTGGCCGCACTGCTGGCCTGTAGTCAGATCGGCGTCGTTTTTGTGCCGCTGAACTGGCGGCTGGCCGCCGCCGAGCTGGCGGCCATCGCCTGCCACGCCGGCCTGTCGGCGCTGCGCCACACGCCCGAGCTGGCCGCGCTGGCCGCCCAGGTGCGGGCGCTGGCGCCCGGCAACGGTCGATCTGGCGCATTCGGCGCAGCCGGCGTAACGGGCGCCATCGGCGCAACCGGCGCAACCGGCGCCATCGATGCCACAGCATCCGCCCAACCCGGCGATGTGCTGCTGGTCTACACCTCGGGCAGCAGCGGCCAGCCCAAGGGCGTGCTGCACAGCCAGCGCGGCATGCTGGCCAATATCGACATCGCGCTGGCGGTGCAAGGCCTGAGCGCCGCCGACCGGGTGCTGGCGGTGCTGCCGCTGTGCCATGTCGGCGGGCTGTGCATCCAGGTGCTGCCGGCACTGGCGGTGGGCGCTGCCGTCAAACTGCAGCCCCGGTTTGATGCCAGGGCCTGGCTGCACGATGTGGCCACCTTGCGGCCCAGCACCAGCCTGCTGGTGCCGGCGGTGATGCGGGCATTGCTGGCGCACCCGGCCTGGCCGGCCACCGATTTGCGCCCGCTGCGCTTTGTCAACAGCGGCTCGTCCATCGTGCCGCTAAATTTGATCGAGGCGTTTCATGCCCGGGGCGTGCCGGTGGCCCAGGTCTACGGCAGCACCGAGACCGGGCCGTTCTCGGTGGCACTGCGCCCGCACGAGGCGCTGCGCCATGCCGGCAGCGTGGGCCACCCCGCGCCGGGCGTGCGGCTGCGGCTGGTGGATGCGCAGGGCCAAACCATGCCGACCCAGCCGACCGAGCCGACCGAGCCGACCCCACCGACCCCACCGGTAGGCCAGGCCGGCGAAATCCAGCTCCAGGCACCCAAGCAGATGCGCGGCTACCACCGGCTGCCCGCCGGCAGCGGCTTTGTCGACGGTTGGTTTGCCACCGGCGATCTGGCCTGGGCCGATGCGCAGGGCCGGCTCACCGTGGTCGGCCGCTGTTCAGACCGGATCATCTCGGGCGGTGAAAACATCTACCCGGCCGAGATCGAGAACCTGGCCGCCGCCTGGCCCGGCGTGGCCGAAGCCGCCGTCATCGGCCTGCCCGACGCCCGCTGGGGCGAGGTGCCGGTGCTGGTACTGGTGCCAATGCCGGGCGTCGCTGTCGATCTGCCGGCGTTGCGGGCCCATTTCCACCAGCACCTGGCGCGCTACAAACACCCGCAGACCATTTTGCTGGCCGAGCACCTGCCCAAAACCGCACTCGGCAAAGTGCAGAAATCCGCGTTGCGCCAGGCGCTGCTTGAAAAAAACAGCGCACCGACTGTCGATTGACGCGCGCCCCGCGCATCGATGATCAGAGAGGGGCGTGTTGCCGCTCTCGATCAACCCCAGGAGCCAACGATGAAATTCATGCTGTTGTTTTTTGATGCCGCCGCCTGCCAGCACCCGCTGATGCAAGCCACCGAGGGCGCGGCCTGGATGGCCTACGCCGGCGCGATGGGCCAGGCCGGTGTGATCGTGGCGGGCCACGGCCTGCAAGGCCGCGAGACCGCCACGTCGCTGCGGCTGCGCGACGGCGTGCGACAGGTGCAGGACGGCCCGTTCGCCGACACCAAAGAGCAGTTGGGCGGCTATTTTGTGATCGATGTGGCCACGCTGGACGACGCGCTGGCCTGGGCCGCCCGCAGCCCCACCGCCGCCACTGGCACGGTGGAGGTGCGGCCGGTGTTGGCGATGTGATGCCGGCGCCAGCGGGGCGGGCCGGCTTGGGCACGGTGATTGACCCTGAAGCCCATCCCGCAGCAAACCCGGCAGCCCACCCCGCCTGGTTGGCCGCCGAGGCCGCCGCCCGCCAGTGCTACGGCCGGCTGCTGGCCTGGCTGGCCTGCCAGTGGCGCGATGTGGCGGCCGCCGAAGACGCGCTGGCCGCGGCCCTTGAGAAAGCCCTGGCGCTGTGGCCGGCCCAGGGCGTGCCCGCCGCGCCCGATGCCTGGCTGCTGACGGTGGCCCGGCGTGAGCTGCTGCAAGCCGCCCGCCGGCAACGCCTGCACTTCAGCCCGCAAGTGCAGGCCCTGCTGGCCGACGAGCCCAGTGACGAGGACGACCCGCTGCTGCCCGACAGCCGCCTGAGCCTGCTCTTCGTCTGCGCCCACCCGGCCATCGACGCGGCGCTGCGCCCGGCGCTGATGCTGCAGGTGGTGCTGGGTTTGCCGGCCCAGCAGATCGCCCAGGCCCTGCTCACCTCGCCCGCCGCCATGGCCCAGCGGCTGGTGCGCGCCAAGCAAAAAATCCGCGATGCCGGCCTGCGTTTTGAGCCACCCGGCCCCGACGAGCTGCCGGCGCGACTGCACGCCGTGCTCGAAGCCATTTACGCCGCCTACGGCCTGGGCTGGGATGCGCCGCCCCAAGCCGCTGCGCTGCCCGACAGCAGCGACAGCGACGAGGCCCGGGTGCAGGGCCTGCGCAGCGAGGCGATTTTTTTGGCCGATCTGGTCTGCCACCTGCTGCCCGCCAGCCCGGCCCGCGCCGAGGCCGAAGGGCTGCTGGCACTGATGCTGCTGTGCGAGGCCCGGGTGCCGGCGCGGCACGGACCCGACGGCGCCTTCGTCCCGCTGGCCGAGCAGGACACCGCCCGCTGGCAGGCGCCGCTGATCGACCAGGGCAACCGCTTGCTGGCCAGTGCCGCCCGCTGGCAGGTGGCCGGGCCCTTTCAGATCGAGGCCGCCATCCAGTCGGCCCACTGTGACCGGCGGGCCACCGGCGCCACGCCCTGGCCCGGTATCGTCGCGCTGTACGAGCGCCTGCTGGCGATGGCCCCCAGCCTGGGCGCCGAGGTGGCCCGGGCCGCCGCCTGCGCCCATGCCGGCGATGTGGCGCGGGCGGGCGCCTTGCTGGCGGCGTTGCACAGCCCCCGGTTGGCCAGCTACCAGCCGTACTGGGTGGCGCGCGGCCATGTGGCTGGTTTGCTCGGGCAGGTGGCAGCCGCGCGCCAGGCGCTACAGCGCGCCATCGGCCTGACCAGTGCGCCAGCGGTGCGCGCCCATCTGCAAACACGCTTGCAAGCCCTGGACGCTTGAGCCGGCCGTGGCCGGCAGGCCAGTTCAGGCCAGATCAGTTCAGCAAGATGGGTGCGGGCTTGACGTCGGGCGGCGCTTCAGCGGCGGCCGGCGCCGCCAGAATGCCCCAGTCGGCCTCCGTCAGCGCCTGCTCCAGCAAGCGCAACAGCCCGGTGGCCAGATCGGCCGACAGTTGCAATGACAGGTTGCGCCCGCCCGGCTCGCGCAATGCCAGCGCCAGGCCCGGGCCTTGTTTGCTGGGCCCCAGGTCGATGGCGCTGGGCAGCAGCGGCTCAGGCCCCAGCGGCTGGGCGGCGGGTTTGGCGTCAAACGGCGTGGCGAAATCGGTGTTGGGCAACGGCCTGTCCCGGGCCGCCTGGGCCATCATCGCCCGCGCCTCGGGCAGCACCACGGCGTGCGGCGCCACCCGGGCCACACCGGCCAATGTCACCAGATTGGCCAGTGGCGGCCACAACTGGCGCAGCATGCGCCGCGTCAGCCAGACCGCAAACATCTCACCGCCGGCGGTGCGCAACTGCCACAGCACCCGGTCGGACGTCGGCTGGTAGCGCACTTGCATTTGATGGATGTCCACCGCGCCATCTTACGGGTGCCCCGGGCTTGCCCCGGCCGGCAGCCAGCGGTGTACTTTTGCCCGCAATGGCGCGGCCAGGGCGCGGCGCCGCCTCGCGCCGCCACGGCGCCCAGCCCCATCCCGGCTTGACCACCGTCGGCGGCTGATCCGCCAGCGGCATCGCCAACAATGCCGGTGATGGACTTGCTGAAAATTGGCGATCTGGCCCGGCGCAGCGGCCTCACGGTGCGGGCGCTGCACCACTTTGACCAGATCGGGCTGCTCACGCCGTCGGCCCGCAACGACGCCGGCTACCGGCTGTACAACCGCGATGACGTGGCCCGGCTGCACGGCATCCAGGCGCTGCGCCAGTTGGGCCTGCCGCTCAAGGACATCGGTAGCATGCTGGCCGGCGACAGCGCCGCCTTGCCGATGGTGGTGGCCCGGCAGTTGCAAGCGCTTGATCAGCAAATCAGCCAGGCCAGCCAGTTGCGCGCCAGGCTGGCGCTGCTGATGGACCGCTTCTCGGCCGGCGCCCAGCCCGAGATCGGCGAGTGGCTGGCCTCGCTGGCGCTGATGGCCACTTATTCGCGCTATTTCAACCCCGACGAGGTGCGGCGCATCGTCATCAACTGGCAGGCCGTGCGCGCTGAGTGGCCGCCGCTGATGCAGGCGGTGCGGCAAATGATGGACGCCGGCGTGCCCGCCAACGATCTGGCGATGCAGCCGCTGGCCCACCGCTGGATGGGGCTGATCCACCACTGGCTGGGCGGTGACTTTGCGTTGATCGAGCGCTGGGGCCGGCTGTTTGTGCAAGAGCCCGCCGTGCGCCAGGCCGGCGCGCCCGATCTGGCGATGGTGGCCTATGTTGAGCAGGCCACCGCGCTGCGCCTGGCGGCCTGGCTGCGCCATTTCACGCTGGCCGATCTGGCGGCCTTTCGCTGGGTCAGCCACGGGGTGTGGCAGGCGCTGGCCGGCCAGGTGCAGGCACTGATGGCGGCCGGCGTGCCACCCGGCGCAGCGGCGGCGCGGGCGCTGGCGGCGCAGGCGGGCGTGCTGGTGGACCAAGCCGTCGGCGGTGATGCCGTGCTGCGGCACAAGCTGGATGGGGCGCTGCAGGCTGAGCCCTTGTTGCGCGCCGGCGCGCTGCTGACGCCTGCGCAGATGGCGTATTTGCGGCTGGATCAGCGCCCGAGCCCTGCGCCCGACGGGCTGCCCGATCTGCTGCCCGATCTGCTGCCCGATCAGTCGCCAGACCTACCGCCAGACCTGCCGTCTCACGTGCTGCCCGACCCACCCGCCGCGCCGCAGCGCCACTCGGCCGGTGCGGCAGTGCCTCGCAAGCCAGCCGGCCCACGCCAAAAATCCGCTTGACCCTGACGTTGCGTCAGGCTTCAAAGTGCCGTCTTTGCCCCACGGATGACCTGCCATGAACCGCACGCCCCAAGCTGCCAGCCCGGCCCTCGACAACGCCGGGCTGCGGCCAGCCTCGTCCGCCCGGTCCACCCCGCTGCTGCGCGACCGCAACATCGCCTGGTTGATGGCCGGCTCGGCGGTGTCGCTGCTGGGCGACCAGTTCACGCTGCTGGCCTTGCCCTGGCTGGTGCTGCACATGACCGGTGACCCGCTGGTGCTGGGCACGGTGCTGGCGCTGCTGGGCCTGCCGCGCGCGCTGTTCATCCTGCTCGGCGGCGCGCTGGTGGACAGCCACTCGCCGCAGCGGGTGCTGATGTGCAGCAAGCAGGTCTGCACCGTGCTGCTGGCCTTGCTGGCCGCGCTGGTGCGTATTTCAGCGATCGTGGACGCCCGTTTCAGTCTGATCGTGGACGGTGAAACGGCGTCTTCGAGGGTGCGCCGGGGAGGCGCGCAAGCACCAGGGGTTGAATGTACCCCGACCGTCCACGATCAGCCTGAAACGCTCTCGCGCCAGGGGCGTTTCTGGCCCGGTTTTGGGCTTGGAATGATCTTCAGATTCCGGGCCCCTGCCAGGCCGCCGGAGGCGCCCCGACCGGGCCATGTACTCATGTCCGGTCTTGCCTCTGCGGGAGGGTGTGCGGGAAGGCCGGGTTACGTCGCCGCCGCAGCCTCGGCGTCGCGCATCGACCGGGTGCCCTTGAGCTCGATCTTGTGGCTTGAGTGCACGACCCGGTCGAGGATCGCGTCAGCCAGCGTGGGGTCGTTGAGGTACGTGTGCCAGGCCTTGACGGGCAGCTGGCTGGTGATCAAGGT
>JANLOP010000363.1:0-7481 GCA_031366635.1 Betaproteobacteria bacterium | reverse complement strand
CGCGCGGCCGGCGGTGTGGTGGCGTTTTCGGCCATCTGCACACACCAGGGCTGCGACGTGAAAACCTGGCTGTCCAAGGAGCAGGTGCTGGTGTGCTTCTGCCATTCGTCGAAGTTCCAGCTGCTCGACGGCGGCAGCGTGGCCAGCGGCCCGGCACTGCGTTCGCTGCCCTTTCTGCCTTTGTCACTCGACGGCGATCAGCTCGTGATCGCCGGGCCTTTCAGTGCGCCTGCGGGTGGCACCACGGCCTGACCTCTTTTCCCGCCCCACCACCCCAAGGAGATGAACCCATGAAGTTCCTGCTGAACCGAATCGCAATCGGTGTTGCCGCCGCACTGCCCTGCATTGCAGCCCTGGCCGTACCGGCGGCCTACTCGCCCGTCACCGACGCGCGCCTGAGCAACCCCGAGGCCGCCAACTGGCTGCAGTACCGCGGCAACTACGGCGGCTGGGGCTACAGCGCGCTGGAGCAGGTCACCAGCAAGAACGTCGACAAGCTCACGCTGGCCTGGGCCTTCGCGACCGGCCAGACCGACGGCCATCAATCGCCGCCGGTGGTCAACAACGGTTATATGTTCGTCACCACGCCGGGCTCGCAGGTGATCGCCCTCGACGCCAAGACCGGCCAGGAGCTGTGGCGCTACAAAAAGGAGGTGCCGGCCGAGATGCTGCAACTCCACCCGACGAATCGCGGTGTGGCGCTGTATGGCGACAAGGTCTACGTGGCCACAGTCGATTGCAATCTGGTGGCGCTCGACGCCAAGACCGGCAAGGTCGTCTGGATGAAGGCGGTCGGTGACTGGAAGGCGCTGCAGTACATGACGCTCGCGCCGCTGGCGGTGAAGGGCAAGATCATGGTCGGCTCGTCCGGCGGCGAAACCGGCGTGCGCGGCTTCGTTGCGGCTTTCGACGCCGATACGGGCGCGGAGGCCTGGCGCACCTACACCGTTCCCTCGGATGGCGAACCCGGCAGCGACACCTGGCCCGCCGGCACGCAGAAGAACGGCGGCGGCAGCATCTGGATCACCGGCACCTACGACCCGGCCACCAATCTGGCTTATTGGGGCACCGGCAACCCGTCGCCGTGGCCGACCGAAAAGCGCAAGGGCGACAACCTCTACACCACCTCGACGATCGCGCTCGATGTCGACACCGGCAAGATCAAGGGCCACCACCAGTACACGCCCAACGACGCCTGGGACTGGGACGAGGTCTCGGCGCCGCTGCTGATCGACACCGAGATCAAGGGCCGCAAGGTCAAGGCTGCGGTGCATGCCGGGCGCAACGGCTACCTGTGGATGCTGGAGCGCTTGAACGGGCCGATCGGCTTCATCGACGCCGTCTCGTATGTGAACAACAACGTCTTCGCGTCAGTCGACAAGAAAACCGGCCGGCCGACCTACGACCAGGCGCGGACCCCTGGTGTGGGCAAGGGCAAGGTGAACTTTTGCCCGTCGCTGTGGGGCGGCAAGGACTGGCCGCCGGAAGCCTGGAATCCGAAGACCGGCCTCTTTTACATCCCCGCAAACAACAACCTTTGCTCGGAATTGCCCGAACCCGAGGCCACGACGTACAAGAAGGGTGACCTCTACATCGGCTACCCGATCGAATCGGTGATGGGCAGCCTGCGCTACCAAAGCGGCAAGGCACCCGCCACCATCGGCGAGTTGCAGGCCTGGGACCTGAAGACCGGCAAGCTGGCCTGGGTGCACAAGTTCCCGACCTTCAACTGGGGCCCGCTGCTGACGACTGGCGGCAACCTGGTGTTTGCCGGCGGCACGAATGACCGCAAGTTCCGGGCGTTCGACGCTAGCAACGGCAAGGTGCTGTGGGAAACGGCAACACCCTCGGGCGTGACCGGCGTGCCGACCTCGTTCGAAGTCGACGGCGAGCAGTACGTGGCGGTGCAGGCCGGCTGGGGTGTGGATGCCCAGCGCATGCAATCCGGCATCGACACCTTGTCGGGCAAGGTCACCGGCGTGCCGCAGGGCGGCTCGGTGATGGTCTACAAGCTGCCGAAGTGAAGTGGGGCGGCCTGCACGGCCGCGCAGTGCTGCCGACCCCGGCAGGGTAGGCGGCGCAGGTGCCGCCGGCGAACCCGCCGGCGGCACCTTCTTCGCGCCGCCCTTGACATGGCGATCCGGCGCGATCTGGCGTCTTGCTACACCAGCAGCGCCACCGCCGCCGAGAAGCTCAGAAACGCCAGCGCGGTGCTGAACAGGACGATGCGGGCAATGCGCCCAGCGTCGGCGCCGAAGCGCTCGGCCAGCATCGGCACATTGCTGGCGCTCGGCAGCGCTGCCACCAACGCCAGCACCGTGGCAGCAAAGCCGTCCAGCGGTGCACCGGCGGCAATCGCCAGCCGGCCGGTGCCCAGCACCAGCGCCGGGTGCACGATCAGCTTGTAGAACACGATCTGCGGCACGTCGCTGCGGCGCAGCACAGGCGTTGTCGAAGCCGACTGCCTGGCCCGCATTGACGACCGTGCCAGCAACGCGCCAAGCGTGAACAGCGCGACAGGCGACGCGGCATCCGCCAGCATCGACACCGGACCCATCAGCAAGGTTGGCACGCTGGCACGGGACGCCGAGACGAGGCAGCCCAGCCCGATGGCCCACGGCAGCGGGTTGGTAGCCATGCCCTTCAATGCGTTCAGCACCGCCCGACCCGCGCTGGGCCCGGGCCCTGCTGCCGCGCCGGGTCTCAGACGCGACAACGCGATACACAGTGACGCGGTGATCACCGTGTCGACTGCCAGCGCCACGATGGCCGGGGCCGCTGCCCGCTCTCCCAGCAGCCCGACCAGCAGCGGCACGCCCATGAATCCCGAGTTCGGAAAGGCGGCCACCAGTGCGCCAAACGAGGCGTCATTCCAGTCGATGGTGCCGCTGCGCGTGGTGGCCACGCTGAGGCCCACCATCGCCAGGGCGCACAGCAGGTAGGTGCCAAAGACGCTGGGATCGAGCATGCGCGCAATCGGCGTGGCAGCGCCGAAGCGGAACAACATGCACGGCAGCGCGAAGTACAGCACGAACAGGTTGAGCCCCGGGATCGCATCCAGCGGCAGCCAGCCGCAGCGCGCCACGGCGTAGCCGCACAGCACCAGCGCGAAGAAAGGAAAGGTGAGTTCAAGAATGTGCAGCATGTCCCGTTGCCGCCGTTAGCGGCCACTCATGCTGCAGACGTTTGCTGCGTTTGCTGCGTCTACCGCCAGCCGGCGTCGGCCGTTGGCCGCGTCGGCTGGCCGATGCTTTCGGCATCGTCGCTGGCCGCACCTCCTCGGCGCGCGCGCCAGGAAGATCGGCAGGATCGCGGCAACGCGAACCCGGGAGCAGGCGCAAAAGCAAACGCTGACGCAGCCGCCGCGATGCGCTCAAGCTCGCATCCCGATTGCGCAGACCCTTTGAAAACGCAGTCAGGCCGCTTTCTTCCTGGCCGACATGGCCGGCCCAAACAGGGTTTCCATCTCATGGCGCACTTTATAGGCGGCGGTCGAGGTGTCCATCGCCACATCGGCCCAGCTCAGGCTTTGTCCTTGCTTGACCGCACGCACCACCTTCACCTGGTGCGCCAAGCCCAGCGGCAAGCCGCCCATGCTGAGCGATGTGTCGGCGGGCAGCAGCTTGCCCCAGACCGTGTAACCCCCTTCGCCGTCAAGCATGTCGCCGGGCTTCAAGTCGCGCTTGGCTGTGGCCACCACATCGGCATTCCAGCAAGTCGCCACGCCGGTTGGCTCGCCGCGCAGCGCCACGCTGGCCACCGACACACCTACTTCCAGCCCGATCAAGTGCCAGCGTTTGTAGAGAGTGAAATAGCGCCCGCTCGGGTCGGTGTGTGCGTTGTACTCTTCAAAACAGTTCTTGATGTAGTCCGTCTCGGCTTCAACCGTGACCCAGACCCCCATTCGAATATCGTAGGGGATCTTGCGGCCATCGACTTCGAGTGACGAGATGACTTCGACCATGCCCTTGCGCTCCAGCATGCCGCCTTCACCGATGGGGCGCGTCACAAACGGGATGTCTTCAACACTGGCGGGGGGATAAAGCAGGCCGTTGCTGGGCACCGTCAGGCCGGTGGCATTGGCCACGGCGGTGCATTCGATCGACGGCTTGGAGCCATCAAGAAAGCTGTTGAACATTTTGGGGTTGAGCCCGCCACGCAGGGCCTGCTCCGGGGTCAACCCGTAATTGCCCCAGACGGTGTCGGGTGTCGAGGCTGAAAAATGCGGCAGCCATTTGTGGCCACGGCCCGCTGCCACCACCGGAAACCCGCAGGTGCGCGCCCAGTCCACCAGGTCACAGATCAAGGCCGGCTGGTCGCCGAAGGCCAGCGAATAAATGACCCCGGCCTCAAACGCCTTGCGCGCCAGCAGCGGGCCACAGAAGGCATCCGCTTCCACCGTGACGTTGACCACATGCTTGCCATGCGCAAATGCGCTCAAGCAGTGCTCAACCGCTGCGATCGGGTTGCCCGTGCATTCGACAATGATGTCGATCTGCGGGTGCGTGACCACCGCCAGCCAGTCGTCGGTGATCCAGGTGGCACCGGTTTTAATAGCGGCTTGCGCTGACTCTGCCTGCGACTGCTGCGGCAACCAGCCGACGCGGGCGAGGTTGCTGCGGGCCGCAACAGGCGACAGGTCGGCAATCGCCACCAGATGCACGCCGGGTGTTCTCGGGATTTGCGCCAGGTACATCGCGCCAAATTTACCGGCGCCGATCAGGCCGATGCGAATCGGTCGCTTGTCGGCAGCACGCTGCTGGAGTTTGGTGTACAGGTTCATTTGTGCAGTCTTGTCATTGCGGGCTTGGCCCGCAATCCACGGTGGAATGAAATTAAAGTGCTCAACGCGGCCAGGCTGCCAGATCAAGCCGGCATCAGCCAGGGCCGGGCTCAGGCCGCTTGGCGCTCAGGCTCGTTTTTTTCGATTGATGTCTGCAATGCAGTGGCCGGCACGCCGTCTTTCCACGGCAGATCGACCGGGTAGTCCTTGAGCAGACAGTCATCGGGCAGGCAGGTGATGGGTGTGAAGTCGCGGTGCGCGATGTATTCGGGGCGCTTGTAGCGGCGGATGTGGTTGCTCACAGCGCACAGGCTCAGGTAGACGCTGACCCGGTCGAACGGCGACAGGTTGCTGCCCGATGCGTGAACCAGGCAGGAGTGAAACAGGATCATCGAGCCGGCCGGGCCTTTGGGGCTGACGATGCCGCCTTGCTTGCCACCGGCGCGCTGCACCAGTTGGCGGATCAAATCATTGTTCACCGTCCACAGCGGGTAGCTGGTGGTGGTGAGGTCGTGCCTGGCCTCGACCACGCCCTTTTTGTGGCTGCCGGGAATGAACATCAGCGGGCCGTTGTGCTCGGTCACGTCGTCGAGAAAAATGGCGATGTTCATCGCACGTTCAGTCGGCATCTGGTCGTCGTTGAGCCAGGTGCCGTAGTCCTGGTGCCACTGCCAGACATCGCCTTCAAAGGCCATCTTGCCGTTGATCTTGAACTGATGCATGTAGAGCTTTTCACCCAGCAACTCTTCCACCGGCTCGATCATGCGTGGGTGCCGCCCCAGTTTGGCAAAGGGCTCGCTGTACAGGTGGGCGGCGAAGTTGGTGCGCACGGCGTCCTTGCCTTTTTCGCGAATGTTGTAGTCCTCGCGGCGGCTGTACAGCTCGGGCACGACATCGCTGAGCGTCTGCGTTTCTTCGGCTGTGAACAGCCCTGGGAAAAACAGGTAGCCGTCGCGGTCGTATTGGGCGTGTTGTTCAGGGCTGAGTTTCATGGTCGGTCTCCGTGGGGGGCAGGGGTCAGGGGCTTGAGGCGCTGATGGCGTCGGCGGTGGCGGTGGCGTTGGCGTTGGCCGACGCATTGAGAGCGCTCGAAAGCAGGCGCGCCAAGTTGTGGCTGGCGTCTTCGCCGTGCTGGCGGATCAGGGTTTCGGCGTTGTCTTCATCGCCCTTGCCGATGGCTTTGGCAATGGCTTCATGTTCGTCCCAGATCGACTCGCGCATGGTTGACACCTGCAGCACCGCACCCATTGCGCGGCGGATGTGGTGCCAGTGCAGTTGCGCGCTCTGGGCAATCAACGGGTTGCCCGATGCGGCATAAATGGCCGCATGAAACTGCGCGTCGGCCGCCATCATGGTCTTGACCTGGCTGCTGCGGGCCGCAGCACGGCCCTGGCTGATCAGCCGGGGGTCTATCTGGACGTGGGCACGCGCAGCCAGCCTGGCCGCCAGCGCATCCAGCGCGCTACGCACCTGGTAAATTTGCAGCAGCCAGGCGACGTCGAGCGGCGCCACCAGCACGCCACGGCCTGGCGCGTCCAGCACAAAGCCGTCTTTTTTAAGCAGCCGCAAGGCCTGCAGCACTGGCTGGCGCGACACCGACAGCCGCTCGGCAATGTCTTCCTGCATCAGGCGGGTGCCCGGCGCCATTGAGCCGTCACTGATCACGTCCAGCAAGCGGCGATAGACCTGGTCCACCAAGTCGGGTGCCGATTCGATTTTGATGAGCTGGGGCGGCATAGTCCGTACACTGTATACAGACTTCAGCGAAAAATCAAATTGGCGCCGCGACGCTGCTTGCGCTGGAACGATGTTGCGCAGCCAGGGCTTGGCCGCGCAGCAACCGCGCGAGGAAGGCAAAGATGAGCTTGCCGACGCAGGCCAGGCGCCGAGCGGCTGTCAGCCGCCGCTCAAGCCTTGCCGCCATTGCTGCTCGGCGTCGTCCCAGGCGCCCAGCGCCTGCAGGTCAGGCACCCAGGCCAGGCCCGACTTGGCGTCGGACGACGCCGCTTCGGGCGTCACCAGCACGTCCAGCAGCGCCGGCCGCCCGGCACCAACCTCGGCCAACGCGCGCTGGATCGCGCCCGGCAGGTCTTCGGCGCGCTCCACCCGTTCGGCATGCAGGCCAAAAGCGCGCGCCATCGCCGCGTGGTCGGCAAACTGCAGCCGCGTGCCCACCACCTTGCCGTGGGTCTGCTGCTGGTCGCGCACCTCAATCGCCCAACTGCCGTTGTTGGCCACCACGATCAGCACCGGCGCCTTGTGGCGCGCGGCGGTGTCGATCTCCATCGCGTTGAAGCCGAAGGCGCCGTCGCCGGTGGCCACCACCACGGTGCGATCCGGGCAGGCCAGGCTGGCCGCCACGCCGAAGGGCGTGCCGATGCCGATGCAGCCCAGCGAGCCGGGGTCGAGGTAGCTGGTGGCCGGCAGGCCGACCCGCGCGAAGCTGAGGAAGTCGCCGCCGTCGGCGACCAGGATGGCGTCGCGCGGCAGCGCGTCGCGCAGCGCGGCCAGCAGCCGGTTGGGGTGCATCAGGCCGTCGCTGCCGGGCGCCGCCTGGGCCATCGAGGTGACCAGCTTGTCGGCGCGCGCCTGGTGCTTGGCGCGGGTGCTGCGCGCCCATTCGATGTCGGTGGCCGGGGCGCGGTGGCCGGCCCGCGCGAGGATGGCTTCCAGCGCTGCGGCCGGGCTGGCGTAGATC
>JANLOP010000342.1:0-2671 GCA_031366635.1 Betaproteobacteria bacterium | reverse complement strand
TGCCGCTGCCGCTGCTGGCGGGCTATCCGGCGGCGCTGCAAGCGCAGATCCGCAGCCTGCTGGCGGCCGGCACGCTGGGTGCTGCGCTGCAGCGCAGCTACCCCGAGACCCACACCATCCGCAGCGACGGCGCGCTCTATGCGCATGCATCGGCCCTGAAGGCCCGCTATCTGCGCAATGCGCCGACGCTGGCCAAAGTGGTGTTCGACAACCGGCTGCAGATCGACCAGCGCGCGCTCGGCACGCTGACCAGTGTCTCCCGGGTGCAAGGTGGCAAGCTGGCGGCCAAGCGCGAGCTGCGCGTGGCCGCGGTGTTCAAGGCCGCGCCGGCCGCGATGCTGGACATGATCGTGGTGCACGAGCTGGCCCACCTGAAGGAGCGTGAGCACAACAAGCCCTTCTACGCGCTGTGCGAGCACATGCTGCCGGGCTACCACCAGATCGAGTTTGATCTGCGGCTGTGGTTGACCTTGCTGACCCAACAGCGTGCGGCTGCCGGTCAATTGACGGCTTGAATCTGCTATTTTGGACTTATCGTCCAAAAATATGATGCGTAGGCCCCAAAACCAGGGGTATTCGGGATCGAATGGCGATTTCCCGCCGGACAAGGTGGCCGCCAGGGCCGTTTTGGCCCTTCAGACACCTGCCTTCCCGCCCGGCATCGGCGTGGATGCGCAGGCGCGCGCGGGGACGCCCAAGCTGGCCGAGATCCTGGGCGTGCGGGTGGTGATCGAGAACAAGCCCGGTGGTGGCACCCTGTTGGCGAGACCTTCAAGGCCAATGCCGGCATCGACATGGCGCACATTCCTTACAAGGCCGGTGCTGACCGGGCCGGCGACCTGATCGAGGGCCGGGTGCAGGTGGCCTTCGATGCCGCGCCGGCGGCGATCCAGAACGCCAAGAGCGGCAAGGCCCGCATCATCGCGGTGGCCGCGCCCAGCCGCAAGGCCTTCCTGCCCGACATGCCCACTGTCTCCGAGCAGGGCGTCAAGGATGTCGACATCGTCAGCTTCCTGGGCTGGTTCGGCCCCAAGGGCATGGCGCCCGACGATGTGAAGAAGCTCAACGCGGCGCTGGCACAGGCGATTGCCCAGCCGGCGGTGCGGGACTTCTACAAGACCGGGGCCTACACCGCCGAAAGCTCCAGCCCCGAGGTGTGGCCGGCGAGGTGCGCGACTCCTGAGCGCGCTGGGGCGCGCTGGTCAAGCGCGCCAACATCCCCAAGCAGTGAGCGCGGCGCCCGGCCCCGCACTGGCGGCCGATTTCATCGTTGTCGGTGCCGGCGCCGCCGGCTGCGTGTTGGCCAACCGGCAGTCGGCCGACCCGCGCCACCGCGTGTTGTTGATCGAAGCCGGTGGCCCGGCCGACTCGCCCTGGTTCAAGGTGCCGGTGGGTTACCGCTACACCATCGGCAATCCGCGCTGCGACTGGTGCTTCGATGGTGAGCCCGAGCCCGGCCTGGGCGGGCGGGTGATCCGCCACCCACGCGGCAAGGTGCTGGGCGGGTCCACCGCCATCAATGGCATGGTGGCGATCCGCGGCCAGGCCGCCGACTACGACGCCTGGCGTGACTTGGGCCTGCCAGGCTGGGGCTGGGACGATGTGCTGCCGCACTTCAAGCGCAGCGAAGACCATGTGCTGGGCGCCAGCGCGCTGAATGGCGCGGGCGGTGAGTGGGCGGTGGATGCCGCCCGCATGCATTGGCCGGTGCTGGACGCGGTGTGCGATGCCGCAGTGCAGGTGGGCATCCCGGCGGTGGCCGACTTCAACGCCGGCGACAACCAAGGTGTCGGCCCATCCATGCCAACCAGAAGGGCGGCCGGCGCTGGAGCGCGGCCGATGGTTTTCTGACGCCGGTGCGGCAGCGGCCCAATCTGCAGGTGATCACCGGTGCGCTGGCCGAGCGTATCCGCATGGACGGCCGGCAGACCATCGGCCTGGTCTGGATCGGCGCCGATGGCCAGCGCCGGCAGGCCACGGCTCGGCGCGCGGTGGTGCTGGCGGCCGGTGCGATCGGCTCACCCACTTTGCTGATGCAGTCAGGCATCGGCCCGGTGGCCCATCTGGCCGAGGTGGGCGTCGCGCTGCATCACGATCTGCCGGGCGTCGGCCAGAACCTGCACGACCACCTGCAGATCGCGCTGCGCTACCGCCTGAAGGACGCGGCCACGCTGAACCCGCGCATGAACTCGGCGCTGGCCAAGACCCTGATGGCGGCCCGATACGCGCTGACCCGGCGCGGCCCCTTGACGATGGCGCCCTGCCAACTGGGCCTGTTTGCGCGCTCATCACCGGCGGTGGACCGGGCCGACCTGGGCTGGAATGTGCTGGCCTTCAGCCCCGCTGCCTTTGACGCGCCCTTTGATGCCCACCCCGGCCTGACGATGATCTTCTACGACCTGCGGCCCAGCAGCCGCGGCCAACTGCGATTGTGCAGCGCCGATGCCCGTGATCCGCCGCGCATCCTGATGAACTACCTGGCCAGCGCACGCGACCGGCAGGTGGCCTCCGACGGCCTGCGTCTGACCCGCCGCATCATGGACGCCCCAGCGCTGGCCGGGCAGCAGCCAGTCGAGCTGTCACCCGGGGCCGCCGTGCGCGACGATGAGGATGACGATGCCGCGCTGCAGGCGGCCATCGCCAGCCGGGCCGGCACCATCTTTCACCCGGT
>JANLOP010000326.1:0-5356 GCA_031366635.1 Betaproteobacteria bacterium | reverse complement strand
TGCGGTGTTGGGGATTGGGGGTAGGTCTGGCCTCCTCGCCCAAACTGCATCAAAAGCCGCCTCCGGGCGGCTTTTTTGTTCTCTGCATTCCCCCGGCCAACCTGATCCGGCGGAGAGCTGCCTGGCGGGCGGTCTGGGCCTTGCCGGTGGGCCTGGCTGTTATTGCACGCCGCAGCGGCGCTGCGGCACACCAGCACCCACCCGCGCTTCAAACCGAGAATGTCTCAATCTGCAGGCCGTTGACGACGGCGAAGTGTTTGACATTGCCGGTGAGCACTGGCATCTGGTGGTCAAGCGCGGTTGCGGCAATTAGCGCATCGCCCATTTGCAAACCATGGCTCAAGGTAAGGGATTCCATCAACAGGATGGCGCGCTGCGTGATGGTCTCCGTCAGCGGCAGGATGATGGCACCGCGCCGCGCCAGCATTTTCTTGACGGCGATCCACTCGGCTTTGTTGCGGATACCTTGCAGTATTTCGAGATAACTCACTGCGGACAGCGTCAAAGCGCCGAGCTTGTCGAGCCGTTGCGTGGCTTGTCCATACCCGCGCAGGTGCCAGATCAACACGTCGGTGTCGACCAGCATCGTCAAGTCTCGTCGCGCGAGCCGTTGCGGTTGTAACGCGGTTCACGCTGTTTGCGCAGGTAGGCCGCCACATCGGCCATGCCGTCATGGTCGCGCCAGATGCCGAAGGCCGGATCGTCGGTCGCAAACGCTTCTGCCGGCACCGGGATTTGCGCTTCCTGCTCGATGCGCACGGTCACCGTGGCGCCTGACGGCTGGGCCAACTTGGCACGCCAGGCCGGCGGCAACTCAAGCACCGGTACATGCTCGATCACGATTTCGTTCATCAGAACCCTTTCAGGCGAACCTGCCGCGCCAACATATTAGCGGTGATCCGTGGTCATGCACGGCGGCTGTGCCCTTACCAAGTGATGCGCTGGCCCGGCCCGGCCGCAGCCGCTCAAGCCAAATCCACCGGCAGAATCTTCAAGCGCTGGGCATAACGCGCCAGCACCGCATCCAGCGTGACGATGCCGCCCGCGCCCGCCTGCTCAGCGCAGGCCAGGTGCAGCGCATCGCCGGCACGCAGCGCGGGGGCGGCGTCCAGCGTCAACAGGGCAGCCCGGTGAAAGTGGCGCGGTGTCACGGGCAGCAACGTCAAATCATGCGCCGTCAACTGCTCAAACCGCTGCCACGGTTTGTGGTTTACTCGCCCGCGCCCTGACCGCTGCGCCCTTGCCGGCCGCCAATATGTTGAGTGCCCTGATGTTGACATCCTCCCCTGTGGCGCCGCTGCCGCTGCCGCCCCCATTCACCGGCCTGGCACTGCCCGCCGCCCTGCTGGCCGCCACCGTGCCCACGGTGCTGGCCTACAACCAGCCGCCGTCGGCCACGCTGTTGAACCAGTGTCTGGCGGTGGCCTTGTGGGGCGGGGTGGCGATAGCCTTGCCGGCCGGCCGGTGGGTGCGCAGTGCCTGGCCGCTGCTGGCCGCGCTGGCACTGTTGGCCTATGCCGCACTGGCGTCGTGGCTGTTTGGCGCTTTGCCGATGTCGCTGGCGCTGCTGGCGCTGGGCCTGCTGGCTGGCGCCGGGTTGATGGTGGTCACCGGGGCCAGCGCGGCGCAAGCGGGTGGCGGCGTGGCCGCACCCAGCGGGCCGTCAGCCTTTGCCGCGCTGGCTGCGGGCCTGCTGGCCGCCGGGGTGCTGGGCGCGGCGGTGGCGCTGGTGCAGGTGTTTGCGCCGGGCGCCACCGACGGCCAGTGGATTGCGCACTCCGGCCTGGCCGGCCGGGCGGTGGGCAATCTGCGCCAGCCCAACCACCTGGGCAGCCTGCTGCTGTGGGCGCTGGTGGCCGCCGTGGCGCTGCATGAGTTGCGCCGGCTGCCGCGCGCCGCGCTGTGGGCCCTGGCCGCATTGCTGGTGTGGGCGGTGGAGTTGACGGCCTCGCGCACCGGCGCGGTGGGCCTGGGCCTGCTGCTGTTGTGGGCGCTGGTTGACCGGCGCTTGTCACCCGGCGCACGCTGGCTGCTGGCCGCCACACCGCTGCTGTACGCCGTGGCCTACGGCGCGATGGCCTGGTACGGTGACATCAGCCAGCAAGCGCTGGGCGCCGGCGCCCGGCTGCTGGCCGAAGGGGCTGTGGCTGGCGCAACCACCGGCATCGACAGCCCCAATTCGCGCCTCAACATCTGGCGCAACACGCTGGCCCTGATTGCCGCTTATCCGATGGGCGTGGGTTTTGGTGAGTTCAACTTTGCCTGGACGCTGACCGCTTTTGCCCACCGTCCCACCGCTTTTTTTGACCACACCCACAACCTGCTGCTGCATTTGGCGGTGGAGCTGGGCCTGCCCGGCGCTGCCGCCGTGTGCGGCCTGCTGGGGCTGGCGCTGTGGCAGGGCGGCCAGCGCGCCCGCCGCGCCAGCGGGGATGGCGGCGTGGTAGCCCGCGCCGGGGGCGTGCTGGTGCTGATCACCTTGCTGCACAGCCTGGTGGAATACCCGCTGTGGTATGCCTACTTTCTGCTGCCCACCGCGCTGGCCTGGGGTTTTGTGCTGGGCACGCCTGTCGGTGCCAACACCCGTGCAAACACCAACACCGCCGCCAACGCCGACGCCACTCCCAACGCCACAGCCGCCACCTCCGACCCCGCTGGCCTGCCGCCCGCCCGGCCAGCGCGCCCGGGCTGGGGCATGGCAGCCGGCGCGCTGATGGCGCTGGGCGGCGCGCTGGCCGTGCTGGACTACCAGCGCGTGGTGGTGATCTACGCCCCGACCGCGCAAAGCGGCCCGCTGGCCGAGCGCATCATCGCCGGCCAGCACAGCCCGCTGTTTGCCCACCATGCCGATTACGCCGCCGCCACCAGCAACGCCCCGGCCGACAGCGTTGCGCTGGGCTTGGCGCGGGCCCCGCATTCCCTGCTCGACACCCGCCTGATGATGGGCTGGGCCAGCCACCTGGCCGTCAGCGGCCGGCCAGCGCAACTGGACCAGGCACGCTGGCTGGCGCAGCGCCTGCGCGAGTTTGACAACCGCGACGCCGACGCTTTTTTTGCGCGCTGCGCGGGCGCCGCCACAGCGGCATTTCAATGCCAGCCGCCGTTGGCGGTGCACACCTGGCGTGAGTTCTTGGACGAGCCCGCTGAGGCGCCGGGCAGCGTTTTGCCGCCGCCATCGCCACCGCCGTCGGCCGGCCGGCTGCTGCCTCAATCCGGCCCGGCCGTGGCCCCATCCGGGCCGCTGTCGGTGACCCCGTCCGCCAGCCAGTGACCCGATTTGCCGCCGCGCTTTTCCAGCAGACGGATGCCGCCCATCACCATGCCGCGGTCCACCGCCTTGCACATGTCGTAGACGGTGAGCAGGCCCACCTGCACGGCGGTGAGTGCCTCCATCTCCACGCCGGTGCGGCCCACCGTCTCGGCCTGCACGCTGATGTGCACCGTGCTGGTGGCGGCGTCGAGCGTGAAGTCCACCGCCACCCGGGTCAGCGGCAGCGGGTGGCACAGCGGGATCAGCTCAGCCGTGCGCTTGGCGGCCTGGATGGCGGCGATGCGGGCAATGCCGATCACATCGCCTTTTTTGGCGCCGCCCGCGCTGATCAGCGCCAGCGTGGCCGGCAGCATCTGGATGTGGCCCACCGCGCGGGCGATACGGTGGCTGTCGGCCTTGCCGGCCACGTCCACCATGTGGGCCTGGCCGTGGGCGTCGAAGTGGGTGAGGGGCGAGGTCATGGTGGGAGATGGCGCGTTGGTGGCGCGTGGTTGGCGGTGGATGGTGGGTTGGTGGCGGGTAGATGGCGGGGCGGCGATGGCCGCAGCCGAAACGCACGGGCAACAAAGCGGTGCCATGATAGGAGGCTGATCCCCGTGCCCGCGCCCCGTGAGGGCGCCCACCCCGATGCCCATCTCAAGGCCCTTGCCTTCACACCACCGGCCTGCGCCGCCGGCGAGACGCCTGTTGTGCGCCTTGTTGGCGGCCAGCCTGGGGTTGGGTGGGGTCATGCCGGCCCGGGCCCAGGGCCAGGCGGCCACCGGGTCGCGCCTGCCGGCGCCCAGCGAGGTGCGCCTGCCGGCACTGGGTGAGGCGGCATCGGATGACTTCAACCTGAGCCAGGAAAAGCGCATCGGCGAGCAGATCATGCGCGAGATCCGGCGCGATCCCGATTACCTCGACGACCCGCAACTGCTGGATTATTTGCAGTCACTCTGGCAGCCGCTGGTGCAGGCGGCGCGCCAGCGCGGTGACATCGACGCCGACACCGAGCGGCTGTTTCCGTACGAGGCGTTTCTGGTGCGGGATCGCTCGGTCAACGCCTTCGCGCTGCCGGGCGGCTTTGTCGGTGTGCACCTGGGCCTGATGGCGCTCACCGCCACACCGGACGAGCTGGCATCGGTGCTGGCCCATGAGCTGTCGCACATCACCCGGCGCCACATCGCGCGCAGCGTCAGCGCCAATTCACGCAGCAGCACGCTGGGGTTGGCGGCCATGCTGCTGGGCCTGCTGGTGGCCAGCCGGGCGTCCAACCCCGACGCGGCGCAGGCCGCTGTGGTGGGCGGGCAGGCGGCGATGGCGCAAGCCCAGCTCAATTTCTCACGCGACATGGAGCGCGAGGCCGACCGGTCCGGCCTGGCGCTGATGGGCCTGGCCGGCTTTGCACCGGCCGGCATGGCCAGCATGTTTGACAAGCTCGACCAATCCAGCCGGCTCAATGACAGCGGCGGCTTCCCGTACCTGCGCAGCCACCCGCTGACGATCGACCGCATCGGCGAAGCCCGGCAAATCGTGCAGGCCACGGGCGGTGCCGCAGCGCCGCCGCCGGCGCCGTTGCTGCACTTGCTGATGCAGGCCCGCGCCCGGGTGCTGATGGACCCGTCGGCCCAGGCCTGGCAGCGGCTGCAAGCGCTGGACGCCCGCGCCACGATGACCGAGCTGGCCCCGGCTGAGCGGGTGGTGGGCCTGTACACCAGCGCGCTGGCCAGCGCCCGGCTGCGCGACTTTGCCCGGGCCGAGCGCGCCAGCAGCGCCGCCCAGGCGCTGCTGGGGGCCGTGCCCGGCCCGGCCGAGCCGCTGGCGCGCCGTGCGCTGGCCAACCAACTGGCCCAAGGCGCACTGGCCCGGGGCGATGTGGCCGGGGCGCGGCGCGCACTGGCCGAGGGTGCGGGTGCGGCTGTGGGCACAGGCGCCGGTGCGGGCGCCGGTGCGGGCACGGGCGTGGCTAGCGCCAGCGGGCTCGACCCCTCCCGCGCCGGCCTGCTGCTGCGCGCTGACCTGGCCCTGGCCGAGGGCGGTGACGCCGCGCTGCGGCCCAGCGCCGAGGCGCTGCAAACCTGGGTCGCCGAGCACCGCGCGGACGCC
>JANLOP010000234.1:0-22461 GCA_031366635.1 Betaproteobacteria bacterium | reverse complement strand
TTCGCAGGGAGTGGCTAACTTCGCGCCAGCGAAGTCAAGACCCGCCAGGGTCGGCCACTACCAACGAGCGTCAAAGCTGCGGCGCTCCGCGCCGCAGCCGGCCTGCAAGGCCGCCGCGCGCAGCGCGGTTTGGGCGCTCGTAGGAGCCGGCTAACTTCGCGAATGCGAAGTTAAGGGTCGCCAGACCCGGCCGGCGCCAAAGAAATACCCGGCGAAGCCGCTGACCAGGCTTTGCAACCGCGCGCAGCGCGGTTTGTCAGTCCGTTCTACACACCGCAAAAGGCCAAATGCAAGCCCTGCACCCCGTCGGAAATGACAGGGGGGTGGCTGTCAGTTGTGCGGGTGTGGTCAATCCCGTCGATCTTTGTAATGACGTTCATCCAACCCGGGAGAACTGCCATGAAGATCGTGATGGGACGCCGCAGCCAAAATGCCTTCAGCGCACAAGAGCTGCTGGACATGCACCGCCTGCGCCACGACGTGTTTCGGGATCGCCTGCAATGGGCGGTGAACACCGAGGACGGCTGCGAGCGCGACGGCTTTGACGAGCTCGACCCGGTCTACATGATCGTCAAAGGGGATGATGACCGCGTCTGCGGCTGCTGGCGGCTGTTGCCGAGCATGGGGCCGTACATGATGAAAGACACCTTCCCGCAAACACTGCAAGGCCACAGCGCGCCGACGCTGCCGACTGTCTGGGAGCTGAGCCGCTTCGCGCTCAGCCAGCACTGCGGCGCCGCGCACCGCTTCTGCGACCTGGCGCTGGCCATGATGGAGGCGGTGGTGGCGCACGGCCTGCGCGAAGGCATCGATTGCTATGTGACGGTGACCACGACCGCCATCGAGCGCCTGATGCGCGGCCTCGGCATCCGCATGCAGCGCATGGGCGAGCCCGTGCAAATCGGCATCGAGAAGACCGTGGCGCTGCGCCTTGCGGTAGACCACGCCACCTGGGACCAGTTGCGGCTGCGCCGCCAAGCCACGGCCGAGCCGATGCCGCTGGCGGCGTGACGACGGGCGCTGGCCGGGCGCAGCCGCCCCGCCCTGCGCCGCCCCGGGCGGGCGCCCAATCCGGCCTCAGGGCCGTATCAAACCCAGCGCCAGCACGCGCGCCATCGCATGGCTGCGCGTGGTGACGCCCAGCTTGCGCATCGCATTGCCGAAATGAAAGTTCACCGTGCGCTCGGACAGCGCCAGGATGCGGCCGATCTCCCACGACGTCTTGCCAGCGCCGGCCCAGGTCAGGCACTCGGTTTCACGCGGGCTGAGCTGGCCGTCGACCGCCGTGCGGGCGGCGTTCAGCGTCAGCAGGCGCTGCAGGCCCTCATGAAGGTAGTCGGCGAACAGCCGCACATGGGCCAGGCGGGCCAGGTCGATGCGCTCGGTGCTGGTCTCGTCTTCGGTGGCCAGGCTCAACATGCCGACCCGCATGCGCGACGAATGGCTGGGCAGCGTGACGCCGCCGCGCACACCAAACTGCCGCGCATGCTCCATCAGCTCTTCGGCCTTGTTCTTGACGAAATAGTCTTCCGTCCAGACCAGCGGCAAGTTGGATTCGAGGCAGTGCAGCACGGTCGGGTCGCGCTCGATGTAGTTGTTCTCAACGTAGGCGCGGCGCCAGCTTGGCGGATAGCCGTTGAGCACCGTGTCCTTGGCCCTGCAGCAGCCCAACTGCATGCGCGCACCGTAGATGAAATGCTCAAAACCGAGCCCATGCGCGATGTCAGACGCCTTGTCGGTCAGCGTGCAGACACTGTCTGCCTCAAGCAGGCCTTGCAGCGCTTGGTGGTCGACGATCAAGAGGTACTCCTAGCTGACCCGCCCCAATCTGACGCCACGCCGCACGGATGCGCCGTTGATTGGCCGTACAGCAATAACGATTGAATCACCGCGCCGGGTATGCCGGCAGATCAGGAATATGCCTGACTGCGCCCATGCACCAGTCTATTATTTGCGGTCAGGGAGTTTCGAGACATCATCCTGTTTGCTGAACTGCTTTGGTGCGTATCTCAGCCGATGCAAGGCGCGTGCCCACGCCGTTGGTCAGCCGCCGAACAGCCGCCGAACAGCCGCCCAAGCACAGCCTGACGCGGTGTTGTGAAAAGTTGATGAAGGCGGCTGCCCGGGCAGCCTGCCGCGCGGGCCGGGTGTGTCAAGCCGGGTCGAACAGCGCCTCGACGGCCGCCTGCGGCAGCCGCGCGGGGGCGGCGCTGCTGCGGCGCTGCACCAACCGTGCGCAGCCGCCCACCGCTGTGCCTGCGCTCGGCACCGATTGCAGCACCACCGATCCCGCACCCACCCGCGCGCCGGCGCCGATGTCGATATTGCCCAGCACCAGGGCGCCGGCGCCCAGCACCGCGCCACGCCGCACTTTGGGATGCCGATCACCGCGCTGCTTGCCGGTGCCCCCCAGCGTGACACCGTGCAGCAGGCTGACGTCGTCTTCGATGACGGTGGTTTCACCGGCAACAAACCCGGTCGCGTGGTCGAGCATCACGCCGCAGCCGATCACCGCTGCGGGATGGATATCGACCGCCAACGCCTCGCTGCAGCGGTGCTGCAACAGGCAAGCGGTGGTGAAGTTGCGCTGCTGCCAGTGCCAGTGGGCGGCCCGTTGCACCTGCACCGCGTGAAAGCCTTTGTAAAACAGGAATGGCAAATGCAACTGGGTGCAGGCCGGGTCGCGTTGGCGATAGGCGCGCAGGTCGGCGGCGGCGGCACGCGCGATGGCCGGGTCGGCTTCCAGCGCCAGCGCCAGCGCGCCGTAAAGCAGCCCCAGGCCCTCGGCTGGGCCGCACAAGCGCCGCGCCAGCCGGTAGCCCAGCGCGTCCACCGGGCAACGCCAGCGCAGCACGGCGTCGCGCAAGAAATTATCGAGGTGCGGCTCGGCCTGCGCCCGGTCGCGGCACTCGGCCTGGAGGAGGGGCCAGATTTCAGTCATGACGGCCTCCGGTAGAGCAGCCAGAGTGCAGGGTGCAGGGTGCAGAGCAAGGCGGCATTGCCGCTCAGCTTGCGGTGCGCAGCCAGGCCAGGGTTTCGCCCAGGGCGCGGTCGGGCGGGGTTGGCGTCAGACCCAGCCGGGCGGCCGTGCGCCGGTGGTCCACCAGCACCGGGCGCTCGAACAAATACAGCATTTCCACCATCTCGCGCATCGCCGGGTTGAACAGGCCCATCACGCGCAGCAGCAGGCGCCCGGCAGTGCGGGTGCGGGGCGGTGCGGCCGCCGGCTGGCCGCCGAGCCGGCCCACATCGGCCAGCCACTGCACCAGCCCCCGCGCCGGGCTGTTCGGCACATGCCAGGTGTGGCCAAAGGCGGCCGGCTCGTCTGCGGCGCGCAGCAGGGCGGTGGCAAAATCGGGCAGGTAGCTCAGCGCGTGCGGGCGGGTCGGGTCACCCAGCATGTTGGCGGGCTTGCCAGCCAGCACCGCGCGCAGCGCATCGGCACCGAAAGCCGATGTCTTGACCCCCGGCCCGAAAAAGCTGGAGCCGCGCATGATCGCCACCCGCACCGGCCCCTGTGGGCCATGCAACGCCATCAGGCGCTCAGCCGCCACGGCGCGAACCCGGCCCTTCACGGTGTGCGCCCGATACGGGCTGTCTTCGCTGAACGGCTGGTCTGATTCGCCGTAGGCGTACAGGTTGTCGGCATAGACGATATCGACCCGGTGGCCCGCCGTGGCCGCGATGATGCCGTCGATCAGCGCCGGGAACTCTTGTGGCCAGCGGTCGTAGGCCGGCGCGGCGCAGACGAACAGCCGGATGGGCGCGTCGATGCGCGCGGTCAGTTCGCGCAGGCGATCCGCCGGGCAGGCCAGCGCGTCAAAGCCGTCAAAGCGGCCGCCGTGGCGGTTGACCAGCGTGACGCTGCGGCCGGTGGCGCGCAACTGGTGCGCCAGCGCCAGGCCCAGCACGCCGGTGCCGAGAACGATGTCAGAAGCAAGCGGTGTCGAGAATGCGGTCATCAGAGGTCTCCAGGGTTGAAACACGGGGTGCTGCGCACGCGATGTCGATCACGGGCAGGCAGGTCAAGGGCGGGCGGCGGCGGCCGCCGTCTGCCCGCAGGTCAAAGATGTCGACCCGGCGCGGCGCCGGGGCGCCGGGGAGCGTGTCGGTGGGCAGCGGCGCGGGCCGGTGCCGGGTCAAAGGGCCGAGCGCCGAAACCGCCAGCGCGTGGCCGGTGGCCAGCCGCGCCAGCACCATGCCGCCCGGGCCGGCCTTGCGCAGCCCCGGCAGCCCGGCCAACACCGCGCGTGCGCTGCGCCAGCCGGGCATCAGCGCGATTTGCTGCAGGTCCTCACCGATGCCCACGCCGAGCGCCTTCAGCAAAGACTCTTTCATCGTCCACAGGCCCAGAAACGCGGCCTCGCGATCAGCGGCCGGCAAGGCGCCGTACCAGCGCTGCTCCAGCGCCGACAGCAACGCCGGGCTGACCGCGTCAACCTCCAGCCCCGGGCGCAGCTTTTCGACATCGACGCCGACATCCCAGCCCCAGCCGACCGCCACCGCCACCAGCCCCGCCGTGTGCGACAGGCTGAAGCGCAGCGGATGGCGCAGCGCGCCGCCGCCCAGCGCGGCCGCCGGGTGCAGATCGGGCCGGCCGTGCGGGTTGGCAACAAAGCACCACGCCGCCGGCGCGCCCGGCAGGTATCGGCTGAGCAAATGGCGCAAGAGAGTGTGTGCTGCGGTGTAGAGCTGCCGGTCGGCGTCAAAGCGCAGCGCTGCGGCGCGCGCCCGCTCGGCTTTGCACAGCGGCGGGGCCGGGTTCAACATGCTGGCCGGCAAGGCTTGCGGGTCGGCCAGCCACACCTGCACCGCGCCGGCCAGCCGCGCCCGCCGCGCGGCTTGGCGCTGCCAGGCCACGCCACCGGGGCGGCTATCGGTGGCGCCCATCACGCCGCCACCAGCGTTTCGAGCAGGCGCTCGCCGACATCCCTGACCACCGCGCGCTCGTCGTCATGAATGAAAAAGTGGCCGCACGGGTAGTCAAGGCGTTCGAAGCGCGACAACGTGCAATCGGACCAGGCATCCACCGCCGCCAGCGCCACGTGGGCATCGCTGCGCCCGGCCAGGGCGACCAGCGGCACGTCCAGCGGTGTGGCCGACTGCGCGCCCTGCTGCCAACTGTGCAACAGCACAAAATCGGCGCGGATCGTCGGCATCAACAGCGCCAGCAGCTCGGCGTTGTCCAGCACCTCGCGCGGCGTGCCCTGCAGGTGGCGCAGCTCGGCCACGAAATCGGCATCGCTGCTGCAGCGGCGCGCCACTGGCGCGTGCGCGGTGCGCGGTGCGGCACGGCCTGACACAAACACCAGCTCGGGCCGGGCTGCGCCGCGCGCCTGCAGGCGCTGCGCCAGCTCAAACGCCAGCAACGCACCCAGGCTGTGGCCGAACAGCGCAAAGCGCGCGCCGCCCGCGTGCGCCGTCAAGGCCGGCAGCAGATCACCCAGCAAGCGCTCGACATCGGCAATCGGCGCCTCGCCCAGGCGCGGGCCCCGGCCGGGCAGTTGCACGCCGAACACCTCGATGCGCGGGTCAAGCCAGGCCGGCCAGTTGCGGTACACATTCGCGCTGCCGCCGGCGTAGGGGATGGCATACAAGCGCAACGCCGGCGCCGCGCGGCGCGGCGCCGGCGCGGGCTTGCGCAGCGGGACAAACCAGGGGCTGGCGGCAATCATGGTGGGGCTTTCAGAGTCAGAAGGACGCGCGCAGGCCGAGCAGCACGGCATGGTGCAAGACCCGGCCTTGCACAGCGCCGCCGGCCGACAGGCTGCCGAGGGCCAGCAGCTCAAGCCCGGGCGCGGCAAACCAGGTCAATGACGCCGACCAGTTGGCGCCGCGCTGGTCGATGTCGTAGGCCCAGCGCAGCGCCAGGTCAGCGCGGTTGTTCCACTCGCTTCGCTGAAGCTGCACAAACAGCGTGCGCTGGCCGATGCTGCTGAGCTGCGGCGCCAGCGCGCTGCCGATCAGGCCGTAGGCTGCGCCAATGGCCTGCGGGCTCGGCGGCGGCCCGGCCAGCAGCGCGTCGGCGGCGGCCACCGCCCGGCGCGCCGCATCGCGTTGGCCGGCGCTGTAGCCAGACTGGTCGTACAGCCCTTCCACCGTCATCGTCCAGCCGCTTTCGAAAGTGAACGCGCCGCCCGCCAGCGCGCTGACGCGGGCCGGGCCGTCCGGCGCTGCAAAGCGCCAACCCAGCGGTGCGGCGCTGTCGGCCACCGGGTAGAGGCCACTGCGGTCGTGGCGCCAGCCGGCCTCGCCAAACACGATCAGCGCCTGGTCAACGGTGCGCGTGGCATAGCCGCCAACGCGCCACGGCGCAGCGCCGGCCCGTGACAGCACCAGGCCGAGCGTGCTGTCCACACCGGTTTTCTCGATGCGCAGCAGGCCGGTGGGCGTGGCCAGCAGCGGGCCGCTGGCTGCGCGCACGCGGCGCGATGCAGCGGCGACGTGGGCCAGCGACGCCGACCAGCCCGCGTCGCCGCGCCACGACAGCTCGACCAGGTCAACGCCCACCTGCTCGCGCACCGGGTCGGTCTTGCCGGTGTCGGCATAAAACGGATTCGACGGGCTGCGCAGCGTGGCGCTGCCCCAGCCCAGCACGTAGCGGCCGGCACGCGCCTCGAAGGCCTCGCCGATGCGGCAGCCGACACCGCCGCTGCGGCCGTACAGGTCGTGCGTGCTGGCCGCAGCGGCGCTGCCGGGCGCGCCGGCCGGCCGATCACCGCTGTGTTGCAGGTTGGCGCGCAGGCCCAGCTGGGCGCTGCAGGCGTCGTTGCGCAGGCGCAGATCCGCGCGCCATTCCAGCGTGCTGACGTTGCCCGCCAGCGCGGCGATGCGGTTGCTGCGGTTGTATGGGCCGTCGCTGTTGGCGGCGTTCAGCGTGCTGTAGCCCAGCACGGCCTGGCGCTGGTCGAAGTGCCAGGCGTCGTCGGCCCGGGCGGCTGGCGCAGCGCCAACCAGCAGCGCCGCCGCCGCCGCTGCCACCCAACCAATGAAAGCATGTTGCAAGGCCACGGCGCGGCTCGCATCAACGGGTCAATGACTCAACCGACAGCTCATGCCGGGACACCGCCTGCAGCCGCACGTCGCGGTACTCCAGCACCGACACGTTTTCACTCTGCAGCGCGTCGCGGATCGTCATGCGGCTGACGAAAGGCTGGGCTTTGCCGCCGACCATCAACTGGTTGCCGGCTTCGATCTCGGCCGTCTTGAACAGCTTGCCCGAGACGGTCAGGAATCCGGCGCGCAGCGGCACCCAGCGCTCTTTCGATATCCAGTACTCGATGCGGTCGTAGGTGACAAAGCGCGACTTGGCGGTGAGTGCCAGCACCCAGGCGGCCTCGCCGTTGACCACGTCGTCACGCAGCAGCACGGCGTCGTAGTCCTTCAGGTAGTTGGTCGATGCGATGTCGCCGTTGGCGGCCGGCCCCGACATTTTCTGCCGGCTGCTGATCGACACCGCCTTGCTCAACTCAGGGCGGCCATACCACATGTTGCGGCCCTGTTGGAGCAGCCTGCCGCCGGCAGCACGGGCCGGCAGGGTCGTCTCGGCGACGCTGTCGTCACCGGCCGCCTTGACCACCATCTCGCGCATGTCGCTGCCGGCATCGGGGTCGTGCGCGGTGATGCGCAGCGTCCACTGCAGGCCGGGCAGGCCACCGCCGCGCACGCGGTCGGTGGCCGCCAGCAATTGCTCGGGGGTGGGCGGGCTGGCGGCCGTCGTGGCGGCCGTCGTGGCGGCTGACGTGGCGGCGCCAAAGGCCGCGCCACTGGCGCCTGCCAGCAGGGCCAGCGCGCTGCGGTTGAAGTGTCTGCGTTGCATGGTGGGTGCTCCGGTGCGGGGGTGGGATCAGTTGAAAGCCAGCGCGTCAACGATGTCGCGGCGGGCGGCGCGCCAGGCTGGCAGGGCGGCGGCCAGCAATGCCAGCAGCACCACCGCCAAGGCCACCGGCAGCACGGCGCTGCGCTGCAGATCGACCAGCAGCGGCACGCTGTACGACGAGTTGGGCGGCACGTAGCTGATGCCGGCATGGTTGATGGCCGCCGCCGCCAGCAGCGTGATGGCCAGGCCGAGCACCACGCCCAGGCTGGCAATCCACAGCGCCTCACTGACAAACAAGCCGATCACCGCGCCGCGCTGCATGCCCATCGCCTGCAAGGTGCCGACCTCCCGGGTGCGCTCGACCACGGTCATCGCCATGGTGTTGGCGATGCTCATGGCGGCGACGACAAAGACGATGCTGGCAATAAAGGTGAAGATCATGTCGAACAGGCTGCGCACCTGGGTGTAGAAGCTCGACAGCTCACGCCAGGTCTTGACCTCGACATCGAAGCCGGCCTGGCCCAGGCGGGTGGTGATGGCGGCGCGCGTGGCCTCGGTCTGGGCGATGTCTTGCAGCAGCACCACAAAGCGCTCGGTGCCGGCGGTGTCCAGCAGCGCACGCGCCAGGCCCACCGGCACGACCAGAAACTTGTCATTGGTGTTGATGTTGCCGGTGTTGAAGACATCGACGATCTCGGCGTCCAGCGCATTCGCCTGGCCGGTCAACGTGCTGCTCAGCACCGTCAGCGTGTCGCCCTTGCGGTAGCCCAGCAGGCTGGCCAGATCGGACGACACCGCGACGCCGTTTTTGCGCCCGACCACCAGCGTGCCGCCGCTACCCTGGTCGGCGCCCTGGCGCAGCGTGGCCTGGTCTTCAGCCACCAGCCCTTCGCCGATGAAGATGGTCGAGGCCCGGCCGTTGGTGGCAATGCCGCTGACCGACAGCCGGGGCGACACCAGCTTGACCCCGGGCAGCGCCCGCACGGCCTGCAACAGCCGCGCGCTCTCGTCGGCGTTGAACATGTATTTTTGCGGCTTCAGCTTGCCCAGAGTCAGCATGCCTTTCTTGTAGACGGTGAGGTGGCCCAGCCGCTCACCGGCCACGGCCTGAATTTGCAGGCTGCGGTAGACATCGGCGATGTAGCCGCCGAACAGGTTGACGGCGACCAGGCCGACCGCAATGGCCGCCACCGTGGCCGCGCTGCGGCGGCCGTTGCGGAAGACGTTGCGCAGGGCAAGCAGGGGCAGATTCATGATGCGGCTCCGAGGTGTTGCAGGCGGCCGTCGCGCAGCCACACACAGCGGTGCATGTGGTCGATCACGCGCGGGTCGTGGGTTGAGAAGACAAAGGTGACGCCGGTGCTGCGGTTCAGCCGCTGCACCAGCGCCATCACGCCGGCCGTGCTGTCGCTGTCGAGGTTGGCGGTGGGCTCGTCGGCCATCACCAACTGCGGCTGCGTCACCAGGGCGCGCGCCAGCGCCACGCGCTGGCGCTGGCCACCGCTCATGCGGTCAGGGCGTTGGTGCATCTGCTGCGCCAGGCCCACCTCACCCAGCAGCCCGACCGCGCGCTCGCGTTGCGCCGCCGCCACCGCACCGCGGATTTGCAGCGGCAGCAGCACGTTCTCCAGCGCGCTGAGCACCGGCACCAGGTTGAAGTGCTGGAAGACGAAGCCGATGTGCTGGCTGCGCAACCGCGCCAGTTCGCTCACCGGCAAGGCCTGCACGGCGCGGCCTTGCAGCCAGACCTCGCCCCGTGTCGGGCGATCGATCAAGCCGACCAGGTTGAGCAGCGTGGTCTTGCCGCTGCCCGACGGGCCGCAGATCGCCAGCAGCTCGCCGGGGTGGACATCGAGATCGACGTTTTGCAGCGCCAACACCGGGGTGCGGCCAAGTTGCCAGGTCTTGTGCAGGCCGCGCGCACGCAGCACCGGCTCGACCGCCCGGGGTGTGGCGGCTTGGGGCACCCGCTGCGGCGGGCGTTCGATCAGATCAACGGCCATGATGGCTTCCTTCGGTTTGCGGGTGAGGGGTGGGGGCGGGAGAAGGTCGGTCAAGCCGTGCTACCGGCGGCGCTTTCCTGGCGCGCCTTGTCGGCCAGTGCGGCCACCTGCGGCAGGCGGAAGATGTCTTTGAGCTGGTAGTCGACGCCGAGCCGGTGGCGCAGGCTGGCCAGCAGCTTGATGGCCAGCATCGAGTCACCGCCGACGGCAAAAAAGTCGTCGAACACGCCCACCTGGTCGAGCTTGAGCACGTCGCACCAGATGGCGGCCACCTGCGCCTCGAAGGCGTCGCGCGGCGGCACCCGATCAGCGGCGGCCGCCGCCGGCGCGTCAAACAGCGCCGGCAGTGCCGCCCGGTCCACCTTGCCGTTGCGGCTCAGCGGCAGGCGCTCGATCGGCGCCAGCGCCAGCGGCACCATGTACTCGGGCAGTTGGCCGCGCAGCCAGTGGCGCAGCGCCTCGGGCGTCAGCGCCTGGCCGGGCCGGGCCACGTAGAAGCCGCCCAGGCGCTTCTCGCTGTGCCGCTCACCGACGGCCACCGCCACTGCATCGGCGATGGCCGGGTGGCGCGCCATCACCGATTCGATCTCGCCCAGTTCGATGCGGTAGCCCTGCACCTTGACCTGCGTGTCGTTGCGGCCGAGGAACTCGATATTGCCGTCGGGCAGGCGGCGGCCCAGGTCACCGGCGCGGTACCAGCGCTCACCGCTGCCCGGGTGGGCGACGAAGGCGGCTTCGCTGCGTGCCGTGTCGCCCCAGTAGCCCAGCGCCAGGCCGATGCCACCGAGGTGGATTTGCCCGACCACCCAGGTCGGGCAGGGCTCGAGCCGGTCATTGAGCACGTCGATCTTCTGGTTGCGCATCGCCCGGCCGTACGGGATGCTCTTCCACAGCGGGCTGACCGGTCCGATGTCATACAGCACCGACCAGATCGACGCCTCGGTGGCGCCGCCCAGGCTGGTCAGCCCGGCCTGCGGGCAGGCGTTGCGCAGCCGGTCCGGCAGGGTAACCGCAATCCAGTCGCCGCTGAGCATGACGCGCTGCAACTGCGGCAGCCGCGTGCCCGCCTGCTCGACATGGTCGATCAACAAGGTGGCCAGCGCCGGCACCGAGTTCCACACCGTGACGCCGTGGCGCTGCAGCAGCGCCAGCCAGTGCGTCGGGTCGAGCCGGCGCTCATGCAGCGGGATCACCACCGTGCCACCGGCCGCCAGCGTGCCGAAGATGTCGAACACCGACAGGTCGAAACTGAGCGACGACAGCGCCAGCACGCACAGCCGGTCGGTCAGCGCGTAGCGGTCGATCAGGTCGAGCAGGGTGTTGACAGCGCCCCGGTGGTCGATCATCACGCCCTTGGGCTTGCCGCTGGAGCCGGAGGTGAACAGGGTGTAGGCCAGGTCATTCGCGCTCGGCCCGGGCATGGCGTACAGCAGATCGACCGGCGCCAGCGCCTGGGCATCGACCACCACCGGCGCCTGCCCGACCAGCGCGGCAAATCGCGCCCGCTGCGCCGGCACGGTGACGACGCTGCGCACGCCGGCATCGGCCAGCAACTCACGCAGCCGCTCGTCGGGCAGCGCCGGGTCCAGCGGCAGGTAGGCAGCGCCGCTGATCAGCACGCCCAGCACCGCCGGCACCTGCTCCCAGCCCTTGTCCATCGCCACCGCCACCAGCTCACCGCGCTGCACCCGGCCGTCCAGCGCCTGCGCCACAAAAGCCATGTGGCCGGCCACGTCGGCATAGCTCAGGTGGCGCTCACCGCAGATCACGGCCGTGGCGCCGGGCTTGCGTGCCAGGCTGTTCAAGAACAGCGTGTCCAGCGTCTCGTCGCCCACCGCCAGCGCCGGCAGGGCCAGGTTGTCGGCCTGCCATCGCGGCTGCGCCGGCAGCACGCTGTGCAGCGGCGCCTGCCAGGCCGCGTCGTCGTCAACCAGGCGCTGCACCAGGGCCCAGTAGGCGGCAAACATCTCTTGCACCAGCCCGCTGGGATAAAGCTCCAGCACCACGTCCCAGTTGCACAGCAGTTGTCCCTGGTCCTCCCAGACACCGCAGTCGAGCCAGACCTGCGAGGTCTGCGTCACGCCGTCGCGGTAGACCGGGGTGATCGGCAGGTCGGGCCGGCGCTGCGGGATCGGCACCACCAGCGCGCTGGTGAAGACCACCGGCATCTTGGCCCGGGTGGCGCCGCCACGGCTGCGCGTCAGGTTGCGCAGCACCTGCACGCCGCTGATGGCGTGGTGCTCCAGATCGTTCCACAGATCGCCCTGGATGCGCCGGGCCCGGGCGACAAACGTGTCGTCGAGCGAGCTGTCCACCGACAGCAGCGTCAGCGAGGTGAACTCACCCACGATGTCGTTGACCTGGGGGTGCAGCGGGTGGCGGTTGAGGAAGGTCAGGTTGAGCGAGAACGCCGGGTCTCGGCTGTACGCGGCCAGCACCTCGGCATAGGCGGCCAGCATCAGCGCGGTGGTCGTCATGCCCGACCGCACCGCGCGCAGCTTGAGCCGTTGCCAGCGCGCCGCGTCCAGTGTCTCGTGCAGCCGGGTGAAGCGCGGCTTGGCCAACTGCGACGGGTCCATCGCCATCGGCAACTCGGGTGCCGGCGGCAGCGTGGCCGTGCGCTCACGCCAGTACTGCAGCGCCTTGTGGTAGCGCGGCGTGTCGTGCATGGCCTGCTCGGCCAGCACGTAGTCGCGGAAGCTCAGGTCGAGCGGCGGCAGCACCAGCGACTCGTCGAGGTAGGCACGCACCAGGTCCTCGATGATGATGACGAAGCTCCAGACATCGAACATCAGCGCGTCGCTGCTGAAATGGATGCGCGTGCGCTGCGCGTCCAGCACCGTCAGCCGCACGTCAAACACCGGCCAGCGGTGCACGTCCAGCATCTGGTGCGACATCTGGTGGCGCAGCGCCTCAAGCTGGGCCTGCGCCGCTTGCGGCGGCAGTGCCGACAGGTCGAGCACCGGCAGCCGGTAGACCGGCACCTCGGGCAGGATCTGCTGCAGGCCGTCGGGCAGGATCACCGTGCGCAGCATCGGGTGGCGCGCCACCACGCGGTTCCAGGCGCGCTCGAAACGCGGCGCGTCCAGCACCTCGGTCTCCATCTCGTCATAGCTGTGGGTGCTGACATTGCCGAACTCGAAGACCTCGTTGCGCCCCAGCCAATAAGCCTGCTGCACCTCGGTCATCGGGAACGGCAGGTGCTGGTTGGCCCGGTCGGGCGTGATCTGCGGCACGGCATTGACGGTGTCGTCATAGGCGCCGCGTGTGCCTTGCAGCTCACGGATGGCGGCGGCCAGCCCGGCGATGGTCGGGTGTTCAAACAGCGTGCGCAGCGCCAGATCGACCGCAAACACCTCGCGCGCGCGCTGCACCAGTTGCATCGCCAGCAGCGAGTGGCCGCCCAACTCGAAGAAGTTGTCGTGCACGCCCACCCGGGGCAGGCGGAACACCTGGCCCCAGAGGGTGGCCAGCATCTCCTCGCCCAGCGTGCGCGGTGAGACAAAGCCCCGGCCGCGACCGGCCTCGTCGCTGTCGGGCGACGGCAGCCTGGCCCGGTCCACCTTGCCGCTGGCCGACAGCGGCAGCGCATCGACCAGCACGATGCGCGCCGGCACCATCGCTGCCGGCAGATGGGCCAGCAGCGCATCTTTGATCGCCGCCTCGCTGGGCCTGGCGCCGGGCTCGGCCACCACAAAGACCAGCAGGCGCGGCGGGCCGGCGCGCTGCTCGCGCACCACGGCGGCGGCCGCACGCACGCCGACGGCATGCCGGGTCAGCGCCAGCTCGACCTCGCCCAATTCGATGCGCATGCCGTTCAGCTTGACCTGGCTGTCGCGCCGGCCGAGCAGCTCGAGCCCGCCGCTGCCCGCCCAGCGGCCGATGTCGCCGCTGCGGTAGAGCCGGGCGCCGTCGGCCTGCGCCAGCGGATGGGCGACAAACCGGGCGGCGTTCAAAGCCGGCCGGTTCAGGTAGCCGAGTGCGACGCCAAGACCGCCGACACAGATCTCGCCGGGCGCGCCTTCGGGCACCGGCTGGCCGTGCGCGTCCAGCAGCAGCAGCTCGACATTCGGGAACGGCTGGCCCACCGGCACCAGCGCGCCGTCGGGCAGGCCGGCGACATCGCCATCAAACCAACTGCTGTCGACCGTCGCCTCGGCCATGCCGTAGGAGTTAACGAGCCGGGCCGCCGGTTGCAGCAGGGTGCGGTAGCGCCGGTACTCGTGCACATACCAGTTGTCTGATGCGACCACCAGCAGTTTGACGTGCGGCAGGGTGCGGCCCTGCGCCTGCAGATGCTCGGCCAGCAGGCGGAAGACGGCCGGCACAAACTCCGCTGCCTCAACCTGTTCGGCCTCGATCAAGGCCAGCAGCCGGTCCGGCTCGGCCAGCAGCGGCTGCGGGCACAGCACCAGCGTGGCGCCCGAGCCCAGCGCCCGCACCAGGTCACCACAGAACACATCAAAGCTGCAGGCGGCCATCTGCAGATGGCTGCGCAAGCCGCTGGCGCCTGTCAGGCCGTAGACCCGATCCCAGCCGAGAAAGGCGTTGACGACGTTGCCGTGGCTGACCAGCACGCCCTTCGGCTGGCCGGTGGTGCCCGAGGTGTAGACGATGTAAGCGCCCTGCGCCGGCGCGATGGCATGGCCGAGGTCGGCCGTGAGCCCGGCGTCGTCGGCAGCGCCGAGTTCGGCCGCATGCCCATCCAGACAGAACTGCGCCAGCGGCGCCAGGCCGGGCGCCGTCAACAGCGCGGCGCCGGCCTGATCCACCACCACCGCCTGCGCCTGCGCATCGTCCAGCATGAAGGCCAGCCGCTGCGCCGGATGCGCGGGGTCGAGCGCCAGAAAGGGGCAGCCGATCTTCAGCACCGCCAGCAGCGCCTCGACCAGCCGTGCACCGCGCGGCAGGCAGGTGGCCACCGGCACACCCGGGCGCAGACCGCGCCGCAACAGCGCCCGTGCCAGCCGGTTGGCCGCCGCATTCAGCGCCGCGTAGCGCACCGGCTGGCCGTCCACGCGCAGCGCCACCGCGTCGCCCTGCTCGGCCACGCGCTGCTCAAACAATTGCACAAAGCTGGCCGCCGGCAGCGCCAGCCGTGGCGCGTGCAGGCTGGCGCAGACGCGCGCCAGCTCGTCGGGCGGCAGCAGCGCCAGGCGGTCGCAGGCGGTCTCGGGATGGTCGATGGCGGCGCGCAGCAGCACCTCGAACTGCGCCGCCATGCGCTCGATGCGGGCGCGATCAAACAGCTCACTGCGGTATTCCCACAGGCAACTCGGGCCCTGCGGGCCTTCGACGACATCGAGCGACAGCTCGAACTTGGCACTGCCCTGGTCAAAGTCTTCGTAGGCCACGCGCAGCCCGGCCGCACGCACCGGCGGCACCGCGTTCTGGTAGGTGTAGAGCACCTGGAACACCGGATGCCGGCCGGGCAGGCGGGCCGGGTTGACGGCTTCGACGATCTCGTCAAACGGCAGGGTGGCATGCTCGAAAGCGGCCAGGCTCGTGTCGCGCACCTGGGCCACCAAGGCCGCAAAGCTGCCGCCGGCCGGCAGCGCGACCTGGATCGGCACGGTGTTGACGAACACGCCCAGCATTGTGGCCAGGCTGCTGGCCTGCCGGCCCGACACCGGCGTGCCGAGCACCAGCGCAGTCTGCCCGCTGTGCCGCGCCAGCACGCAGGCATAGGCGGCCAGGCAGACCGCGTAAGGCGTGGTGTCGGCGGCGCGCGCATAGGCTTTGACGCGCTCAAACAGCGGCAACGGCAGCAGGTGCTTGACAAAGCCACCCCGGTGGCTGGGGCGCAGCGGGCGCGGCCGGTCGGCCGGCAGGTCCAGCGGCTCGGGCGCGTCGGCCAGTTGCTGCTGCCAGAACGCCTGCTCGCGCTGGCGTTGCGCCGGGCTGAAGCGCGCCGTCTGCCAGGTGACGTAGTCGCTGTACTGGAGCTGCGGCTCGGGCTGGCGGTCGGCTGCGGCGTCGTCGGCATAGGCATCGAACAGCTCACGCACAAACAGGCCGAGCGACGCGCCGTCAAACACGATGTGCTGGAAGCTCAGCACCAGCAGATGGTCGGGGCCGCCGGGCAGCCGGTCGCTGGCCGCACCCGGCGCGCCGCCACACGGTGCCAGCGCGACGCGCCAGCAAGGGCCGTTGCGCAGGTCGATGCGCTCACGCAACAAGGCCTGGGCAAAGCCCTGGCGGGCGGCGGCATCGGGCAGCGCGTCGGCCTGCCAGCGCCAGTCGATCTGCGCCCGGTCGCGGATCACCTGCCTGGGCAGGCCTTCAGCGTCGGTATCGAAGGTGGTGCGCAGGATCTCGTGGCGCTGCGCCACTTGGCCGAGCGCGCGTTGCAGCCGCGCCGGCTGCAACGCGCCCCGGATGATGAAGGCGCCGGGGATGTTGTAAGCGCCTTCGTCCTCGCCCATCTGCGCCAGCAGCCACAGCCGGCGCTGCGCCAGCGCCAGTGGCGCATGGCTGCGCGGCTCGCGCCGGGGCTGCGCGCTGTCGGCCTGCGCCGCGCGGTTGAGCAGGGCGCGCAGGCGCTCGCGCTGGGCCGCATCGAGCTGGTCGATGCGCGTCTTGAGTTCGTTCATTGCAGTGACTCCTCGGGGACGGTTGATCCGGCGAGCAGAGCTTCGATCTGCTCGGGGTTGAGAGACTCCAGTGCGTCGGCCAGCTCGGCCAGCACGCTGTCGCCGGGGGCGGCCTGGGCGTCCAGGTCGGGCCCGATGACGGCGGCCAGTGATTCAGCGGTGGCCCCTTTGAGCAGATCGACAATGGCCACCCGCACCGCCAGCGCATGCTCGATGCGGTTCTTCAGCTCGATGGCCATCATCGAATCCATGCCCCGGCTGTTGAAGCTGTCGCGCAGCCCCATGTCGGCCGCGTCCACCGCCATCACCCGGCAGACCAGCCGGTGCAGCCACTGCTGCAACAGCGCGCCGCGCGCCGCCGGGTCGTCGCAGGCCCGGTAGTCGGCGATGAAGTCGCCGGGCGCCTGCGCGCTGCCGGCTTGCGCCTGCGCACCGTCGGCCTCGCTGGCCAGCAAGTCGCGGATCAGTGGCGCGGCGATCGACAGCGGGCTGGTGTCGGCCACGGTCTGCCAATGGGCGCCCAGCACCAGGGCCTGGGCGACGCGGCCGGACATCAACTGGCCCAGCGCGGCAGTGCCCTGCGCCGAGCTCATCGGATACAGGCCGCGCGAGTGGAAGAACTTGACCAGATCAAGCTGGGTGGCCATGCCGACGTCGCCCCACGGCCCCCAATCGATGCTCAGCGAGGTCAGGCCCTGCGCCCGCCGCCAGTGGGCGATGGCGTCCAGGCAGGCATTGGCCGCCGCGTAGTTGCCCTGGCCCATCGACGTCACCTGCGACGCGACCGACGAGAACAGCACAAAAAAGTCAAGCGGCTGGGCGGCCAGCGCGTGGTGCAGGTTCCACGCGCCCAGCACCTTGGGCGGCAACACGCTGCAAAAGTCGGCGGCGTCCATGTCGGCCAGCAACTGCGGCCTGGCCACGCCGGCCGAGTGGATGACGCCGCGGATCGCCGGGTAGCCGGCAGCACGGTGGCGCTCCAGCAGCGCCAGCACGGTGGCGGCGTCGGCGATGTCGGCCGCTTCCACCCGCACATGGGCGCCCGCCGCCTCCAGATCACGCACCGTCTCGATGCGGCGCTGCACCGCCTCGGGCCAGTGCGGCAGCAGCCAGGTGCTGCGCTCGGGCAGGGCTTCGCGACCCACCAGCAGCAGGTGGCGGGCACCACGCCCCACCATCCAGCGCGCCACCACCGCGCCCAGCGCGCCCAGCCCGCCGGTGACCAGGTAGGTGCAATCCTGGCGCAGCGCCGGGGCGTGCGGCAGCGCGGCGTCGCGGTCGCACTCGTGCAGCCGCAACACATAGCGCTGCGCGCCGCGCAGCGCGATCTCGTCCTCACCGTCGGGCTGCAGGCATTCCTCGGCAATGCGGCGGCCATCGTCGCTGTGCGCTTGCGCCGGCAAATCCACCATGCCGCCCCACAGCGCCTTGTGCTCGGCATGGCCGATGACCCGGCCGAGCCCCCACAGCGCGGCGGCGAAAGGGTGCTCAACCGCATGGCCGGCGACCGGCTGGGTGGCGCGTGTGGCCAGCCACAGCCGGGGCCGGCGCTCGGTCTGCAATTGGGCCAGCGCCTGCACCAGCGCCAGCGTGACCAGGCAGCCGCGCTCGATGTCGATGGCCGGGTCGTTGATCGGCTGGGTGGCGTCGAGGTGGATGACGCCGCGCAGCGCCGGGCCCACGGCGCGCAGCCGGTCGAGCCAGGCTTGCGGGCTCAGGCCGTCCAGCACATTGCTCTGCACCTGCTGCACCGTGCAGCCGGCGTCGCGCAGCAGCGTGGCGGCGCTGTCACTGAGCAGCGCCGCACCGCCGTAGACGAGCCAGCCGCCGCGCGTCTCAGCGTCGATGCAGACGCCGCGCTCTTGCGCCTGCCAGCCCGGCTGGTAGAGCTTTTGGGCGGTCGGCGCGCTGGCCTGGCCGCCCAGCGCCCGGGCGCTGCAGGCGTCGATCTCGATCACCGGCTGGCCGGCATCGTCATACAGGCGGATGTCGCCCGCCAAGCCGTCGCGGCCCGGCTCGCTGATCCGGGCATGCACCCACATCGTGCGGCTCAGGGCCCGGTAGCGCCGGCCTTCCCGCACGCCGGTCGGCATGTAGACGCTGGCCCGCCCGGCGTCCATCGGCAGCGCGGCGGCCAGGGTCTGGAAGCAAACATCGAGCACCGCCGGGTGCACGTCGTAGTCATCCAGTTCAGCCAGCAGTTGCGCCGGCACCACCAGCCGAGCCAGTGCCTCGTTCGGCCCCTGCCACAGCGCGTCGATGCCCTGGAACGCCGGCCCGTACTCCAGCCCGAGGCGGCGGAAATGCAAATAGCAGTCGTCGCGCGTCACCGGCCTGTCGCAGCGCTGCCGCAGCGCGGCCAGATCGACCCCGCCACGGTCCAGGTTCTGGCTCAGCAGCAGGCGGCCTCGGCAATGCCGCTCCCAGCGCTCACCGGCGTCAGCCTGCGGCCGGCTGGAGATGCAAAAACTGTGCTGCTCGGCGTCGATCACCAGCCGCAGCGTGACCGGGTTGTCGGGCGACAAGTACAGCGCCCGCTCGAACGCGATGTCGGCAAAGGCCACCGAGTCGAGCGCGCCGTACAGGCTGTGCGCCGCATGCAGGGCCATGCTGACATAGCCCGCACCCGGGAACACCGTCACGCCCTGGATGCGGTGGTCGTCGAGGTAGGCCAGCCGGGCGGCGTCGAGGTCGGCCTCCCAGGTGGGCACTGGCGCGTCCACCCGGCGCGCCAACAGCGGATGCTCGGCCGGTGCGGTGCGCAGCGCGCGCGTCAAGCCCGATTCGTTCCAGTGGCGTGCGTCGCGCCACGGGTAGGTGGGCAGCCGGGCCCACTGGCCAGCGCCCTGCAGCGCGCACCAGTCGAGCGGCGCCCCGCCGACATACAGCTCGGCCAGCACGCGGCGCATTTGCAGCACCTCGGGCTGGTCGCGGCGCAGGGTGTGCAGCACTGGCGCCGGGCCGGCCGTCCCGGCCTGCGCCGTCTCCTTCAGCGACGAGGCCAGCACCGGGTGCGGGCCGATCTCGACCCAGCGGCCGACGCCCGCCGCCAGCATCTCGCGCAGCGCCGCCAGAAAAGCCACCGGCTGGCGCACATTGCGGTACCAGTAGTCGGCGTCCATCTCGCTGCCGTCGATGCGCCCGCCGGTGACGGTGGAGAACAGCGGCACTTGCGCCAGCCGGGGCTGCAGGCCGGCCAGCTCAGCCAGCAGCGGCTCGCGCAGCGGCGCCATGAACACGCTGTGGTAGGGCACTTGCACCTGCAGCGCCCGGGCAAAAACGCCTTGCGCGTCGAGCCGGGCCTGCAGCGCGACGATGGCCGGCTCACTGCCGACCACCGTCACCGCCGTGGCACTGTTCACCGCCGCCAGCGACAGGCTGCCATCCAGCCCGGGGGCCCCGGCGGACAGGGCGGCGATCTGCGCCAGCGCGGCATCAGCGCCCAGCCCGACCGCCAGCATGCGGCCCTGGCCGCTGGTCGTCTGCTGCCAGCGGCTGCGCGCCAGCACCACGCGCGTCGCAGCGTCCAGGTCCAGCACGCCCGCCGCATAGGCCGCTGCCGGCTCACCGGCACTGTGGCCGACCACCGCCGCTGGCCGCAAACCCCAACTGGCCAACAATTCAGTGAGGGCGACCTGCAGCGCGAAGTTGGCCGGCTGCGCCACCTCGGTCTCGGCCATGCGCGACAGCGCCTCGTCGGCAAACAGCGCGTCGCGCAGCGACCAGCCCGCCTGGCGCTCGAACACCGCCAGCGCGGTGTCCAGCGCGCTGGCAAACACCGGCTCGTCGGCATACAACTGCCGGCCCATGCCCCACCACTGCGGGCCCATGCCGCTGTAGACAAAGGCCAGGCCGGGCAGCGCCGCGCGGTTGCCGGCGCCATCCGTTCCGTTGTCGGCGCCATCCGTATCGCTGTCGGCACTGCTGTGCACGGCGCCAGTGACGACGGCCGGATGGGCGACATCGGCGGCCAGCGCCTGCAGCCCGGCAAACAGCGCTTCGGCGTCTTCGCCCACCACACAAGCGCGCAGCGCATGGTGGTCGCGCCGGGTGGCGGCGCTGTGGCACAGGTCCGCCAGCGGGGCATCGCTGTCCTTCAAGGTGCGGGCCAGGCGCCCGGCCAGCATCGACAGCCCGTCGGCATGGCGCGCCGACAGCGGCAGCAGCCAGGCCGCTGGCGCTGGCCTGGCCGGCTGGGCCTGCGCAGCCAGCGCCGCCGCCGGCTCGGGCGCCGTGCGCAGCACGGCGTGGGCATTGGTGCCGCCAAAGCCGAATGAGTTGACGCAAGCGTGCAGCGTGCCGGCCGCCGGCAGCGCACGCGCCACCTTCGGCAGCTCAAGGCGCAAGGCCGCCAGCGGGATCGCCGGGTTGACGCGGCGCAGGTGCAGATGCGGCGGCACCCAGCGGCGGTCCAGCACCAGCGCGGTCTTGATCAGGCCGGCCACGCCCGCAGCGGCCTCGGTGTGGCCGATGTTGGTCTTGATCGAGCCGATCAGGCAGTCGGTCTGCTGCAGCCGGCCGTCGCGCAGCACCGTGCCGATGGCGCGCGACTCGATCGGGTCGCCGACCGGCGTGCCGGTGCCGTGTGCCTCAACGTAGCAGACATCGGCGGGCCGCACGCCGGCTGCGGCCAGTGCGCCGCGCATCAGGCGCTGCTGCGCGTCGCCGCTGGGCACCGTCAACCCTTCGTTGTGGCCGTCCTGGTTCACGGCGGTGGCGTCGATCACGGCGTAGATGTGGTCGGCGTCGGCCTGGGCCCGGGCCAGGGTCTTGAGCAGCACCAGGCCGGCACCCTCACCGCGCACATAGCCGTCGGCGGCGGCATCAAAAGCGCGCGACCGGCCGGTCGGCGACAGCATGCCGGCGCGCGATTCGGCCACCGTGTAGCTGGGCGTCAACAGCGCGTTGACACCGCCGGCCAGCGCCAGCTCGCACTCGCCGGCCAGCAGGCTCTGGCAGGCCAGGTGGGTGGCCACCAGCGACGACGAGCAAGCGGTGTCGATGGCCATGCTCGGGCCGCGAAAGCCGAAGACGTAGGACAGCCGGTTGGCCAGCAGCGTCATCATCGAGCCGGTGGCGGTGTGCGGCTCGACACCGCGCAGGTCAAGCCCGCCAAGCTGGAGCAGCATGTAGTCGAGCGTGAAGCCGCCGACGTAGACCCCGACCGGCCGGTCGCGCCACTGCGACGGCGGCAGCCCGGCGTCCTCGAACGCCTCCCAGCAGACCTCCAGCAGCATGCGTTGCTGCGGGTCCATCGTGGCCGCCTCGCGCGGCGAGATGCCAAAGAACTCGGCATCGAAGCGATCGATGTTGGCGACGAAGCCGCCCCACTTCGTCACCGTTTTGCCGCTCAACCCTTTGCGCGGGTGAAAGAAGCGGTCGATGGCCCAGCGCTGCGGCGGCACCTCGGTGATGCAATCCTGGCCGGCGACCAGGGCGTCCCACAGCGCTTGCGGGCCGTTGCTGTCACCGGGGAAGCGGCAGCCGATGCCGACGATGGCGATGTCGTGCGGGCGGCAAGTGGTGGCGGTTGGCGCGCTGCGGTGGTGCTGCATGAAGGCTCTCCGTTGAAGGTCGCTGGGCTCCGGGCCGCCGCCGGTGGGGGCGCGCTGGAATCCGTGAAAGTGATCGTAGGCAGCGGCCCACTTCGGCGCACTGGCAGAACTGACAGGGGTTGTGCTGCTGGCGCGCCAGCCCGTCGTCAAGCCGCGCGATGTCCGGTTTCGGGCGGTCATCGCGTCCGGGTAGCCAAGGGGGATTCGCAGCGGTGCCGCCGCTCGCCCCCACCCCCGGGAGACACCATGACCCACCTGCAACACCGGGCCGCCGGCACCACACTCGCGGCGCCTGCACCCCCGCTGGCGACGCACCCCGGCGCCAGCGCACCGCTGCCCGCCGGCCAACACATCGCCACGCTCGACATCGTGCGCGGCTTTGCGCTGCTGGGCATCCTGATCATGAACGTGCCGGGCTTCGGCAACTCGTTCTTCGCCGAGGCCGACGGCTCGCACCTCTGGGGCCAGCCGGTAGACCGGCTGGCCGAGCA
>JANLOP010000233.1:0-3425 GCA_031366635.1 Betaproteobacteria bacterium | reverse complement strand
TTCGCAGGGAGTGGCTAACTTCGCGCCAGCGAAGTCAAGACCCGCCAGGGTCGGCCACTACCAACGAGCGTCAAAGCTGCGGCGCTCCGCGCCGCAGCCGGCCTGCAAGGCCGCCGCGCGCAGCGCGGTTTGGGCGCTCGTTGGAGCCGGCTAACTTCGCGAATGCGAAGTTAAGGGTCGCCAGACCCGGCCGGCGCCAAAGAAATACCCGGCGAAGCCGCTGACCAGGCTTTGCCGTGCGCGGCTCGGCTCAGAGCGGAGCCCTGCCGGCGCAGCACCCCGGGGCTTTGATTCGAGGCGCGTTGGGCCCCTCAGCAGCTTTATCCAGCACCTGGCAAGCCTGGGCATGGCCCTGCTGCACGATCTCGTCAAAGCCGCCCCTACTGCGGCATGCCCCGGGTCAACCGCGGCTTGAGGTCGGCATCGACCCGCTTGCGCACCTCGCGGGAGCGGGCGGTGCCGCACAGCGCAGCGACTTTCATCAGGTCATCAACCTGTCCGGTTTCAGCCTCGCAGCACGTCCGACAGGCCAGGGCCGACGCCGACCAAGCCGCAACTGCACTGGTTCGGCGTCGGCCCAGGTCCGTCAATGGAGTTCGTGATGAAAAAGCCTGCCTGCACCGCCGTTGCACTGGTGACTGCCGCCGTGATTGCACCCGCGACCCCACCCACGGTTGCGCCGGCCCGTGTTGCAGCCCGCTGGCGACAGCCGCGCAGCGCCGCCTTGCGGGCCGGTCTGGCCGTGCTGACGCTGCTGCTGGCGGCCTGTGGCGGCTCCGACAGCGCGCCAAACGCCAGTGCCACCGTCGCCACCGTCGCCGCCAGCGCCACCAGCGCGGCCAGCGCCGACCCGCCGACAGCGCCCGGCGCGGCGCGCGGTTTCAGCCAGGTCAGCACGGTTGCGGGCTCGGGCCAGGACGGCCACATCGACAGCGCGGGCCGCCGCGCCGCCGCGTCGTTCCACCAGCCACTGGGCGTGGTGGCGGACAGCCAGGGCAATGTCTACGTGGCCGACACCCTGAACCACCAGATCCGCAAGATCATGACCAACGGCCAGGTGCTGACCTGGGCCGGATCGGGCCGCCCCGGGGCCGCCGACGGCATCGGCAGCAGCGCCTCGTTCAACGCGCCGCACGGCCTGGCTTTGGCCGCTGACGACAGCCTGGTGGTGGCCGACACCGGCAACCACCGGGTGCGCCAGATCAGCCGCAGCGGCCACGTCAGCACGCTGGCCGGCAGTGGCCTGGCGGGTGATGCAGATGGCGCGGCAGCGGCGGCACAGTTCAATGGCCCCGAGGGCGTGGCGGTGCTGGGCGACGCTATCTGGGTGGCTGACGCGCGCAACCACAAGATTCGCTGCATCGGCGCCGACGGCCGCGTCAGCACGCTGGCCGGCAGCGGCGCGCCAGGCGCGGCCGATGGCGTCGGGCCGGCGGCATCGTTCAACAGCCCCAGCGGTATCGCCGCCGATGGCGCGGGCGCGGTCTACGTCGGCGATACGGCCAACCACAAAATCCGCCGCATCGATGGCAGCGGCACGGTGTCCACTTTGGCCGGCACCGGGCAGGCCGGCGCGCTGGACGGCAGCCCTGCCAACGCGCTGTTCTCGCACCCCGCCGGTGTGGCGGTGGCCCGCGACGGCGCTGTCTATGTCGCCGACACCGGCAACCACAGCATCCGCAAGATCACAGCGGCCGGCATCGTCAGCATGTTCGCCGGCCCGGACCAGCAGCATCGCCCCGGCCCCCCGGGCGGTGTCGGGCCGGTGGCCCGCTTCAACCAGCCCAGTGCGTTGGCGGCCACTTTCGACGGCGTGCTGGTCGTGGCGGACGCCGCCAACCATGCCATCCACCAGATCACGCCAGCGGGCGCTGTCGGCCTGCTGGCCGGCACCGGCAGCGCCGGTGCAGCGGACGGTTTTGCAGTGGCACCAGTGGCACTGCACCAGCCGCTGGGCCTGGCCGTCGATGACCGGGGCACTGCCTACCTGACGCAAGCCGGCTGGGGCGCGCTGCGCAAGATAGCCGCCGACGGCCTGACCACCACGCTGGCGCAAGGCGGTAACGACAGCAACCTGGACGGCGTGGGCCCGGCCGCTGCCGCCTGGCAGCCGGTGGGCCTGGCCGTCAATGCCCAAGGCACGGTGTTTGTGGCCGACGCGGCCAACCATCTGGTGCGCAAGGTCAGCGCGTGGGGGGTCGTCAGCACTCTGGCCGGCCAGCCGCGCGCTGGCGCCGCTGACGGGCTCGGCACGGCCGCATCGTTCAACGCCCCGCAAGGCCTGGTGCTGGACGCCCAGGGCACGGTCTTCCTGAGCGACACCGGCAACCACAAAATCCGCAAGATCAGCGCGGCGGGGGTGGTCACCACCTGGGCTGGCAGCGGCCAGGCCGGCACGGCCGACGGTGCCGCCGCCACGGCGTCATTCAACCGCCCGGGGCCTATCGCACGCGACGCGCTCGGCAACCTGTATGTCTATGACACCGGCAGCTTCATGCTGCGCAAGATCAGCCCGGCGGGCGTCGTCAGCACCGTGGCCGGCAGTGGTCAATCCGGGTTTGCCGACGGCCGGCGGTCTGCGGCGTCGTTCAATCTGATCGGCGGGATCGCGGTGGACAAGGCCGGTGTGCTGTTCCTCAGCGACACCTTCAACCACACACTGCGCCGGGTGGCGGCAGACGGCAACGTCAGCACGCTGGCGGGGCAACCCGGGCAGTTTGGCGCGGTCAACGGCGGTTTGTCGTCAGCCCGGTTTTTTGCGCCGTCCGGCATCGCGCTGCGAGCCGATGGCAGCCTGTTGGTGGCTGACATGTTCAACCACCCACTGCGCAAGATCGATTGACTGGCGGTGCAATTGCAGCTGCGGCGTGCTCCAGCAAATGATGAATGAAGGGGTTCTCAGCGGCAAGCGCCGCGCAGCCCGCTGCATCCGCCGGGCAGGCGCCTGCTTCAGTGCCAGCGACCCGACATGCACCGCTCGGCGCTTGCGCCGGGGCGGGTGCAACTGGCGATTGCGCCCGGCGCGTGCCCCAGCGAGCGTGCGGCAGGCCGCTCGATCACCCCCCGACGACACCGCCTCGTCAAGCCGTGCGATGTCCGGTTTCGGGCGGTCATCGCGTCCGGGTAGGCAAGGGGGATTCGCAGCGGTGCCGCCGCTTGCCCCCACCCCCGGGAGACACCATGACCCACCTGCAACACCGGGCCGCCGGCACCACACTCGCGGCGCCTGCACCCCCGCTGGCGACGCACCCCGGCGCCAGCGCATCGCTGCCCGCCGGCCAACGCATCGCCACGCTCGACATCGTGCGCGGCTTTGCGCTGCTGGGCATCCTGATCATGAACGTGCCGGGCTTCGGCAACTCGTTCTTCGCCGAGGCCGACGGCTCGCACCTCTGGGGCCAGCCGGTAGACCGGCTGGCCGAGCA
>JANLOP010000279.1:0-8195 GCA_031366635.1 Betaproteobacteria bacterium | reverse complement strand
ACATGGTCTTCCTGGTTGGCGCTGGTCGGCAGGCTGTCCACGCTGGCCGGATGGGCCAGGGATTTGTTCTCGGACGCCAGCGCGGCAGCGGTGACGTGGGCGATCATGAAACCGGAATTCAACCCCGGGTCGGCGGTGAGGAAGGGCGGCAGGCGCGACACGCCGGCGTCAATCAGCATCGCGATGCGGCGCTCGGCAATCGCGCCCACTTCGGCAATGGCCAGCGCCATGCCGTCGGCGGCCAGCGCCACGGGTTCCGCATGAAAGTTACCGCCACTGACCAGTGCGTTGTCCGTCAGCCCCCAAGGCCGGCTCGATGCGCCGTCCGCCTCCCCAAGGGGGATCAAGTCAACTTGGGGCGGCCCGGCGTTGACTTCCGCAAACACCAGCGGGTTGTCAGTCACCGCGTTGGCCTCACGCACCAGCACCATCGCGGCATGGCGCAGTTGGTCCAGGCAGGCGCCCACCACCTGCGGCTGGCAGCGCAGGCTGTATGGGTCTTGAACCCGCTCGTCACCTTCAAGGTGTGACTGGCGGATGGCGCTGCCGGCCAGCAGGCGACGGTAGTAAGCCGCCACGTCAATCTGCCCCGGCTGGCCGCGCAGTGCATGGATTCGCGCATCAAACGGCCCATCACTGCCACGCGCCGCGTCCACCGTCAGCGCGCCGATCAACAGCGCGGCTTCGAGCACCGGCTCGAAGCTGAGCAGCGCGTGCAGCGCCAGCGCGGTGCTGGTCTGGGTGCCGTTGATCAGCGCCAGGCCCTCTTTGGCGGCCAATTGCAGCGGGTTGATGCCGGCGGCTTGCAGCACCGGCGCGGCCGGCTGGCGCTGGCCGTCGATCAAAAATTCACCCTCGCCCATCAGCGCCAGGCTCATGTGGGCCAGCGGCGCCAGATCGCCCGACGCACCCACCGAGCCCTGGCTGGGCACATACGGGCACAGGCCGGCGTTGTGCACCGCCACCAGCGTGTCGATGACGATGGGCCGCACGCCCGAATAACCGCGCGCCAGGCTGGCGGCCTTGAGCGCCAGCATCAGCCGCAGCACGGGCGGCGTCAGCGGTGGCCCCACACCCACGCTGTGGGATCGGATCAGGTTGAGCTGCAAGGTGGCCAGATCGCGCTCGCTGATGCGGGTGGACGCCAGTTTGCCAAAGCCGGTGTTCACGCCATAAACCGGCACACTGCCCTCGGCCGCCCGCCGCACCACGGCCGCGCTGGCCAGGACGCCGGGCAGCGCGGCCGGGTCTAGCGCCAGCGCTTGGCCGCCGGCATGGAGGGCCTGCAGTTCATCGAGCGAGAGATGGCCGGGGCGCAGCAGCATCAAACGCCCCCCGCCGCGTTGACCATCGGCAGGTTCAGCCCTTGCTCACGGGCGCAGGCCACGGCGTCGGCATAGCCGGCATCGGCATGGCGCATCACGCCGCTGGCGGGGTCGTTCCACAGCACGCGCTCGATTCGCTTGGCCGCCGCATCGCTGCCGTCGCAAACGATCACCACCCCCGCATGTTGTGAGTAGCCCATGCCCACGCCGCCGCCGTGGTGCAGGCTGACCCAGGTGGCGCCACCGGCGGTGTTGAGCAGCGCGTTGAGCAGCGGCCAATCACTCACCGCATCGCTGCCGTCCAGCATCGATTCGGTTTCACGATTCGGGCTGGCCACCGAGCCGGCATCAAGATGGTCGCGGCCGATGACGATGGGCGCCTTCAGCTCACCGGACGCCACCATCTCATTGAAGGCCAGCCCGGCGCGGTGCCGCTCACCCAGGCCGATCCAGCAGATGCGGGCCGGCAGGCCCTGGAAGGCGATGCGCTCGGCCGCCATGTCCAGCCAGCGGTGCAGGTGGCGGTTCTCAGCGTTGTCTGCCGGGAACAACTCTTTCATCTTGGCGTCGGTTTTGCGAATGTCGTCCGGATCACCCGACAGCGCCACCCAGCGGAACGGCCCTTTGCCCCGGCAGAACAGCGGCCGGATGTAGGCCGGCACAAAGCCCGGAAAGTTAAAGGCGTTTTTCACACCCGCATCAAAAGCCACCTGGCGGATGTTGTTGCCGTAGTCCACCGTGGGCACGCCGAGTGCTTGAAAGTCCAGCATCGCCTGCACGTGTACAGCGATGCCTTGCGCCGCCGCCGTGCGCAGCCCGGCATGCTGGCCGGCGTCGGCCTGGGCGGCGCGCCAGGCGGCCACCGTCCAGCCGGGCGGCAGGTAGCCGTTGACCAGGTCGTGGGCCGAGGTTTGATCGGTGACCAGATCGGGGCGGATACCGCCGGCCCGGGCTCGGCCCACCAGCGCCGGCAGCAGCTCGGCCGCATTGCCCAGCAGGCCGATGGACACCGCTTTTTTCTCGGCGGTGTAGCGGGCGATGCGGGCCAGCGCGTCGTCCAGATCGGCGGCCTGCTCATCGAGGTAGCGGCTGCGCAGGCGGAAGTCGATGCGGCTTTGCTGGCATTCGATGTTGAGTGAGCAGGCGCCGGCAAAGGTGGCGGCCAGCGGCTGCGCACCGCCCATGCCGCCCAGGCCGGCAGTGAGAAACCATCGCCCGGCCAGATCACCGCCGTAGTGCTGGCGCCCGGCCTCAACAAACGTTTCGTACGTGCCCTGCACGATGCCCTGGCTGCCGATGTAAATCCAGCTACCGGCGGTCATCTGGCCGTACATCATCAGGCCCTTGCGGTCCAGCTCGTCAAAGTGCGCCCAGGTGGCCCATTTGGGCACCAGGTTGGAATTGGCGATCAGCACCCGGGGCGCGTCGGCATGGGTGCGGAACACGCCCACCGGCTTGCCCGATTGCACCAGCAGGGTTTCGTCGTCGCCCAGCGTGCGCAGGCTGGCCAGGATGGCCTCAAAGCAATCCCAGTTGCGGGCCGCCTTGCCGATGCCGCCGTAGACCACCAGCGCCTCGGGGTTCTCGGCCACCTCCGGGTCGAGGTTGTTTTGCAGCATGCGGTAGGCGGCTTCGGTCAGCCAACTGCGGCAGGTGATGGCCGTGCCGCGCGGTGCGCGCACGGTGCGCGGCCGGGCGCTGGCACGGGGGCGCGACAGAGGGGGTTCGGACAGATCGGTCATCAAGGCCCTCGGCAGGTGTGCGGTTGACGGGGTTGAACTGTACTTGTCTAGACAAGCCGATGCAAGCGCACCGGCCACCGGGTTTTCACGCACCGCCCGGTGCCGACGGCAACTTGTCTAGACAAGGCCGGCGGCTTACCATCCGGCCATGCTTGCCCAGCCCCGCCAGCGCCCTGCTGCGCCCCGCCCGACCCCCATCGCACCGTACAGCCGGGTGGTGCTGTACCTCAAGGCAGAGCTGCAACAAGGCCGCTGGCCCACCGGCGCGTTGATGCCGTCCGAGGCCGCGCTGGTGGCGCAGTTTGGCGTCAGCCGAATGACGGTGAACCGGGCGCTGCGCGAGTTGCAAGCCGAGGGCCTGATCCACCGGGTGCAGGGTGTGGGCACGTTTGCCGCGCCGCTGCACCGGGTGGCGTCCACGCTGACGATCCGCGACCTGCATGAAGAGATCGAGGCCCGGGGCCATCACCACCATCTGGAGGTGCACCTGGCCCGGCAAGAGCCGGCCCCCGCCGCGCTGGCGCTGCAACTGGGCCTGGCGCCGGAGGCGCCGGTGTTTCACTCGCTGGTGGTGCACTTTGATGATGGTGTGGCGCTGCAATCTGAGGACCGCTACGTCAACCCGGCCAGCGCGCCCGATTACCTGCGCATCGACTTCACCAAAACCACGCCCACCCAGCACCTGCTGGACGTGGCGCCGCTGTGGCAGGCGCAATATTCCATCGAGGCCAGCACGCCCACCGCGCAAGAGGCCACGCTGCTGGGCATTGGCGCCGGTGATCCATGCCTGGTGCTGGTGCGGCGCACCGTCAGCCGGGGCCTGCCTGTCACCCTGGCCCGGCTGGTGCACCCCGGCAGCCGCTACTTGCTGACCGGCAGCTTCAGCCCATGACGCACCGGCTGATCACCTGCGCGCAAACCGCGCCGCAGCCCTGGCGCAACGGCGGTGGCTTGACGCGCGAGCTGCTGGCCTGGCCACCGGGCGATGGCTGGCAATTGCGCATCAGCGTGGCCGAGATTGCGGCGGACGCTGCGTTTTCGGTGTTTGCCGGCGTGCAGCGCTGGCTGGTGGTGCTGCAAGGCGCGGGCGTGGCGCTGACCATCGACGGCGCGGTGCACCGCCTGCGCCTGGGCGATGCAGCGCTGGGCTTTGCCGGCGATGCCAAAATCCACTGCCGCCTGCTGGCCGGCCCGACACGGGACTTGAACCTGATGCTGCGCGGCTGGGCCGGCGGCCTGCATCCCGTTGGTCCCGGCAGGCCCTGGATCCCCGGGCAACCCGGGCAACCCGCAGTGGCGATGGCTGGCCTGTTCAGCGCCGTGGCCGGTATTTGCCGGGCCGACGCTGACGCCATCGCCGTGCCGGCCCAGGCCCTGCTGTGGTTTGGCGCCGCGCCCCAGACCTTGCGTTTCGACGCGGCCCTGCCGCTGGCGGGCAGCGCCGCCACGCCCCACCCCACCGGCTGGTGGATCAGCGCCCAACCGGCGGCAAGCGCATGACCACCTTGTGGCGCAATGCCCGCCTGGCCACCTTGGCCGGCCGCAGCGGCTGGGGCTTGATCGACGATGGCGCGCTGCTGACAGACGGCGCGGCGCTGCGCTGGGTGGGCTCGATGGCCGATCTGCCGCAGGCGCTGGCGGCCCACCGGTCTGCCAATCCGCCCGCCGGCCCGCCCATCGACGCCGAACATGATCTGGCCGGCGCGTTGGTCACCCCCGGCCTGGTCGATTGCCACACCCACCTGGTCTACGGCGGCCAGCGCGCGCTGGAGTTTGAGCAACGCCTGCACGGCGCCAGCTATGCCCAGATCAACCAGGCCGGCGGCGGCATCCGGTCCACCGTGGCCGCCACCCGCGCCGCCAGCGACGCCGAGCTGTACCGCAGCGCCCGCGTCCGCGCCCAGGCCTTGATGGCCGGCGGCGTGACCACGCTGGAGATCAAATCCGGTTATGGACTCACCGCCCAACAGGAAGCCCGCTGCCTGCGCATTGCCCGCCGGCTGGCCACCGATCTGCCGCTGACGGTGCGCACCACCTGCCTGTCGGCGCACGCGCTGCCACCCGAATTTGATGGCCGGCCCGACGATTACATCAGCGCGGTCTGCGCCTGGCTGCCGGCGCTGCAGGCCGAAGGGTTGGTGGATGCGGTGGACGCCTTCTGCGATCACATCGCCTTCACCCCCGCCCAGACCCGCCGGGGGTTTGAGGCCGCGCAGCGCCTGGGCCTGCCCGTCAGATTGCATGCGGAGCAGCTCCGCGACCAGGGCGGCGCGGCGCGGGCGGCCGGCGTTGGCGATCTGTCGTGCGACCACCTCGAATACCTGAGCGCGGCCGGCGTGCAGGCGATGGCCAGCGCCGGCACGGTGGCGGTGTTGCTGCCCGGCGCCTACTATTTTTTGCGCGAGACGCAGCTTCCGCCCGTCGCCGCGCTGCGGGCGGCCGGCGTGGCCATCGCCATCGCCACCGACCACAACCCCGGCTCGTCGCCCACCTTGTCCCCGCTGCTGATGCTGAGCATGGCTTGCACATTGTTCCGCCTGACGCCGGAAGAAGCGCTGCGCGGCATGACCGTCAACGGCGCCCGGGCGCTGGGCCTGGCCGACCGGGGCAGGCTGGCGGCCGGCCAGCGCGCCGATTTTGTCGCCTGGCCGGTTGAGCATCCCAGCGAGCTGGCCTACTGGTTTGGCCACGCCCCGTCCGCGCGCGTGGTGCAGGGCGGACAAGAGCGCACCACATGACAAACCCGATGACGCCGCCCAGCACCCCGCAGGTCACCCAGCAGGTCATCCAGCAGATCGCCCCGCCGGTCTACACCCTGCACCGGGGCCACAGCCCGCTGCTGGTGAGCCTGCCGCATGTCGGCACCTTCATCCCGGACGCGCTGAAACCGCAGTTCGTTGGCCGGGCGCTGGCATTGGAAGACACCGACTGGCACCTGGCAGCGGTCTACGACTTTGCCAAAAGCCTGGGCGCCAGCCTGATCGTGCCGAGCCACTCGCGCTACGTCATCGACTTGAACCGGCCGCCCGAGAACACCCCGATGTACCCCGGCACCAACAATACCGAGCTGTGCCCGACCCGGTTTTTCACCGGCGACGCGCTCTACCGGGACGGCTGCGCGCCGAGCCCGGCGCAAGTCATGGCGCGCCGCGAGACCTGCTGGCAGCCCTACCACGACGCGCTGGCCGCCGAGCTGGCCCGCCTCAAAGCCGCGCACGGCCACGCCCTGCTGTGGGACGGCCACAGCATCCAGTCGCGCCTGCCCTGGCTGTTTGACGGCCGGCTGCCCGACTTGAACCTGGGCACCGCCAACGCCAGCAGTTGTGCGCCGTCGCTGCGCCGTGCGCTGATGCGCGTGCTGGACGGGCAATCCAGTTTCAGCCATGTCACCGACGGCCGCTTCACGGGCGGCTACATCACCCGCCAGTACGGCCGGCCGGCCGACGGCGTGCATGCTGTGCAGTTGGAAAAATGCTGGTCTTGCTACATGGACGAAGCCCCGCCCTGGGCGCTGTCAGCCCGCAGCATGGCCGCGCTGGCGCCGGTGCTGCAAGCGCTGCTGCAAACCGGGCTGGACTGGCGGCCCGATGCCTGATTCACCGCCCGCCCTGCTCTGGGCCGCCCACGCCTGGCTGCCCGGCGGCTGGCAATCCCATGTGCTGCTGCGCATCGGCGCTGACGGCTGCTGGGCCGACATCCACCCCGGCATCACCCACCCGCCGCCCACCGCCAGCGTGCTGGCCGGCCCGCTGCTGCCCGGCCTGGTGAATGCGCACAGCCATGCCTTCCAGCGCGCCTTTGCTGGCCTGGCCGAGCGGCGTGAATCGGCTGCCGATGATTTCTGGTCGTGGCGCGACCGCATGTACGGCGTGGCGCTGCGCATCACGCCGCCGCAGATGCGGGCGGTGGCGGCGCAGTTGTACCTGGAGCTGCTGCAAGGCGGCTACACCCAGGTTTGCGAGTTTCACTACCTGCGGCACGACAGCGACGGCCAACCGTATGCCGACCCGCAAACGATGGGCTGGGCGCTGGCCGACGCGGCGCAAGACGCCGGCCTGGGCCTGACGCTGATGCCCGCGCTGTACCAGCGTGCCGGTTTTGCCCAGTCCAGGTTGCACGCTGCGCAGCGGCGCTTTGCCAGCAGCCCGGCCGGCGTGTGGGCGGCGGTGCAGGCCATCGCAGGCCGGGCGGCGGCCGGGGCGGCGGCGCTTCAGTCGCAGACCGAGGCCCGGGCAGACACCCTGCCCCAGCGGCCGCCGCTGCTGAGCGCCGGCCTGGTGATCCACTCGCTGCGCGCCGCCGCACCCGACGCCATCCACACGCTGCGCGATCTGGCCGCCCACTTCAGCGGCCCGATCCACATCCATGTCGCCGAGCAAGCCGCCGAGGTGGACGACTGCCTGCTGGCCACCGGCGCCCGGCCGATCCAGTGGCTGGCCGAGCAAGGCCTGCTCGACGCCCGGTGGCAACTGGTGCATGCCACGCACAGCCTGCCGGCCGAGATCGCCGCCGTCGCGCGCAGCGGCGCCGGCGTGGTGATCTGCCCCAGCACCGAGGCCAATCTGGGCGATGGGCTGTGTGATCTGCGCGGCTGGCTGGACGCCGGTGTGCCGCTGGCCATCGGCTCAGACAGCCATGTCAGCCGCGATTGGCGCGAAGAGCTGCGCTGGCTGGACTACGGCCAGCGCCTGCTGCTGCGCCAGCGCAATGTGGCGGCCTCGCCCGCAGCGGGCCTGCCGTCCACCGCGCAGCGGCTGTTCTCGCGCGTGCTGGCCGGTGGCGCAGCAGCCGCCGGCCAGCCCTGCTGGGGTTTGCGGCCCGGCGCCCGGGCCGATGCGCTGGTGGTCGATGCCGCCTGCCCCACGGTGCTGGGCCTGCCGCCCGACCGGTGGCTGGACGGGCTGGTGTTCAGCAGCCCGGGCCGGCCGTTTCGCGATGTGCTGGTGGCAGGGCGCTGGGTGCTGCGCGATCACCAGCATGCGCAGGCCGGCGCCATCGGCCAGCGCTTTGTGCAGGCGATGGCGGGGCTCTGGCCGCCAGCGGGCCCATCAGGGTGAGGCGTGGCCGGCAACGGGGCCGGTGCATTGCCGCCTGCTGAAGCACATCGACCCGCGCCGACCCGCGCCGA
>JANLOP010000228.1:0-12225 GCA_031366635.1 Betaproteobacteria bacterium | reverse complement strand
GGGTCGGTCTGGCAGGCGCGCCAGCAACTGCAAAGCATGGCCGAGTTTGACGACCACACGCTGCCGGCTGTCAAGCTGGTGCATTTGTTCAGCCAGCGGGTGGACAACGTGCGCGGGCTGGAGGCCCTGCATGTGTTGCTGGACAACGACGCCGAGGCCCGCGCGCTGGCCCAGCAGGTGGCGCGTGAGCGCCAGCAGGCCAACCAGCAACTGGCGGCCTACGAAAAATGGATCACCGACGCCACCGACCGCCGCAACTACGACACGGTGAAGACCAGCCTGGTCGCCTACTGGGCGGCGCAGGATGTGCTGTTCGACATCGCCCGCACCATCCCCGGTGACCCGACGGCGGCCGAGCGGGCGCGCCAGCAGCTCAACGGCGGCTCGCAGCAGGCCTTCAAGACGCTCACGCTGGCCATCGACGCCTGGTGGACCTACAACGAAAAACGCTCTGCCGACCAGGCCACGCAGGTGCGACACGATGCCCGCACCGCGCTGGCCTGGCTCTCCGGGTTGGCCACGCTGGCCATCGCGCTGGGCGTGGCGGCGGCGCGGTCGATCACCCGATGCATCACCGGGCCGCTGGCCGAGGCCAAAAAGCGGGCCGATGCGGTGGCCGCCGGCGACCTGACGCAGCGCATGCCGGCCGCCCGGCGCGACGAGATCGGCCAGTTGCTGGCCAGCCTGGACCGCATGACCGGCAACCTGGCGCGATTGGTCAGCGCGGTGCGCACCGGCACCGATGGCATCGCCACCGCGTCGGCCCAGATCGCCCTGGGCAATGCCGACTTGTCGGGCCGCACCGAGCAGCAGGCCGCCAGCCTGCAGCAAACGGCGGCGTCGATGGAGCAGATGTCGGGCACCGTCAAATCCAGCACCGACAACGCCGCCCAGGCCAGCCTGTTGGCGCAGGCCGAATCCGCCGCAGCCCAGCGCGGCGGCGCGGCGGTGGGCCGGGTGGTGGCCACGATGCAGGCCATCCAGGGCGACAGCCGGCGCATTGCCGACATCATCAGCGCGATTGACGGCATCGCCTTCCAGACCAACATCCTGGCGCTGAACGCGGCGGTCGAGGCCACCCGCGCCGGTGCGCAGGGGCTGGGCTTTGCCGTGGTGGCCGGTGAGGTGCGTTGCCTGGCCCAGCGCAGCGCCGACGCCGCGCGCGAGATCAAGGCGCTGATCACCGGCACGGTGGCGCGCATCGACGCCGGCACGCAGCAAGTCAACAGCGCCGGCAGCACCATCGACGAGGTGGTGGGCCAGGTGCGCCAGGTCAGTGAGCTGATCACCGAGATCACGGCGGCCAGTGGCGAGCAGCACACCGGCGTCGGCCAGATCAACAGCGCCATCGGCCAGTTGGACCAGGCCACCCAGCAAAACGCCGCGCTGGTGGAGCAGACCGCTGCCGCCGCGCTCAGCCTGCAACAGCAGGCCAGCCGGCTGGCTGAGACGGTGGCGGGGTTCAGGGTGGCCGCGCCGGCCAGCACTGAAAAGCACTGAGAGCCCCGGCAGGTCGGCAGCCCGGCTGCCCGGCAGCACTGCGGCCCTGCGGCCCTGCGGCCGGCCAGCCATTCGGCAAGTCCGCGCCAACGGCTGGCGGCCCGGCCCGCCTACAGTGCGGGCTGCACCGGCCTGGCCGCCACCGCCGATGCCCTTGCGCATTCGCTCAACCACGCCCTTTGCCGCGCACCCCGGAGCAGCCGATGAAGATGAACCGCCTTGTTCCAATGCTGCCCGTCAGCAGCCTGCCCGCAAGCGTCGATTTCTATCAGAAGCTCGGCTTTTGCATCGAGCAGCGCAACGATGATTGGCGTTGGGCGATGCTCTGCTTTGGCGAGTGCCGCCTGATGGTCGATGAGTCCATCAATGTTCACCCGGGCATGGTTCGAGCCAGCGTTCTCTACCTGTACCCGGATGACATTCATGAGTTTCACAAGCGGGTTCGGAAAAACGGCCTGGTTGTGCCGGACTTGGCGGTCACGTTCTACGGCATGACCGAGTTCCGGATCGATGATCCGGACGGCAATCGGTTGTGGGTTGGACAAAACGTTTCGACAGGCGCCTGACGCGCGTGAGATAAAGTACCTCGAATCGGGTGCATCGACCTATCAACCGGAGCAGACGATGAATCTCGGTGCTTTCTCCATCAGTTTAGCCGTCAAGGATTTGGCCACCTCAAAAGCGCTTTATCAAAAGCTGGGTTTCAGTGAGTTTGCCGGCGCTGCGGCGCAAAACTGGCTGATCTTGAAGAACGGCAGTACGGTGATCGGCCTGTTCCAGGGCATGTTCGAGCAGAATATGCTGACGTTCAACCCAGGCTGGGACAGCCAGGCCGCAACCCTCACCGATTTCACCGACGTGCGTGATATTGCGCACCGGCTGAAGGCAGACGGTATCGCGCTGCAAAGTGACGTTGACGCACAAAGCAACGGGCCGGCCAGTTTTATCGTGGTCGATCCGGACGGCAATAATATTCTGCTTGACCAGCACGTCCAGAAAATACCGCCACCCGCATGAGCCCTTATTTTTCCGGCACCGCCCGTCAAATCACCACCCGGCGGCTGACGATTCGGCCCGTCAGCGCCAATGACCTGGCTGATCTGTTCGATATCAATGGCGATGATGAAGTCACCGCGTTTCTGCCGTATGCCACCTGGCAAACACCCGAGGATGGCATCGCCTGGCTGGCGCGGATGGAAAAGCTGGTGACCGCCGCAACTGCCAACCAGTTCGTGATCGTCAGGACGGCGGACCAGAAAATCCTGGGCACGCTGCTGTTGTTCAATTTCAACCAGGCCAGCGCGCGCATTGAAATCGGTTATGTGCTGGGCCAGCCGCACTGGCGGCAGGGGTATGCAAAAGAAGCGCTGACAGGGGTTTGCCATCATGTCTTTGCCAAACTCGGCATGCGCCGCATCGAGGCTGAAGTGAATACCGACAACCTTGCGTCCAATTCACTTTTGCTGCGCCTGGGGTTTGTGCGTGAGGGCTGCTTGCGCCAACGCTGGGTGGCCAAGGGCGTGGCCCACGACACCCATCTTTATGGCTGCCTCGCCGATGAATGGCGACCCCTGCCGTGACGGGTTTTGGCTTTGATTTGAAGCCGGATATTCTCGCCGCTGCCGCTCGGCGTGGCGCCAACGCCAAACCAGGGGTCTGCCCTTGATTTATGCCGCCGGGCCTGGCAAATGCACGCGCCCGGCCCACTCGCCGGGCGCAGCCCAATCCCAAAATCGCAGGAGATGTCTTGATGAAGCGCCGAAATATCATCACCCTGGTTTGCGCCGCCGCGCTCACAGCCCTTGCCGCTGGCCTGATCGGCCCAATGGCGCTGGCCCAGGCGCCCGCCAAAGGCGAGGTGCGCATTGCACTGATCGCCAGCAAAAGCGGCCCGCTGGAGGCTTATGCCAAACAGACGATTATCGGCTTCAACCTGGGGCTGGACTACGCCACCGGCGGCACGCGGATGGTGGCTGGCAAAAAGCTGGTGGTGATCGAGAAAGACGACCAGGGCAAGCCCGATGTGGGCAAAAGCCTGCTGGCCGCGGCCTATGCCGATGACAAGGTGGATATTGCCGTCGGCCCCACCGCATCGCCGGTGGCGCTGGCGATGCTGCCGGTGGCCGAGGAGTACAAAAAGATTTTGCTGGTTGAGCCGGCGGTGGCCGATTCAATCACCGGCGACAAATGGAACAAATACATCTTCCGCACCGGCCGCAACAGCAGCCAGGACGCGATTGCCAACGCCGTGGCGCTGGACAAGACCGGCACCACGCTGGTGACGCTGGCGCAAGACACGGCCTTTGGCCGCGACGGCGTCAAAGCCTTCAAAGAGGCTTTGAAAAAGGCCAAGTTGAACCACGAGGAATACCTGCCGGCGGCCACCACCGATTTCACCGCCGCTGCCCAGCGCATCATCGACAAACTCAAAGACCAGCCCGGCCGCAAGATCGTCTGGATTGTCTGGGCCGGCGGCAACCCGTTCAAGATTGCCGATCTCGATTTCAAGCGCCACAACATCGAGATTGCCACTGGCGGCAACATCCTGCCGGCGATGACGGCGTACAAGCAGTTTCCGGGCATGGAGGGCGGGCTGTATTACTACTTCGGCATCCCGAAGAACTCAGTCAATGAGTGGCTGGTGGCCAATCACTACACCAAATACAAGGCGCCGCCGGATTTCTTCACCGCCGGCGGCATGAGCGCGGCGATTGCGGTGGTCGAGGCGCTGAAGAAGACCGGCGGTGATACCTCGACCCACAAGCTGATCGCGGCAATGGAGGGCATGAGCTTCCAGACGCCGAAGGGCCGCATGACCTTCCGCAAAGAAGACCACCAGGCGCTGCAGGACATGTACCACTTCAAGATCAAAGTCGATCCGGCGTTTGCCTGGGGCGTGCCCGAGCTGGTGCGCGAGATCAAGGCCGAAGAGATGACGGTGCCGATCCGGAACTCGCGCTGAGGTTTGGCGGTGCCCGTTTCTGCGGCGCCCTGCAAGGGAGGGTGCAGCCGCCCAGCCGCCCCGCTCATCGCCAACGCCCACTCCCCCGCCATGCTAGAAACCCAAAACCTGACCATCCGCTTCGGCGGCCATGTGGCGGTAGACCAGGTGTCGTGCGCCTTTGCGCCGGGCACGCTGACGGCCATCGTCGGCCCCAACGGCGCCGGCAAGACCAGCTACTTCAACCTCATCTCGGGCCAGTTGCCGGCCAGCGCCGGGCGGGTGCTGCTGGACGGGCAAGACATCACCCACCTGCCGGCGCCGCTGCGCACCCGGCTGGGGCTGGGCCGGGCGTTCCAGCTCACGCAGTTGTTTGCCGGCCTGTCGGTGCGTGAAAACGTGCGGCTGGCGGTGCAGGCGCGCCAGGCCGGGCGCGGGCAGGGCGGGGCGAGCTTGCGCTTTTTGGGCGGCGTGGATTTGTGGCGGGTCTGGCTCGACCACAAGACCTGGCTCGACGAGGCGCAAGCCATCCTGGCCCAGGTGCGGCTGGCCGACCGGGCCGACGCGCTGGCCAGCAGCCTGCCGCACGGCGACCAGCGCAAGCTGGAGGTGGCGATGCTGATCGCGCTCGACCCCAAGGTGTTCATGTTCGACGAGCCCACTGCCGGCATGAGCGCCGACGAGGTGCCGGTGATCCTCGACCTGATCCGCAACCTCAAAGCCCGGCCCGATGCCACCATTTTGCTGGTGGAGCACAAGATGGAGGTGGTGCGCGAGCTGGCCGACCGCATCATCGTGCTGCACAACGGCCAGTTGGTGGCCGATGGTGAGCCGGCGGCGGTGATGGCCTCAGCGGTGGTGCAGCAAGCCTATCTGGGCATCGTGGCAGAAGCAGCAGCATGAGCGCCGCTCACCTCCGAATGAGCGCCGCGCTGCTTGAATTGACGGGCGTGCACACCCACATCGGCGCCTACCACATCCTGCAAGGTGTGGATTTGCGGGTGCCCGAGTGCCAGGTGACGGTGCTGCTGGGCCGCAACGGCGCCGGCAAATCCACCACCTTGCGCACCATCATGGGTTTGTGGGCGGCCAGCGCGGGGGATTTGCGGTTTCGCGGCCAATCGATCAGGGGTTTGGCCACGCCCGACATCGCCCGCCTGGGCCTGGCCTACGTGCCCGAGAGCATGGGCATCTTCAGTGACCTGACCGTGCGGGACAACATGCTGCTGGCGGCCCGCAGCGCCCGCCATGCCGGTGAGCTGAGCGCCGAGCGATTGGACTGGATTTTTGGGCTGTTTCCGGCACTGAAGAAATTTTGGCTGTTCCCGGCCGGCAAATTGAGCGGTGGCCAAAAGCAGATGCTGGCCGTGGCCCGGGCCATCATCGAGCCGCGCGCGCTGGTGCTGATCGATGAGCCGAGCAAGGGTCTGGCGCCGGCCATCGTCAACAACCTGATCGCGGCCTTGCTGGAGTTGAAGCGCCAGCGCACGACGATTTTGCTGGTGGAGCAGAACTTTGCGATGGCCCGTGCGCTGGGTGATTTTGTCGCGGTGATGGACAACGGCCGGGTGGTGCACAGCGGCGCAATGGCCGAGCTGGCTGAGGATGACGAGATGCAGCAGCGCTTGCTGGGCTTGTCGCTGGGGGTGGGTCAGTGAGTTGGCGTGACCCTTCGTCATGGCTTCGGCGCGGGGCAGCACCCTCACCCCAACCCTCTCCCGCAGGCGGGAGAGGGAGTCAGGCACCCGCGCCAGACGGCGGTGGGTCCGGATTGCTCCCTCTCCCGCACGCGGGAGAGGGCTGGGGGCAAGGCGGGGGTTTCGAGCCGCATGCGGCTCGCCCGCCGAGCGGTTCCGGCTTGCAAGCCGGAACGCGCCCTACAAGGGAGGGCGCCGCGAGCGCGTCCCCAACCCCAAACACAGCCAGCGCCATGCCCCAAGCCCGATTCGACTGGCGCCCGCTGGCCCTGCTGGCCGGGCTGGTGTTGCTGGCCCTGCCGGCCATCGGCAGCCCCAGCAGTTGGCTCACCCTCACGGTGGCCGGCTTGGCGATGGGCCTGATCATCTTTGTCATCGCCTCGGGCCTGACCCTGGTCTTCGGCCTGATGGACGTGCTTAACTTTGGCCACGGCGTGTTCATCGCCCTCGGTGCTTTTGTGGCCACCACGGTGCTGGGCGGCCTGGCCGGCTGGGCGGGTGAATCCGCCCCGGCGCAACTGGCCAGCGTGGGCCTGGCGATGCTGGCGGCGATGTTGGTCAGCGGCGCGGTCGGCTGGGGCTTTGAGCGGGTGATCGTGCGGCCTGTCTACGGCCTGCACCTCAAGCAGATATTGATCACGATGGGCGGCATGATTGTCGGCGAGGAGATCATCAAAGTGCTGTGGGGCCCGCAGCAGATCGCCCTGCCGCTGCCGTCGGTGCTGCGCGGCTCTTGGTTGATCGAGGGCATTGGCAGCGGCGCGGCCATCGAGAAATACCGGCTGCTGGCCGGCGCCATCGGGCTGGCGGTGTTTGCCGCACTGGCCTTCACGCTCAACCGCACCAAGCTGGGCCTGCTGATCCGCGCCGGGGTGCAAGACCGCGAGATGGTCGAGGCCCTGGGCTACCGCATCCGCCGGCTGTTTGTCAGCGTGTTTGTCGCCGGCTCGGCACTCGCCGGCCTGGGCGGCGTGCTATGGGGGCTGTACCAGCAAAACGTCACGCCGCAGATCGGCGCCCAGGTCAATGTGCTGATCTTCATCGTCATCATCATCGGCGGGCTGGGCAGCACGCTGGGCTGTTTTGTCGGCGCGCTGCTGGTCGGGCTGATGGCCAACTACACCGGGTTTCTGGCGCCCAAGGTGGCGCTGTTTTCCAACATCGGGTTGATGGTGGCCATCCTGCTGTGGCGGCCGCAAGGCCTCTACCCGGTGACGAACCGATGAGCAGGCCATCGCGATGCTGAACCGGATGCTGTCCCACGACTTGCCGCGCAGCCGCTGGCTGGCCGCACTGCTGATCCTCATCCTGGTCGGCCTGGCGGTGGCGCCGTTTGCCTTGCCCGGCAGCAAATCGCTCAACGTGGCGGCCAAGATGCTGGTGTTCATCTTGCTGGTGGCCAGCTACGACCTGCTGCTGGGCTATACCGGCATCGTCAGTTTTGCCCACACCATGTTTTTTGGTATCGGCGCATACGGCGTGGCGGTGGCCAGCGGCCGGCTCGGGCCCGGCTGGCCGGCGGTGGCGCTGGGCCTGGCTGCGGCGCTGGCGTTGTCGCTGCTGCTGTCACTGCTGATCGGGCTGTTTTCGCTGCGCGTCAAGGCGATCTTCTACGCGATGATCACGCTGGCGGTGGCCTCGGCGTTCTTGACGCTGGCCTCGCAACTGAGTGACATCACCGGCGGCGAAGACGGTCTGAGCTTCAAATCACCGACCGTGCTGAGCCCGGCGTTTGAGCTGTTGGATGCACCGGTGCTGGGGCTGGTGCTGGACGGCAAGATCGTCAGCTACTACGGGCTGTTTGCCGTGGTGCTGGCGCTGTTCCTGGCACTGCTGCGCATCGTCAACTCACCGTTCGGCCGGGTGCTGCAAGCCATCCGCGAAAACGACTTCCGGGCCGAGGCCATCGGCTACCGGGTGGTCGTCTTCCGCACCTTGAGCAATGTGTTGGCGGCGTTGTTCGCCTGCGTGGCCGGCGCCTTGCTGGCGCTGTGGCTGCGCTACACCGGGCCCGACACCACGCTGAGCTTCGAGATCATGCTCGACATCCTGCTGGTGGTGGTGATCGGCGGCATGGGTACGATGTACGGCGCAGTGGTCGGCTCGGTGCTGTTTGTGCTGGCGCAAAACTATTTGCAGGATGTGCTCAAGCTGGGTGCGGGCGCGCTGGACGGTGTGCCGCTGCTCGGCCCGGTGTTGGGCCCACTGGTTTCACCCGACCGCTGGCTGCTCTGGCTGGGCCTGCTGTTTGTGCTGTCGGTTTACCACTTTCCCACCGGCGTGGTGGGCCGGCTGCGGGCGCTGGCGCTGCGCCCGCGTTCTTGATTTCAACGAGGAGATGACATGACCTTGAAACTGACACCGATCCGCCCCACCGCCATACCCAGACGGGCCGCCGCCAAACTGGCCACCGCCCTGAGCCTGGGTGGCCTGCTGCTGGCCGGTTGCATCGACGACCAGGTGCCCGCGCCCAATACGCTGGCCGCCGACACCACCCCGCAGGGCATGACGGCCTACCCGGCCACCGCCACCGGCGCTGGCAACAGTGCAGCCACGCAGGATTTGTTGACCGCCGGCCTCGGCCGCACCGGGCTGGGCCTGGCCACCGCGCCGGCCTATGCCGACCCGCTCAACCCGACCGCGCTGGAGCTGCGCCGCAACGCGATTTACGGCAACTACCGGGCCCTGGTCGATTACACCGCTGGCGGCGGCTACGGCACGCTGTACGGGCCCAATGTCGACAGCGCCGGCGCGGTCACCACCGGTGAAGGGCTGATTCCGGGCCGCGAATATGTCGCCACGCTCGACGATGGCAGCGGGCGCAAGCGCGTGGTCATCGCGGTGCAGGTGCCCGACAGCTTCAACCCCGCCGCGCCCTGCATGGTGTTGGGGCCGTCGTCGGGCTCACGCGGTGTTTACGGCGCCATCGCCTCGGCCGGCGAGTGGGGCCTGAAGCACGGCTGCGCGGTGGCGCTGACCGATGCCGGCAAGGGCGTCGGCCTGTACGACCCGAGCGACGACAGCGTCAACCGCATCGACGGCACCCGGGCCACGCGCGCCGCCGCCGGGGCGTTGAACTTCTTTGCCGCCAACATCACCGACGCCGCACGCAGTGCTTACAACGCCCTGTTCCCGAACCGGCTGGCGCTCAAGCAAGTGCATTCGCAGCTCAACCCCGAAAAAGACTGGGGCAACGACACCTTGGCCGCCGCGCGCTACGCGCTGTTTGTGCTGAACGACCGCTACGGCAGCATCAGCACGCCTGCGCCCTTCAACGCCGGCAATACGCTGGTGATCGCCGGCTCGGTGTCGAACGGCGGCGCGGCGGTGCTGCATGCGGCCGAGCAAGACAGCGGCGGGCTGATCGACGGCGTGGTGGCCGGTGAGCCGGTAACCCAACTGCCCAGCTCGACGGCCTACGGCATCCAGCTCGGCGGCGTGGCGATTGCCAACGTTGGCAAGAAGCTGGCCGACTACACCACCTACGGCAGCCTCTACCAACCCTGCGCCGCGCTGGCGGCCGGCGCGGCGATGGCCGAGCTGACAGTCTTCAACCACCTGGTGATCACCGGCCGCACCGGCCGAGCCACTGCCCGCTGCACCGGCCTGGCCGCCAAGGGGCTGGTGACCGGCGCGGATACCGCCGCGCAGTCGCTGGACGCGCTGAACAAGCTGCGCAACTTCGGCTGGACGCCCGACAACGACAACATGCACAACGCCCATTACAGCTTGGGCAACGGGCCCATCCTGTCGGCGATGTACCCGACCGGCTACGGCCGGTTCGCGGTGACGGACAACGTCTGCAACACCAGCTTTGCCCAGGTGGACGGCGCTGGCGCGCCGGTGGCGGTGTCGGCCGTGGTCAAGGCCCAGAGCTTCGCGCTGGCCAACGGCACGGCCAACGGCACACCGGCCACGGTGGTCTATAACGACTCGGTGGGCGGCCCACGGTCCTGGCCGCTGGCAACCTCGGCATCGACCGGTGTGCAGGACTTCGGCCTGGACAACGCGTTGTGCCAGCGTGCGCTGGTCACCGGGCTGGACGAAACCGGTGCCCCACTCACCGCCACCGCCAGCGCGACCCGGCCCACCGCAGCGCAGGCCGCCGCCGTGCAGGCCGGCATCGCCGAGGTGCTGCTGAGCGGCAACCTGCGCGCCAAGCCGACGTTGGTGGTGGCCGGCCGCAGTGACGCGCTGGTGCCGGTGAACAACAACGCGCGTGCCTATGTCGCCTTCAACCGCACGGTCGAGGCCGGCGCCAGCAAGGTCGGCTACATCGAAGTGGCCAACGCCCAGCATTTCGACAGCTTCATCCCGTTCTCCGGCTTCGACACCCGTTTTGTGCCACTGCATGTGTACTTCAACCGGGCGATGGACGCGATGTACGCCCACCTGAAGAATGGCACGCCACTGCCGCCCAGCCAGGTGGTGCGCGCCACGCCGCGTGGTGGGGTGCCGGGTGCGGCGCCGGCGATCAGCGCGGCCAACATGCCGCCGCTGAGTGCGGCGCCGCTGCTGGCCGACCAGATCGGCTTCGCCGGCAACGCGCTGAACGTGGCCAACTGACGCGCCGGAATCAACCCCTGCGCATCGGCCGTGCCCGACGCGCCGGGCCGGGCTTGTCGCAGTGGCGCCCGCAGCCGGACGACGAATACCAGCTTGCGGTCTACGCCGCTCAGGCCGCGGAGCCGCTGGACGGGCTGGGCCTCGGCCACTGCCACTGGCTGGGCACGTCGATGGGCGGGGTCGTCGGCCTGCCTGCGGCGGCCGGTTGCTTGTGCGGCCGTCTGCGCCGGCTGGTGCTGAGCGACATCGGGCCCGAGGTGGCGCCGCACGACGACCCGGCGCTGGTGCGCCAGTTCATCAACCACTCGCAAGACGACGGCCCGTGTCCGGCCTGGAACAGGCTGCAAATCCCGGTGCGGGTGCTGCGCGGCGCGCACAGCGATCTGCTGCCGCCCCGGGCGCTGCGGTCTTGCGTTGTTTCAACCCCTGGCCGGCCGGGCCGGGCAGGGGTTTCTAGAATGCCCGGCTTCGCTTGCCAGGAGCCTGCTTGATGACCGTCCCCGCCGTTCTGCCCACTGGCGCCACGCGCCCGTCCCTTGAGAGCGAACGGTTGATTCAGACAGAAAAGCCCGATCTGCGGTTGTCCGTCGGCCCGGCGCCCGGCCTGATCCGCATCCGCGGCGCGCGCCAGCACAACCTGAAGAACCTCGATCTCGACATCCACACCGGCGAGATGACGGTGGTCACCGGGCCGAGTGGCTCGGGCAAGTCCAGCCTGGTGTTCGATACGCTGTATGCCGAGGGCCAGCGGCGCTACGTTGAAACCTTCAGCGCCTACGCCCGGCAGTTTTTGGACCGCATGGACCGGCCGGCGGTGGACCGGGTGGACGGCGTGCCGCCGGCCATCGCCATCGACCAGACCAACCCGGTGCGCACCTCGCGCTCGACGGTCGGCACGATGACCGAGCTGAACGACCACCTGAAGCTGCTGTTTGCCCGCGCCGCGCAGTTGTTCGACCAGCAGACGGCACAAGCCGTGCGGCATGACTCGCCGGAGACGATTTATGCGGATTTGGTGGCCCGCGCGGCCGCCGTCGCCGGGCCGCCCCAAGACGGCGGCGCGCCCCCTCGGGGGGCTGGCGCAGAGCGCCTTGGGGGCCAAGGACTTGCGGGTGATCCGCGCGTGGTCATCACCTTCCCGGTGGAGTTGCCCGAGACGGTGACGCCGGCCGAGGTGGAACAGTGGTTGTCGGCCAGCGGTTTTACCCGGGTGCAGGCCGAGCGGGTGGTGGCCCACCGCAAGGTGCTGGATGTGGTGGCCGACCGGCTGCGGCTGGGCAGTGCCGACAAGGTGCGGGTGGTCGAGGCGCTGGAGCTGTCGCTCAAACGCGGGGGTGGGCGGGTGAATGTCTATGTGGGGGAGGGCGCCGCAACGCTGTGGCGCTACTCCACCGGCCTGCATTGCCCCGACAGCGACCGGCGTTATGCCGACCCGCAGCCGGCGCTGTTCAGCTTCAACTCGGCCTTTGGCGCCTGCGAGGCCTGCCGCGGCTTTGGCCGGGTGATCGGCGTGGACATGGG
>JANLOP010000198.1:0-9765 GCA_031366635.1 Betaproteobacteria bacterium | reverse complement strand
CACCATGGCCAGCCACGCCAAATTCTCCTGGGACGACCCGCTGCACCTGGATGCCCAGCTCACAGGCGACGAGCGCGCGGTGCGCGACGCGGCCCAGGCTTATTGCCAGGACCGGCTGGCGCCCCGGGTGCTGGACGCCTTCCGCCACGAGAAAACCGACCGCGCCATCTTCAATGAGATGGGCGAGCTGGGCCTGCTGGGCTCGATGATCCCCGAGGCCTACGGCGGCGCCGGCCTGAACTATGTGTGTTACGGCCTGGTGGCGCGTGAGGTGGAGCGGGTGGATTCGGGCTACCGCTCAATGATGAGCGTGCAAACCTCGTTGGTGATGGTGCCGATATTCGAGTTTGGCACCGAGGCGCAGAAGCAAAAATATCTGCCCAAACTGGCCAGCGGCGCCTGGGTGGGCTGCTTCGGGCTGACCGAGCCCAACCACGGCTCGGACCCCGGCAGCATGGTGACCCGGGCCAAGAAGGTGCCGGGCGGCTACAGCCTGAGCGGCGCCAAGATGTGGATCAGCAACAGCCCCATCGCCGATGTGTTTGTGGTCTGGGCCAAAGACGATGAGGGTGCGATCCGGGGTTTCATCCTGAACAAGGGCGCAGCGGGATTGACCGCCCCGGCCATCCACAGCAAGGTGGGCCTGCGCGCCAGCATCACCGGTGAGATCGTGATGGACGGGGTGTTCTGCCCCGAGGAAGACGCTTTTCCTGACGTGCGCGGCCTGAAAGGCCCGTTCACCTGCCTGAACAGCGCGCGCTACGGCATTGCCTGGGGCGCTTTGGGCGCGGCCGAGGATTGCTTTCACCGGGCCCGGCAGTATGTGCTGGACCGCCAGCAGTTTGGCCGGCCACTGGCCGCGAATCAGTTGATCCAGAAAAAGCTGGCCGACATGCTGACCGAGATCACGCTCGGCCTGCAAGGCTGCTTGCAGCTCGGCCGGATGAAGGACGCCGGCACGGCGGCGGTAGAGATCACCAGCATCATGAAGCGCAACTCCGGCGGCAAGGCGCTGGATATCGCCCGCATGGCGCGCGACATGCTGGGCGGCAACGGCATCAGCGATGAATACGGCGTGATCCGCCACATGGTCAACCTGGAGGTGGTCAACACCTACGAGGGCACACACGATGTGCATGCGCTGATCCTGGGCCGGGCCATCACCGGCATTCAAGCCTTCAGTTGACCCCCCCCCGAAGCGCCTGCGGCGTCCTTGCAGGCCGCGCAGGGCCTGAGGCCCTGCTCTTCGGCAGGCACAAACGGCACACCGTTTGTGTCCGGCCTCAGCCCCCCCGGGGCGGACGCCATCGGCCCGGCGAAGCCCGTTCCGAGGCGTCTGCTGGGTTGAACCCGCGCATCTGGAGCGTTTATGACCGGCCCCAAACTGCTGGACGGCACCCGAGTGCTTGACCTGTCCCGGGTGCTGGCCGGCCCCTGGGCTGGTCAGGTGCTGGCCGACTACGGCGCCGATGTGATCAAGGTGGAGCGGCCCGGCGTGGGCGACGACACCCGGGGCTGGGGCCCGCCCTGGTGGGGCCCGGCGGCCGACAAGATGTCGGCGTATTACCTCAGTGCCAACCGGGGCAAGCGCTCGATCGCCATCGACATCGCCACGCCCGACGGCGCGGCGCTGGTCAAGCAACTCGCGGCCGGCGCCGATGTGCTGCTGGAGAACTACAAGGTGGGCCAGTTGCTGCGCTACGGGCTGGACTACGCCGCGCTGGCCGCGCTGAACCCGAAGCTGGTGTACTGCTCGATCACCGGCTACGGCCAGGACGGCCCGATGGCGCAGGCCGCCGGCTACGACTTTGCCATCCAGGCCACCGGCGGCCTGATGAGCGTGACCGGCGAGAAAGACGGCACGCCCGGCAGCCAGCCGCAAAAGGTGGGCGTGGCGGTGGCCGACCTGTTCACCGGCCTGTACGCCAGCACCGCCATCCTGGCCGCACTGATCGAGCGGGGCCGTACCGGCCGCGGCCGGCACATCGACGCCGCGCTGCTGGACGTGCAGGTGGCGATGATGGCCAACCAGGCCAGCAACCACCTGGTGGGCGGCCTGATCCCGAAGCGCATGGGCAATGCGCACATGAATGTCGTGCCCTACCAGGTGTTTGAGACGCTGGACGGCCACATCGTGCTGGCGGTGGGCAATGACGGCCAGTTTGTGCGCTTCTGTGCGCTGGCGGGCGGTGCCGAGGGCGCGGCCGTGACGGCCGATGCGCGCTACACCAGCAACGCCGGCCGCATCAGCCACCGCGACACGCTGATCCCGGTGCTGGCCGGCTGGATGAGGCAGCGTTGCACGCTGGACTGGGTGGCCCTGCTGGAGCCGCATGCCGTGCCGTGCGCGCCGATCCTGGACCTGCCCGGCGTCTTCAAGCACCCGCAGGTGGTGGCGCGCGGCCTGCTGTCGCCGATGGACGTGGGCGCTGACAAACCGATGCCGCTGGTGGCCAACCCGATGCGCTTTGACGGCCAGCGGGCCGAGGCCGACCAGAGCCCGCCCGGGCTGGACGCGCACGGCGATGCGCTGCGGGCGGCGTTGGCAGCCGGCGAGGGCTGGCCAGCGCGGGGGCCGCGCTGACCGGCCGCGCCGTCGTCAACGCATCAAACCGCGCCGCGCGCCGTAGCTCAGCGCATCCACCAGCCCCACCAGCACCAGCATCGCGCCCAGGATGGTGGCCGTCTTGGCCATGTGGAACAAGCCCATGTGGAAGGCCAGCATTTGGCCCAGCCCGCCCGCCCCCACCACGCCCAGCACGGCGGCGGCGCGGATATTGTTCTCCCAGCGGTACAGGGTGTAGCTCAGCAGTTGCGGCAGCACCTGCGGCAAAGTGGCATACAGCAGCACGCGGGCGCTGCCCACGCCCTGGGTGCGCAGCGCCAGCGCCGGGCCGGGCGGGGCGTTCTCGATCGCCTCGGCAAACAGCCGGCCCAGCACGCCGGTGGTGTGCAGCGCCAGCGCCAGCGTGCCGGCCAGCGGGCCCAGGCCGGCCGAGACCAGCAGCAATGCAGCCCAGACCAGCTCGGGGATGGCGCGCAGCGCATTGAGCAGCCAGCGCGTGATGATGCGCACGCCGCGCGCTAGCGCGCCGCCCGAGGGCCGACCGCTGCCGTCGGTCGTGCTGCTGGCCGGTCCGGCCAGCAGCAGCCCGGCGGCCGCCGCCAGCGCCGTGCCCAGCACCGACATCGCCAGCGTTTCCAGCGTGCCGGCCAGCACCTTGCGCACAAACGGCAGGCTCAAGTCAGGCGGGAAGAACTCGCCCACAAACCGGCCCATGCTGTGCACCGCGTCGAGTGAGAAAAATTGCGCCCATTGCAGATCGAGTGAGCAGAAGCTGGCCGCCACCAGCGCCAGCAGGCCCAGCAGCCACCAGCGGGCCGGGCCGGCAGCCGGCGCGGGCGGCAGTGACGGCGGCGGTGACGGTATGGGCCGCGTCATGCCAGCACCCGGCGCAGCGCCGCGCTGGCGCGGTCGGCCAGCGCCACCAGCGCGACAAACACCGCCAGCATCGTCGCCACCTCGCCGCCGTTGAACATCTTCATCGCCGAATCCATCTGCTGGCCCAGGCCGCCCGCGCCGACAAAGCCCAGCACCACCGACGAGCGGATCGCGCACTCCCAGCGGTAGACGGTGTAGCTGGCCAGCTCGGCCGCGTTTTGCGGCAGCAGGCCGTAGACAAACGCCTGCAAGCGGCCGCTGCCGTTGCGCAGCAAGGCCTCAGACGGGCCGGGCTCGCCGCTTTCCAGAATCTCGGCGTAGACCTTGGCCAGCATGCCGCCGTAAGTCAGCGCGATGGCCAGCACGCCGGCGGTGGGCCCCAGGCCCACCACCCGCACAAACACCAGCGCCCAGACCAGCTCAGGCGTGCTGCGCAGCACGATCAAGCTCCATTTCAGCGCCTGGCGCAGCCAGAACGGCCACCGCGCCATGCGCCCGGCCAGTGCCGAGATCGACAGCGCCCGGGTTGTCAGCAAGGTCAGCGGGATGGCCAACAACAGCGCCAGGCTGATGCCCACGGTGGCCATCGCCACGGTGCGCCCCGTCTCACGCGCCACCATCAGCAGAAAATCCGCGCCCAGCGCGGGCGGGAAAAAGCTGGCCAGAAACCGGGCGCTGACACGCAAGCTGGCGGCGTCCAGCATGACCCAGGGCTTGAACTCGGTGGCGATTGCCAGCGGCCACAGCAGCAGCGCCGCAGCGCCAGCCCAGAACAGCCGGCCCCACCAGGCCGGGTCGCGTGCCGGCGGGCTGACAGGCGCAACGCCTGCGGCGGTGGTCATCGGCGCGGCACGCCCGGGCCGCCCGTCACGCCCGGGCTCATCGGCAGTACGTCACCACCGGCGGCGTGGCTGCCGGCAACCCGGCCCTCACCCCCGACGGCACGCCGGACGGCGCCCCGGCCTGCGCCAACGCCGCGTGGCGGGATTCATCGGCCGACTCATTGGCATACAGCCGCGCCAGGCGCTCGGGCGTCACCTGGGCAGCGGGCAGGTCAAACACCAGCGCGCCATCGCGCAGGCCGACGATGCGCGGAAAGTGGGCCAGCGCCGCGTCCACCTGGTGCAGGGTGGCCACCAAAGTGGCACCGCGCCGGCCGGCGGCCTGCACCAGCGTGCGGATGGCCTGCTGGGCGCGTGTCGGGTCGAGTGCGGACAGCGGCTCGTCGATCAACCACAGCGACGCCGGCGCCAGCAGGGTGCGCGCCAGGCCCACCCGCTGCCGCTCACCGCCCGACAGCCGGTCCACCCGGTCGAACAGCTTGTCGCCCAGATCAAATTGTTGCAGCGCGGCAAATGCCGCCGGGATGTCGGCCGGGTAGATCAGCGAGCGCAGGCTGGCCCACAAGCCCATGCCGGGCAGCGCACCGGCCAACACGGCGGTGACCACGCGCTGGCGCGGCGGCAGGGGCGGCACTTGCGGCGCCAAAAACAGCCTGCCACGCAGCCGCTGCAAGGCTGGCCGGGGCAGCCGCCACGGCGCTGTGCCGCCCAAAGATAGCTGGCCGGCCAGCGGCGGCAGTGCGCAGGCCAGCACCTGCAACAGCGTGGTCTTGCCGGCGCCCGACGGGCCAATCACCGCCACTTGCTCACCGGCCGCCACCCGCAGGCTCAGCGCCTGGATCGCCGGTGCGGCGCCGGGCCGGGCGGCGGGGTGGCGGGCGGCCACGTCGCGCAGGTCGATTTGCAAGGCCGGGCCCGGCGTGGGGATCTGCGGCAGCCGGCCTACAGCAGGCCCGCGCTGCGCGCCGCGGCCTCGATGCTTTTGTAGTTGTCCACCTTGGTGGGCACAAAGCGGTTGGCGCGCTGCAACTCCAGAATCTCTTTGCCCTCGGCGTTGTCGCGGCTCAAGGCCAGCAACGCGGCGGTCAGCTTTTCGCGCAGCGCGGCCGGCATGTCGGCATGCACCGTCCAGTTGTAATCAAAGTAAGGCGGTGTGGTGAAGAACACCCGCACCTGGCTGGGGTCGACTTTCTTGTCGGCGACAAACTTGTCCCAGACCGAGATATTCAGCGCCCCGGCCTGCACCTTGCCCGACGCCACCGCCGCAATCGTCGCGTCGTGCGCGCCGCTGTAGGCCACGCGCTTGAAATCCTTGTCGGGATCAACACCGGCCTGAAGCAAAAAGCTGCGCGGCATCAAATGGCCGGAGGTCGAGCTTTGTGAGCCGAAGCTCACGTCCTTGCCCTTCAGATCGGTGAGTTTGGTGATCAACGGGTCACTGGTGATGAACACCGAGCGGAAGCGCTCGTCCTCCTCACGCTGCACCAGTGGCAGCACCTTGCCGCCCGAGCGCACATGGGCTTGCACAAAAGTGAAGCCGCCAAACCAGGCCAGGTCGGTCTTGCGGTTGACCAAGGTTTCCACCGCCGCCGCGTAGTCGGTGACCGGGGTGAACTCGACCTTCATGGCCAATTTGGCCTCCAGATACTTGACCAGCGGCGCGGCCTTGCGGGCCAGCTCGGTGGGCGATTCATCGGGGATGGCGGTGATGCGCAACACCGGCTGCGCGTTGCCCAGCGCGGCAAACAACAACAGGCCGCAGGCCAGTGCGGCGCGGGCCGTGCGCAGAGGGGACAAGCTCAACATCGATCAATCTCCTGAGAAGGGGGCGGGCGTGGCAGCCACGCCACGACAAGCGGTATTGGAACCGATGCGCAGGTCCGGCGCCGGTGCGGGCCTTGGCCGCACTGCTACATTGCGCCGTCGCTACCGCACCGGGCTCCTCGATGCATTCACCCCAATTCATCCAGTTGCACCAGAGTGACGCCAGCGGCCTGGCGACCGAGGCTGCGGCCGGCTTGCTGGCCGACCCGGCGCGGGTATCGCCCAAGTTTTTGTACGACGCCCTGGGCTCGCGGCTGTTTGATGCCATCACCGAACTGGACGAGTACTACCCCACCCGCACCGAGGCCGCCATCCTGGCCGGCCAGGGCGCCTTGATCGCCGCCGCCGTTCGGGCCTGTTTTGGCCCGGGCGGCTTGCCCACGCTGGTCGATCTGGGTGCCGGCAACTGCGCCAAGGCGGCCGCGCTGTTTGGCCCGCTGGCGCCGCAGCGCTACGTGGCCATCGACATCTCGGCCGATTTTTTGCAGCAGGCGCTGGCCAATTTGCAGCGCCAGCATCCGGCGATGGACATGGTGGGCGTGGGCCTGGATTTCTCCAACGAGCTGGCCCTGCCGCCGGGCGTGGTGCCCGGCCCGGCGCTGCTGTTTTACCCCGGGTCGAGCATCGGCAACTTCCAGCCCGATCTGGCCTTGCGCTTGTTGCAACAGGCGCACGCGCTGGCGGCCGGCGGCGCCTTGCTGATCGGGGTCGATCTGGTCAAGCCGGCCACCGTGCTGGAGCCGGCTTATGACGACGGCCTGGGCGTGACGGCGGCCTTCAATCTGAACCTGCTGAACCACCTGAACCGGCTGCTGGGCAGTGACTTCCGGGTGCGCGACTGGCGCCACGTGGCGCTGTTCAACGCCGCGCAGTCGCGCATCGAGATGCACCTGGAGGCGCGCTGCGACAGCACCGTGCGCTGGCCGGGCGGCGAGCGGCGTTTTGCCGCCGGCGAGCGGCTGCACACCGAGAACTCCTACAAATGGCGGGCCGATGACTTTGCCGCGCTGCTGCACGACGCCGGCTTTGGCCCGGTCACCACCTGGACCGACGCCCAGGGCTGGTTTGCGGTGATGCTGGCAGCCGCCGGATGATCGAGCCGGTGGCCTGACCCGGCGCATCACAGCGCGCAACTGCGAAAGCCGGCAAAGATGTCGGTGCGGCCAGGCGTAAAGAAGTTGCGGTAGCGCGGGTGCTGCAAACGCGGCTGGGTGGCAAATGATGCGCCGCGCAGCACTTGCCGGCTGCCAAACCAGGGCGCCGAGTAGTCGCGGTACGGGTGGGCGACAAAACCCGGGTAGGCGGTGAACGGGCTGGCCGTCCACTCCCACACCGCGCCCCAATCAAACACCCCGGGCTGGGTGACGGCGGCGCGCTCCCATTCGGCCTCGCTGGGCAGGCGCCGGCCGGCCCAGGCACACCACGCTTCAGCCTCAAAAAAGCTCAGGTGTTTGGCGGGCAGCGCCGGGTTGAGGGGCAACCACCGGCCCCAGTGCTTGTGCTGCCAGGCGTTGGCATGCTGGCGCAGGTGGCGCGGCTGCGGGCCCACGTCGGCCAGGTGCGCAGCCCGCCAGGCGTTGCCGGCCGCCGACCACCAGCCCGGCTGGCGGTAGCCACCCGACTCGACAAACGGCAAAAAATCAGCCCAGCGTCGCACCCGGCTGTCGATCTGGCTGGCCGGCAAATCCACACGCTGCGCGCCCAGTTCGTTGTCAAAAACAAACCCCGGGCCGGCGTGGCCCAAATGCCACGGGCCGGCAGCAAAACCCAGCGCCGGGTTGGCCTCGGCCAGCGGCGGCGGCTGCCAGCGTGCATCGGCCACCGGCCAGCCCAGCGCCTGCGCCATGTAAAGCCCGGCCTCGTGGTGCATGTCCTCGTGCAGCAGCGCCAGGCGGAAGAAATACAGCGACTCATCGCCCGGCGGCGCGTCGTGCAGCAGCGCCAGCGTTTGCTGCAATTGGCCGTCGAGTTGCGCCCGGGTGGCGTCGGCACCGGGCAGCGGCAGCGCCCAGCGGCTGTCATGCGGCACCTGGCTGCTGTCGTACAGCGCATCACCGGCGTCGGCCGGCCGCAGCGCATCGGCGTCGGCCGCCGGGCCGCGGCCGCGCTGCGGGTTGCGCGCCAGCCACCAAGCCTGGAACCAGCCGATGTGGCCCAGCTCCCACAGCGGCGGATTCAGCTCGGGCCGCTGCGGCACCACGCCGCCTGCCGCCGCCTGGCCCAGCGCAAACAGCGCCAGCGTGTCTTGCCGGCTGGCACGCAGGGCCTGGGCCAGGGTGCTGGCGTCGGCCTGCCGGGTGGCCAGGCCGAGCCGGGCGGAATGGTCCATCTGCGCTACCCTTCGACGGTGAAAAAGCCTGCTGTCGTGATCGTCACCCCGGCGCTGGCCGCCGCCAACAACGGCAATTGGCAGACGGCCCGGCGCTGGGCGCGCTGGCTGTCGCGTGATTGTCGGGTGCGGCTGACGGATGTCTGGGCCAGCGGTGATGAAGACCTGATGATCGCGCTGCACGCCCGCCGCTCAAGCCCGTCGATGCTGGCCTGGGGTACTGCGCAAAGCCAACAGGATGGCCGGCGCCCGCTGCTGCTGGTGCTCACCGGCACCGACCTGTACCGCGACATCGAGCGCGACGCCAGCGCCCAGCAATCGCTGCATTTGGCCGACCGGCTGGTGGTCCTCAACGAGCTGGGCCTGGACAGGCTGCCCGCTGCGCTGCGCGGCAAGGCGGGTGTGCTGTTGCAGTCCAGCCCGGCGCGCCGGCCGGCCGCCAAAACCGCCCACCACCTGCGGGCGCTGATGGTGGGCCACTTGCGCGATGAAAAATCACCGCAAACTTATTTTGAGGCGGCGCGCCGGCTGGCCGGCCGGCCCGACATCCTGCTCGACCACATCGGCGCTGCGCTGGACCCGGCGCTGGGCGCTCAGGCCCAGGCGCTGGCCGGCGCCTGCGCGCACTACCGCTGGCTGGGCGCCATGCCCCATGCCGCCACGCGGGCCCGCATCCAGGCTGCCCATGTGCTGGTGCATGCCAGCCGGATGGAGGGCGGCGCCCATGTGGTGATCGAGGCGGTGACGGCCGGCACGCCGGTGATCGCCTCGCGCATCGACGGCAATGTTGGCCTGCTGGGCGCTGACTACGCCGGCTACTTCGACTGGGGCGACCACGCTGCGCTGGCCGCCTTGCTGGCCCGCGCCCGGGACGATGCGGCTATGCTGCCGGGTCTGGCAGCGCAGTGCGCCCAGCGCGCCGCGCTGTTCAGCCCCGAGCACGAGCGCCAGACGCTGATGGACTTGGTGCTGCCGCTGCTGGCCCACCGCGCCGCCTGAACTTGCAAACCCGCTGCAAACCCGCTGCCCCCCTCGCGGCAAACCCGCCGCCTTCACCCTGCTGGAAACCGCCATGAACGCCCCTGACCGCCAATCCCCCCCACCGGGTGAGCCCCGCCTGACCTCGCTGTCGCACGGCGGCGGTTGCGGCTGCAAGATCGCGCCCGGCGTGCTGTCCGAGATACTGAAGGGCACGGCCGCCATGCCCATCCCCAAAGAGCTGTTGGTCGGCATCGAGACCGCCGATGACGCCGCCGTCTACCAGCTCAATGACGAGCAGGCGATCATCGCCACCACCGACTTTTTCATGCCCATCGTCGATGACCCGT
>JANLOP010000157.1:0-10955 GCA_031366635.1 Betaproteobacteria bacterium | reverse complement strand
TACCACGCGCTGGGCACCGGGCCGGATGCCGAGATGCTGTGGGTCGGCAGCATGCCCTGCGGCCTGCCTACCGACGAGACCATCCCGGTGGGGCGCTACGGCGCCAGCAACGTCGGCCGCGCCAAGAGCGTGTACCGCATGGGCCTGGGCCACCGCTACGGCCGGCGCATGCAAACGATCTCGGGCATCCACTACAACTGGTCGATGCCGGGGCTGGGCAACGATGAGCACTTTGCGCTGATCCGCAACTTCCGCCGCCACGCCTTTGTGCTGCTGTATTTGTTTGGCGCGTCGCCGGCGGTGTGTGGCGACTTTGTCGCCGGCCGGCCGCACCGGCTGCAGCCGCTGCCCGACAGCGGCAGCTTGCACATGCCGTACGCCACCTCGCTGCGGATGGGCCGTCTCGGCTACCAGAGCGATGCGCAGGCCACGCTGGCGGTCAGCTACAACAGCCTGGAGAGTTATGCCAACTCGCTGCACGGCGCGCTGACCCAGCCCTACCCCGCGTATGAGGCGGTGGGCATCCGCAACCCGGGCGGCGACTACAACCAGTTGGCCACCAGCCTGCTGCAGATCGAAAACGAGTTCTACGGCCTGATTCGGCCCAAACGCGTGATCTACCCGGGCGAGCGGCCGCTGCACGCGCTGCGTGAACGCGGCGTGGAGTACATCGAGGTGCGCTGCATGGACCTCGATCCATTCGTGCCGGCCGGCATCGCCGCCGCCACCACCCGCTTTATCGACGTCTTCTTGCTGCATTGCCTGCTGGCCGACAGCCCGCCCGATACGCCGGGCGAGATCGCCGCGCTGGCGCGCAACCAGCACCGCACAGCGGCGCGCGGCCGTGAGCCCGGCCTGCTGCTGGAGCAGGGCGACCATGAAATCACGCTCGCCGACTGGGCCGGCCAGTTGCTGGATGAATGCGCGCCGATTGCCGCAGCGATGGACGCAGCGCACGGCGGCGCACTGTATGCCGACGCGCTGGCCGCTGCCCGCGCCGCGCTGGCCCAGCCGGCCAGCCTGCCGTCGGCGCGGGTGCTGGCCACGATGCTGGCCGATTTTGACGGCTCGTACCCGCGCTTCATTCGGGCCCAGTCGGACGCCACCCGTGCCGCGCTGCTGGCGCTGCCATGGTCGGCCGGCCAAGCGGCGCGCTACGCCGCGCTGGCGGCGGCGTCGGTGGCCGAGCAGCAGCGCATCGAGGCGGCGGACTCGATGCTGTTTGAGCAGTACCGCCAGGCCTATCTGTCGCCCGACCGGCTGCGCGCCTGACGCTGGGCGGGGCCGCGCCGGCGCGCGGTTGCGGCGGCCAGGCTGCGGCCGCCGGGCAACCCCGCATTCGGGGGGGTGAAGACCCTGATCCGGGGATCGACAAGCGCTGGGCGAAGACTACATTCCGGTTCGTGGAGCGCGCCTTATGCGCACCGTCAGCCAGGAATCCTCATGAAGCTCAAACCCACTGTCATCGCGCTGTCCCTGTTGGCGGCTGTTTCGTCTGTCTCGGCCATCACCGTGGCCAATATCGGCCCGGCCACCGTCACCTACGACGAGACCACCACCCTCGGGCTCCTGGCCGGCTCGTTCAGTTCGGGCAACAACTACGGTTTTTCCTGGACCTTGCCGAACAGCGCGTCGGTGGTCAGCTTCGGGCCCACCGCCAACACGCTGGTCAATCTGCCGTCGTTCACCCTCACCAAGAATGTGGGCTGGAACCTGAGCGGCGCATTCAAGGCTTTCCTCGGCAACCCGTCGTTCACCGAGATCAACGGCGCCACCAACGCCACCACCAACATCTTCGGCACCGCCGACATCTCGGTCAACGGCGGCCCGGCGGCCACCACCTCGGGCCTGGTGGGCTTCACGATCACCACGATCTCAGGGCCGTTTGTCGGCGGCTATTTCTCGCAGACGGTGTCGCTGCCGGTGGGCGGCTTCACCAGCCTGGCCCAAAGCAACGGCAGTTTGAACTTCTCGGCCAGCGGCGGTATGTTTTCGACCATCATCTCCAACCCGCAAAACAAGCTGGAATACAGCTTCACCGCCACGCCAGTGCCTGAGCCCGAGACCGCCGCCATGCTGCTGTCGGGCCTGGCCACGCTGGGCTGGCTGGCCCGGCGCCGCCGCAGCGTCTGATCCGACGCCAGACGAGCGCCAGACGAGTACAAGACGGACGCCAGACGCACCGTCATCCACGCCAACAAGGGCCTTCGGGCCCTTTTTGCATTTTTGCCGTGCTGTTTGCCGTCCCGCTGGCCGGCCCGGCGCCACACGGCCAGGCGCCACACGGCCAGGCGCTGAACATCAAGCCATGAGCGCCGAGCCGGCCGGCGCCGCAGCTTCGGGTTTGCCCGCTGTTGCAATCGATTGCATTCGATCACTATGCGGGTCTTCGCCCAACACCCGATGCCCAACCCATGATCCGCACCGCCAAACCCCATCTGTCGTTTTGGCAGGTGGTCAACATGAATGTCGGGTTTTTTGGCATCCAGTTCAGCTTTGGCCTGCAGCAAAGCAATATGAGCCCGATCTACAAATACCTGGGCGCTGATGAGGCCAGCCTGCCGCTGCTGTGGTTGGCCGGGCCGGTGACCGGCCTGCTGGTGCAGCCGGTGATCGGCGCGTTGAGTGACCGCACCACCAGCCGCTGGGGCCGGCGCACGCCGTATTTCATGGTCGGCGCGCTGCTATGCAGCCTGGGCCTGCTGGTGATGCCGTTTTCACCCACGCTGTGGTTTGCCGCCGGCCTGTTGTGGATTCTGGACGCCGCCAACAACGTGACGATGGAGCCCTACCGGGCTTACGTCAGCGACCGGTTGAACAAAAACCAGCACTCGATCGGCTTCTTGACGCAGAGCGCCTTCACCGGCCTGGCACAAACGCTGGCCTACCTGGCACCCACCTTGCTGGTGCTGGCCGGCATGAACAAGGATGCGGTGAATGCCCACAACATCCCGCACATCACCATCATCGCGTTCTTGATTGGCGCGCTGTTTTCGATCACCACCGTGTGGTGGAGCGTGCACAGCACGCCCGAGCTGCCGCTGTCACCCGACGAGCTGGCGGCCATGCGGGCCCAGCCCACCGGCTGGCGCGCCACGCTGGCCGAGATCGTGCTGGCCGTCAAAGAGATGCCGCCAACGATGCGCCAGTTGTGGTGGATGAAATTGTTCCAGTGGTACGGCATGCTGTGCTACTGGATTTACATCGTGCCGTCGCTGGCCAAAACGATGTTTGGCAGCAGCGATGCGGCGTCCACCGGCTTCCGCGACGCCGGGCTGTTGAACGGCCAGATCGGCGGCTTTTACAACGCGGTGGCTTTTGTCGCGGCGTTTGCGATGCTGCCGTTCACGCGCCGGCTGGGCGCCAAGGCGGTGCATGCGTTTTGCCTCAGCGCCGCCGGCATCGGCATGTGGTGCATCCCGGCCATCCACGACAAAGCCTGGTTGTTTGTGCCGATGGTCGGCGTCGGCCTGGCCTGGGCCAGCATCATGGGCAACCCGTACATCCTGCTGGCCGGCAGCATCCCGCCCGAGCGGGCGGGCGTCTACATGGGCATCTTCAACATGTTCATCGTCATCCCGATGATTCTGCAGATGCTCACCTTGCCGCTGTACTACCAAAGCTGGCTGGGCGGTGCGCCCGACAACGTGATCCGCCTGGCCGGCGCGCTGCTGCTGGCCGCTGCCGTGGCGGTGTGTTTTGTCAAAACCGCGCCGGCCCGCGCCGCGGCAGGCGCCCGCGCATGAAAAACCAGGTCCAGCTCATCAGCTACGTCGACCGCCTGGGCGGCGGCAACCTGGCCGATCTGCAAGCGCTGCTGGCCGGCCCCGGCGCGCCGTTGGCCGGCGTGTTTGGCGGCGTGCACCTGCTGCCGTTTTTCACCCCCATCGACGGCGCTGACGCCGGCTTCGACCCCAGCGACCACCTGCAGGTCGATCCCCGGCTGGGCGATTGGGGCGACATCCGGGCGCTCACCCGGCACACCGACGTGATGGCCGATGTGATCGTCAACCACCTCTCGGTCGATTCACCGCAGTTCGCCGATTACTCACGCCACGGCAATGCGTCGCCGCAGGCCGGCCTGTTCTTGACGCTGGACGCGGTATTTCCGCACGGCGCCACCGAGGCCGATCTGCTGGCCATCTACCGACCGCGCCCGGGCCTGCCGTTCACGGCCGTGACGCTGCAAAGCGGTGAGCGCCGCCTGCTCTGGACCACCTTCACCGCCCAGCAGCTCGACATCGACGTGGCGCACCCGCAGGGCCGGGCCTATCTGCTGGCCATCCTCGACACCCTGGCCGGCGCCGGCATCCGCATGGTGCGGCTGGACGCGGTGGGTTACGCCATCAAAAAGGCCGGCGCGAGTTGCTTCATGATGGCCGAGACCTTCGCCTTCATCGATGAATTTGCCGCCCAGGCGCGCCAGCGTGGCATCGAGGTGCTGGTCGAGATCCACGCCTACTACCAGCGCCAGATCGAGATCGCCGCCCGTGTCGATTGGGTCTATGACTTTGCCCTGCCGCCGCTGGCCCTGCATGCGCTGTGCTACGGCACGGCCGAGCCGCTGAAGCACTGGATAGCGCTGCGGCCCAGCAACGCGCTGACGGTGCTGGACACGCATGACGGCATCGGCATCATCGACATCGGCGCCGATTCGACTGACCGCGTCGCCCACCCCGGCCTGGTGCCGCCGGCCGAGCTGGACTGGCTGGTCGAGTGGGTGCACAACAACAGCGGTGGCGCCAGCCGCCAGGCCACCGGCGCGGCGGCCAGCAACCTCGATCTGTACCAGGTCAACTGCACGTTTTACGACGCACTGGGCCGCGACGACCGGGCCTACCTGCTTGCCCGCGCCGTCCAGTTCTTCCTGCCCGGCGTGCCGCAGGTGTATTACGTCGGCCTGCTGGCCGGCCACAACGATCTTGAGCTACTGGCGCGCAGCAGCGTGGGCCGCGACATCAACCGCCACCACTACAGCCGGGCCGAGATCGACGCCGCGCTGCAGCGCCCGGTGGTGCAAGACCTGCTGCGCCTGATCCGGCTGCGCAACAGCCATCCGGCCTTCAACGGCCAGTTTGCGCTGCTGCCCAGCGAGCCCGAGGTGCTGGCGCTGCGCTGGGTGAACGGCAGCGCCGAGGCCGAGCTGCGCGTCAACCTGCAAAGCCGGGCCAGCCGCTTGCAAACGCGAGACGGCGCCGGGCTGGTGCAGCACCCCTTGCAATCCGGCGCACCCGATTAGCGTTTTCCGGCGCTCCCGGCGCTCCCGGCGCTCCCGGCGCTACGTTGCAGGATCACAACAAACCCCTCAAGCCCTTCGTTTACCCGGCTTCGCAATCGATTGCAATGCAATTAAAATTTTCAAAACCTGGGGGTGCGCGATGACGCAAGAGCCCCACCCGACCTGCCACCCAAGGAGACACCTGATGACCCGCACCCGTCAAACCCGGCCCGCCACCGCGCGCCCATCCCTGCACATCGCGCTGCGCGCCACGGCGCTGGCCGCCTCGCTCAGCCTGCTGCCCGCACTGGCCCAGGCCCAGGCGGCGCAGCCCAAGGATGCTGAAGACACCCTCAACCTGAACCGCGTGGTGGTCACCGGCACGTCCACCGGCGCCAGCAAGATGAAGCAAAGCGTGTCGATCAGCACACTCGAGGCCGACCAGATCTTCAAGCTCGCACCCACCAACGCGGCCGAGATCCTGCGCTCGATCCCCGGCATCCGGTCTGAGTCATCGGGCGGCGAGGGCAATGCCAACCTCACCGTGCGCGGCGTGCCGATCTCGGCCGGCGGCGCGCGTTATGTGCAGTTTCAAGAAGACGGCCTGCCGATCCTGCTGTTTGGCGACATCGCCTTCGGCACCGCCGACCAGTTTTTGCGCACCGACTACAACCTGGGCCACCTGGAGGTGATCCGTGGCGGCTCGGCCAGCACGCTGGCCACCAATTCACCCGGCGGCATCGTCAACTTCATCAGCAAGACCGGCGATGAGCCCGGTGGCGCGGTCGGCTTGACGCTGGGCCTGGACGGCGGCCGGCAAACCCGGGTGGACGTGGACTACGGCGCCAGCCTGGGCAACGGCACGCGCTTCCACATCGGCGGCTTCCAGCGCACTGGTGAGGGCGACCGCAAAACCGGCTTCAACGCCGCCAGCGGTGGCCAGATCAAGGCCAACATCACGCAAGACTTCAGCGCCGGCTTCGTCCGGCTGAGCCTGAAAGCGCTGGACGACAAAACCCCGTCCTTCCTGCCCGTGCCGGTGATCACCCAGGGCGGCAAGATCAAGACCATCCCCGGCATTGATCCGCGCACGGCGTTTTTCATCAACAACAGCACGCCGCAAGACGTGGTGTTTGGCGCCGACGGCAAGCTGGGCTCGACCAACCCGCGTGACGGCCTGCGCGTGCGCAGCACCGCCATCGGCGCCGAGGGCCAGTTCACGCTGGGCGACGGCTGGAGCATCACCGACAAGTTCCGCCACGCCAGCAACAGCGGGCGCTTCATCGCGCTGTTCCCCACCAACAACGGCACGCCCACGCCCGGCGCGTCCAAGTTCAATGCCGCGCTGTTCAACACCTCGATCAACGACCTGGGCAACACCGTCAACGATTTGAAGCTGAGCAAGACGTTTGGCGATGTGGCGGGCGGCAAGACCACGGTCACCGGCGGCCTGTTCACCGCCAAACAGCAGGTGGCCTTGACCTGGTTCTGGAACACCTACACGGTGGACATGAAGAACACGGGCGCCAACGCCACGCTGGCCGGCGCCGGCTGGGACACCTTTGGTGGCTGCTGCGTGCGTGACTTCAACGTCGGCTACAGCACCACCGCGCCGTATGCCACCGTGACCTGGGAGTCGGGCCCGCTGACGCTGGACGGCAGCGTGCGCCACGACCGCCAGAAGGCCTCGGGCTTTGCCAGGCAAGACGATCCGGTGGCCAAGACCTGGGACCCGATCACCCAGCAGACGGTGGCCTACAAGCTGGACCACACCTCGTACTCGCTGGGCGGCAACTACCAGTTGAACAAGGACCTGGCGCTGTTTGGCCGCGTCAGCAACGGCGTGGCCTTCAGCGCCGACCGGCTGCTGTACAACGGCAACACGCCCACGGCGGCGGTGCCCAATGTGGGCACTTACAAGCCGACGTTGAACGGCAGCAGCCCCGTGCCCTTCAACGAGGTGGACCAGGTCGAGGCCGGCGCCAAGTGGCGCGGCGGGCCGTTCAGCCTGTTTGGCACGGTGTTCAATGCCCGCACCCGGGAGAGCAACTTCGAGGCCACGACGCAGAAGTTCACCAGCAACAAATACCGCGCCAACGGCGTCGAGCTGGAGCTGGGCTACAAAGTGGGTGACTTCAAGCTCACCGGCGGGGGCACCTACACCAAGGCCGAGATCACCGCCAGCAACGACGCCAGCACCGTGGGCAAGACGCCGCGCCGCCAGGCCGAGTTTGCCTACCAGTTGTCACCCAGCTACGCCATCGGCCCGTTCGAGATCGGCGCGGCGTTGGTCGGCACCGGCAAGGCCTGGGGCGACGACGCCAACACCATCGCGATGCCGGCGTTTGCGGTGCTCAACGCCTTTGTCAACTACCAGTTCAACGACAAGATCAGCGCGTCCCTGAGTGCCAACAACCTGAGCAACACGCTGGGCTACACCGAGGTGGAGGGCGACGGCCACGCCGCGCGCGCGGTGAACGGGCGCACCGTCAAGGCGGCGCTGAAGTACACGTTCTGAGCTTGGGTTGGCGTCGGTGCCCGGGGGCGGGCGCCCTGCTCAAGCACCGGCGCCTGCGCGCAGCACCGGCGCCTCGCGGATCGGCAGGTGGACCAGCGCGGCGCCCACGGCCAGCACGATGTCGACATACCAGATCCAGTTGTAGCTGCCGGTGGCCTCAAACACCCGGCCGCCCAGCCAGGCCCCGAGAAACCCGCCCACCTGGTGCGTCAGCATCACGATGCCGAACAGCGTGGCCATGTGGCGGGTGCCGAAGAACTTGGCCACCAGCCCGGCGGTGGGCGGCACGGTGGACAAGAAAGTCAACCCCATCGCGGCGGCAAACACCAGCATCACCGTGCCGGTCTTGGGTGCCAGCAAGAACAGCAGCACCGCCACCGCGCGCGCCGCGTAGACCAGCGACAACAGCGACTTCATGCGCCAGCGCCCGATGGCCCAGCCCATCGCCAGGCTGCCGATGATGTTGAACAGCCCCAGCATGGCCAGCGACCAGGCACCAAACTGCACCGGCAGGCCGCAGGACGCGATCACGCCCGGCAGGTGTGTGCCCAAGAACGCGACGTGAAAGCCGCAGACAAAAAAGCCCGCCGCCAGCATCAAAAAGCTGGGGTGGCGCAGCGCCACCCGGATGGCCGCGCCGGTGCCTTGCGGGGCGGCCGGTGCCGTTGGTGCAGCCACGGGCGTTGACGCCGGCGCCGCCGGCCCCAGCCCGCTCAGCACGTAAGCCGCCGGCAGCGCCAGCAGCACCAGTGCGCCCAGCCACTGCATCGCGCCCACCCAGCCCAGCCCGACCAGCAGCGCGCCGGCAATCGGCGCCATCACAAATTGGCCGACCGAGCCACCGGCGTTGACGATGCCGGTGGCCAGGCCACGCCATGCGGGCGGGATCAGCCGGCTGGTGGTGGCCATCAGCACCGCCGGCCCGGCCATGCCGGCACCGCCCGCCGACAACACGCCGATGGCAAAAATCAGCCCGGCGGTGCTGGTCATGTACGGCGTGATCGCGGTGCCGATGGCCACCAGCAGCACGCCCACCAGCAGCACCCGGCCAGCGCCCACCCGGTCGGCCATCGCGCCGGCAAACGGCTGCGTCAGCCCCCACCAGAGCTGGCCAAAGGCAAACGCCAGGCTGATGCTGCCCAGGCCCAGCCCGGTGGCGCTGTTGAGCGGGCTCAAAAACAGCCCCATGCTCTGGCGTGCGCCCATCGTCAGCGCAAAGCAGCCGGCGGCGGCCAGCAGCACCACCGCCACCGGCCAGGTGCGCTGCGGGGTTGGGGTCGGGTCGGGCTCAGTCATGGCGGTCTCCGGCCATCGGCGGGGCCAGCAGTTCAAGGCAATCGTCGATCTGTGCATGCAGGGCCAGCACCCGGGACGGGCCCAGCAACTGGTTCAAATCGTCTTGCGCCGCACGCCAGCACAGGCTGGCCTGGGCGCGTTTGGCCAGGCCAGCCTCGGTGATGCGCACCAGCCGGCTGCGCCTGTCGGCGCCCGCGCCCAGCGCCACCCAGCCGGCATCGACCAGCGGGCGCAGATTGCGTGTCAGCGTGGAGGCGTCCATCGCCATTGCCCGCGCCAGCGTGCCCGGGCGCAGCGGCCCGAGCTTGATGACGTGCGACAGCAGCGAGTACTGGGTGGTCTTCAACCCGCTCGGCGCCAGCGCCCGGTCGTAGCGCTGCGACACCCGGCGCTGCACCTGGCGCAGCTTGAAGTGGGTGCAGCCCTGCGGACCGGCGGCCGGTGCGTCGGGTGGTGCGTGCCACAACGGGTCGGCAGCAGCAGTGGCGGGTCTCATGTCGAAGATCGTATCTACAACTGTTGTAGTTGCAACTTTAAAGCCATCATGAACATCCCGACCATCGGAATCAATCCATCGCCCCGTGCCACCAGCCGCGACGCCTGCACTGGCGCCAGCCCGCACCCCGTCGCCCTGCCAAATGCGCCCGGCTGCACCGCCCCCCTCAACGTGGTGCGCGCTTGCATGCCGGCCGGGGTGGCAAACCGGGCCTGTCGCAACCGGCCGACGTGACGGGCAAGACCGGCTTGCAGGCGATGCAGGCAATGCTGGACGATGCGCTGCCTTAACCGCACATCGCCGACGCGCTGGCCTTTGCGCTGGTTGAGATCGGGCCCGGCGAGGCGGTATTCCGGGGCACGCCGAAGCTGATGCACTACAACCCGCTGGGAACCGTGCACGGCGGCGGGTATGTCACGTTGCTGGGCTCGGCGCTGGGCTGCGCGGTGCACACGATGATGCCGGCCGGTTTTGCTTACACCACCGCCCGGCAGCGCGTAAACATCGTGCGTGCGGCGTCAAGCCAGACCGGCCCGCTGCGCGCCATCCGCCAGGTAATGCACAGCCGTCGCCCACTGGCCACCGCCGAGGCCCGCATCGTCGGGCCCGACGGCAAGCTGTATGCCCACGGCACAACCACCTGCCTGGTGTTTGAGACCAGACGAAATTGAATTGGCGATGTCGAAGAGGACCGGCTCGATCCGGGCGTTGCAGGGGGCGCGTTGGCCTATTGCCCGTTCCCTTTCACGCCTCAGGTCTGGTGCGAGGCCGGTCTCACCGGGTGACCGTCTGCCTATTTGTCCTCCGGCTGCGGCCAGTAACGCCTGGGTAACGCGCCGGGTCGTACCGTCGGTGTGAAAGGAGCGGCACCTCTTGCCGCTACACACCGGGAGAGAAGCATGAAAAGTGTTTGCCGTCATCGTTTTGGGGCAAGTATTCGCAAACCTATCCGTCAAGTGGCGCTCATCACTGCAATGGCTTCGGCCGGACTGCTGTCACCGTCGGCGCATGCTTTTGATCTCGTATGGTTTGGCGGTAGCGGCGAGTGGACACTGCCGGCGAACTGGTCACCCATCGGACCGCCTGGGATTGGGGATCGCGCCCTCATCAACGGGGGTAGCGCGGGCCTTGCCGTCAACCAATTTGTGAATGGACTATCGATATCCGGCGGCAGCATCGGCGGCACCGGCAACTTGGCGGTCAGCGGTCTCGTCAGCTTCACCGGCGGGCAGATCGGCGGCGACGGCGGGCAGGTCATTGCCAACGGCGGGCTGCAGATCAGCGGCTCGGCAGACAAGGCGCTGGGCCGCCCCAACGCCCCGGTCTCCAGTGGTATCGTCAACAACGCGGCCGACCTTTGGAGCGGCACCGGCAATCTGGTGACCAATGGCGGGGGCCGCCTGACCAACAGCAGCGGTGCGAGCTTC
>JANLOP010000131.1:0-1547 GCA_031366635.1 Betaproteobacteria bacterium | reverse complement strand
AAGGCGTCCAGCACCCGGGGCGCCAGCCGGTCCTGGCAATAAGCCTGGGCCGCGTCGCGCACCGCGCGCTCGTCGCCTGTGAGCTGGGCATCCAGGTGCAGCGGGTCGTCCCAGGAGAATTTGGCGTGGCTGGCCATGGTGGGTGTCCTTTCAAGCGGTGATTCTGTGGGCGTGGGCAAGGGCGCCAACGGACAGCCCGCACGATAGCAAGACCTGGCTCGATGGGCAGGCTCTTGGCGCGCAGCGGGGCACCGGGTTTGTTCACTGGCAGTGCAACGCTTTGCCGCAGTTTGGCGGTGGAGGGGCAGAATGTAGAATTGTAGGATCGTTTGCCGACCAGCGAGATTTGTGATGACCGTCACCACCATTTCCAGCCGAGACTTCAACCAGGATGTCAGCCAGGCCAAGCGTGCGGCGGCATCGGGCCCGGTCGTGATCACCGACCGGGGCCGGCCGGCCTATGTGTTGCTGCGCCATGAGGCCTATCGCCGCTTGGTTGGCGCAAGCACCGGCATTCGCCAATTGCTGGACCAGGCAGACCCGGAGAACGAGGATTTTGACTTCGATCCGCCACGGCTGGGCAGCGGCCTGTTTCGCGCGCCAGACCTTGCCTGATGTTCCTGCTCGATACCAAGGTGCTGTCAGAACTGCGGCGCCGCGAGCGAACCCACCCCAAGGTGGCCGCCTGGGCCGACGCCGTCAATGCCAGCGACCTCTACCTTTCGGTGATCACCATTCTTGAGATCGAGGCCGGCGCGCTGTTGATCGCGCGCCGGGATGCCCGCCAGGGTGCCGTGTTGCGCGCCTGGATTGACAGCAAGGTGCTGCCCACATTCGCGGGCCGCATCCTGCCGGTTGATACCGCCGTGGCGCTTTGTTGCGCTCGCCTGCACATGCCCGATCCCCGGGCTGAGCGCGATGCCCTGATCGCCGCCACCGCGCTGGTTCATCGCCTGCGGGTTGTCACACGCCATGTGGCTGACTTTCAGCCGACCGGTGTTGAGCTGCTCAATCCTTGGGATTGAGGCTGCCACCAAACCCCATCACACGGGCTTGGCGCCTCAGCCATCCTGCCGGCCAGCAGCAGGTTGCGGGCCGGGTGGGTGCGGTCGGTGGCGCCGAGCAGGCCACTGGTGGCCACCGCGACGCCCAACAGCCCGCCCACGCCCAGCATCGCTGCAGCCAAGGTCAGGCGCAGGCCCAGCGCGCTGAAGTCGGTGCCTAGAATCTTCGGCATCCACCCGCCAGTCTGGGCGGCGGCCCAGAGCTCGGATTTAGCACCACCTGAACTAGAATCTGGTTGATTCAACCAACTCAGTGGGGATGCAATGGAATCAATTGGCCTGTTTGAAGCCAAAACCCATTTGTCCGAATTGATCGCCCGGGCCGAGCGCGGCGAAGAAGTGGTGATCACCCGCCACAACAAACCGGTGGCGAAACTGGTGCCATTGCCGGCCGCCGCACCTGATGCCAACGCCCGGCGCGACGCGGTGGCCGCCCTGCTGCAAGCGGCAGCCGGCCGCACCCTGGCCCTGGACTGGAAGGCG
>JANLOP010000111.1:0-5616 GCA_031366635.1 Betaproteobacteria bacterium | reverse complement strand
CGCAGGGCGTGCACACGCTGATCGCGCAGTTCACCGATTTGTACGGCGTGGCGCGCGGCAAATTTGTGCCACTCGCCCATCTGGACGATGTGCTGACCGAAGGCGCCGGCTTTTCCGGCGCGTCGATTGCCGGCACCGGCCTGCCGCGCTGCGGGCCGCGCTCGGATTACTGGGCCCGGGGCGCCGCCAGCACGGCGGTGGCCCTGCCCTGGCTGCCGGGTTATGCCCGGCTGGTGTGCGACGGTTTTGTCGATGGTGAGCCGTTCGAGGCCTGCCCGCGCCAGGTGCTGCGCCGCCAGGTGGCGCGGCTCACCGCCAAGGGTTGGCATGCGCGCATCGGCATCGAGCCGGAGTTTTTTCTGCTCAAGCAGGTGGCGGGCCAATGGCAGCCGGCCGACGATGCCGACCGGCTGAGCAAACCCAGCTACGACCTGAAAAGCCTGCCGCGTCAACGCGGCTTTCTGCAAGACTTGCAGCAGGCGCTGGAGGCCTGCGGCCTGGATGTGCTGCAGCTCGACCATGAAGACGCGCACGGCCAGTACGAGGTGAACTTCGGCTTCGATGAGGTGCTGGCCAGCGCCGACCACCTGATGCTGTTCAAGCAGGCCGCGCATGCGCTGGCTGAAGCGCAAGGCATGGTGTTTTCGATGATGCCCAAGCCGTTTGCCAACCAGCCTGGCAGCGGCATGCACATGCATGTGTCGATGTGGGCCGGCCAGCCGCATGACCGCCACGGCAATGCGCGCAACCTGTTTGTGCCGCACCGGCCCGACGGGTCGGTGGACGTGGCGGGCGGACTGTCGCCGCTGGGCCAGCAGTTTGCCGCCGGCGTGCTGGCGCATTCCGCCGCGCTGTGTGCGCTGGCCGCACCGACGGTGAACAGCTACAAGCGGCTGGTGGTGGGTGAGTCGATCTCGGGCACCAGTTGGGCGCCGGCCTATGTGGCGCATGGCCGCAACAACCGCACCGCGCTGCTGCGCACCTTGCACGGGCGCTTCGAGTGGCGGCTGCCCGATGCCAGCGCCAACCCCTACCTGGCCAGTGCGGCGCTGATCGCCGCCGGGCTGGACGGCATCGAGCGCGGGCTCAAGCTGCCTGTCGCCGCCGACGATGATCTGTTTGCGCTCAGCCTGGCCGAGGTGCTGGCGCGCGGCATCGCCCCGCTGCCGCAAGACCTGGGCGCGGCGTTGCACGCGCTGGCGGCCGACGAGGTGGTGAGCGGTGCGCTGGGCCCGCTGCTGAGCGGGCAGTTTTTGCAGCTCAAGCGCGAAGAGTTCAATGCCCATGCGCGCCACGTTAGCGACTGGGAGTTGCAGCGCTACGCGGCGGCGTTTTGACGCCGCCCGGTCGGTCGGCGCCCTCCCTTGCAGGGTGAGGCGACGCCCGCATGACGCCCGCATGACACCCCATCGCCCGCCGCTGCTGGCCTACGCCTGCCTGGCCGCCAGCATGTTGCTGGTGGGCAGCTATGTGGGCGCATCGCGCCTGCTGGTGGCCACAGTGCCGATTTTCTTGCTGGCCTGGCTGCGCTTTGGCATCGCCGCGCTGGCCATGCTGCACTGGGTGCGGCGCGCGCCGGGTGACGCGGCGCTGTCAGCGCACGACCGAAAACTGCTGTTCTGGGAGAGCTTTCTCGGCAACTTCCTGTTCTCGATCAGCATGTTGTCGGGCGTGGCCTTCACATCCGCGCTGTCGGCCGGGGTGGTGATGGCGGCCATCCCTGCGGCGGTGGCCCTGCTCAGCCGCTGCTGGCTGGGTGAGCGCATCAGCCGCCGCACCGCGCTGGCCATCGCCTGCGCCGCACTCGGCATCGGTGTGCTGGCGCTGGCCCGGGTGCCGCCGGGCAGTGCAGCAGCGGCTGCCGGCCCGCAAGCCGCCTGGGCTGGTGGCTGGACAGCGCAATGGCAGGCATTGGCCGGCCACGCGCTGCTGCTGCTGGCGGTGTTTTGCGAGGCCGCGTATGTGGTGATCGGCAAGCGCCTGGCCAGCAACGTGTCGCCGCGCCGCATCAGCGCGCTGATCAACCTGTGGGGCCTGGCGCTGGTCACGCCGTTTGGGCTGTGGCAGGCGCTGCGGTTCGACTTTGCCGGTGTCAGTGCCGGGCTGTGGGGGCTGCTGGTGTTTTATGCGCTGGCCGCCAGCGTGGCCACCGTGTGGCTGTGGATGAAAGGCCTGGCCCAGGTGCCTGCCCCGCAGGCGGGCGTGTTCACCGTGCTGCTGCCGCTGGCCGCCGCTGCGGTGGGCGTGCTTTTTCTGGGCGAGGCAGCCGGCGCCGGGCACGGCGTGGCGCTGGCTCTGGCGTTGCTGGGCTTGCTGCTGGCCACCTGGCCGGCGCGGTCAGCGGGGTTGCGGTGAGTGTGCGCAGGCTCTCAACACCGACTCACTGGCGGCCAGCACGCCGCGCTCGGTGATCAGGCCGGTGACCAGCCGGGCCGGCGTCACATCAAACGCCGGGTTCAGCGCCGGGCTGCCGTCGGGCACCAGTTGCACCTCGATGAGGCTGCCGTCGGCGCTGCGGCCGCTGATATGGGTCACCTCACGTGGCGAGCGCTGCTCGATGGTGATCTCGGCCAGCCCGTCGGCCAGCGACAAGTCCAGCGTCGAGATCGGCATCGCCACATAAAACGGCACGCCGTTGTCCCGCGCCGCCAGCGCTTTGAGGTAGGTGCCGATCTTGTTGCACACATCACCGCGCGCCGTCACCCGATCCGCGCCGACGATCACCACATCCACCTGGCCGTGCTGCATCAGGTGGCCGCCGGTGTTGTCGGCAATCACCGTGTGCGCCACGCCTTGCTGGCCCAGCTCCCAGGCCGTCAGGCTGGCGCCCTGGTTGCGCGGCCGGGTTTCGTCCACCCAGACATGCACCGCCAGGCCCGCCGCCTGCGCCTGGTAGACCGGCGCCAGCGCGGTGCCGCCGTCTACCGTGGCCAGCCAGCCGGCGTTGCAGTGCGTCAGGATGTTGATCGGCCGGCCTGGGGCCGCTGCCGCCAGGGCTTGCAACAGCACCAGGCCGTGTTGGCCGATGGCGGTGTTCACCGCCACATCTTCATCCGCGATCACGCCGGCCAGCGCCCAGGCCGCCGCCGGGCGCTGGCCGGGTGGCAGCGGCAGCAGTGCGGCCAGCATGCGGCGCGTGGCCCAGGCCAGGTTCACCGCCGTGGGCCGGGCGCTGTCCAGCAGCACTTGCGCGGCTTGCAGCGCCGCATCGTCGGCCGCCTGTCGGCATTGCAGGGCGATGCCGTAGGCGGCGGCAGCGCCAATCAACGGCGCGCCGCGCACCCACATCTGGCAAATAGCGCGCCGCACCTCGGCCAGGCTGTCGAGCCGGGCCAGCACCCACTGGTGCGGCAAGTGGCGCTGGTCGATCACGAACAGCGCATCGTGCGCCGGCGCTGGCCACAGGCTGCGCCGATGCTGGCCGGCCACCTTCACAGCACGCGCCCGGCGATGCCTTGCAGGCGTTGCACCAGCGCCGCGTCGCGCAGCGCCGGGTCGGTGATCAGCGCGTGCTCAAGCGCCCGGCGGCAGCCGCAGGCCGGGCCGGCGCCATCGTAGGCCAGCGCAGCGGCGCTGTGCGCCACCAGCGTGCGCGCTGCGTCGGCATTGCGCAGCAGCACGCCGATGATGGCCTCGACCGACACGTCGTCGTGCGCCGGATGCCAGCAATCGAAGTCGGTGACCATCGCCACCGTGGCGTAGCACAGCTCGGCCTCACGGGCCAGCTTGGCCTCGGGCATGTTGGTCATGCCGATGACATCGCAGTTCCAACTGCGGTAGAGCCGCGACTCCGCCAGCGTGCTGAACTGCGGCCCCTCCATCACCAGGTAGGTGCCACCGCGCACGAAGGGCATACCCAGGCCGGCCAGCGCGGCCGCCAGATGGTCACCCAGGCGTGGGCAGACCGGCCGCGCCATCGAGACATGGGCCACCAGACCGGCGCCGAAAAACGATTTCTCTCGAGCGAAGGTGCGATCAATGAACTGGTCAATGATGACGAAGGTGCCCGGGTGCAAGTCCGAGCGCAGCCCGCCCACGGCGCTGAGCGAGATCACGTCGGTGGCGCCAAGCTGCTTGAGCGCGGCGATGTTGGCCCGGTAGTTGACGGCCGACGGCGGCAAGCGGTGGCCCCGGCCGTGGCGCGGCAAAAACGCCAACCGCGCCGGGCCGGCGGCAGTGGCCAGGGTGCCGGTGAAAATCTCGTCTGACGGCTCGCCCCAGGGCGTGCTTACCTTCACCCAGCCGGTGTCCATCAGGCCGGGCAGCGCGTACAGGCCACTGCCGCCGATGATGGCCAGCAGGCCGTTGGGGCTGCCGATGTTGAGGGTTGAATCCGGGGTGCTGGCGGTGGTGGGGGCCGCAACGGCGGGGGTGGTATGGGTCATGCGGGCTCCGTGGGGGCGAGGTCAGGCGTCGGCAGGCGGGTGGGTGGGTCGGCCGGTGCCGGGCGGTCGGCATGCTGCGGCGGGCCCCGTCGGGCGGCGTGGGCCAGGCGGGCCACGTCACGCACCGGCCGGGTTTTCAACCGGTGGTCACTCCACACCTGGCGCCAGCGCCGGGCGCCGGGCTGGCCGTTCCACAAACCCAGCCAGTGCCGGCTGATGTGCGACCAGGGCGTGCCGTGCAGCGCCTGCTGCTTCTCGGTGTAGGCCAGCATCTGCTGCTCCAGCCCCAAGCGCCAATCGTCGTCAGCGGTGGGTGCGGTCCCATCGCCCCAGAAGCGCGCGTCCCAGTCGGCCATCAAGCCGGGCTGGTGGTAGGCCTCGCGGCCCACCATCACGCCGTCAACCTGGGCCAGTTGCTCGGCGATCTGCTGCGAGGTGGTGAAGCCGCCGTTGATGGCAATCGTGAGTTGCGGAAACTCAAGCTTGAGCCGGTGCACCAGGTCGTGACGCAGCGGCGGCACGTCGCGGTTCTCTTTCGGGCTCAGCCCTTGCAGCCAGGCGTTGCGCGCATGCACGATGAACACGGTGCAGCCGGCCTGGGCCACCGTGCCGACAAAATCACGTACAAACTCGAAGTTCTCGGTGCGGTCGATGCCGGTGCGGTGTTTCACGGTCACCGGCATGTCACTGCCCAGCACATCGCGCATGGCTTTGACGCCGTCGCGCACCAGCGGCGCCTCGGCCATCAGGCAGGCGCCAAAAGCACCGCGCTGCACCCGCTCACTCGGGCAGCCGCAGTTCAGGTTGATCTCGTCATAACCCCACTGCCGGGCCAGCCGGGCGGCCTGCGCCAGATCGGCCGGCTCACTGCCACCCACCTGCAAGGCCAACGGGTGCTCTTGGGGGTTGAAATCGAGGTGGCGCGGCAGATCGCCGTGCAACAACGCACCGGTGGTCACCATCTCGGTGTACAGCCGCGTGCGGCGGGTGATCAGGCGGTGGAAGAACCGGCAATGGCGGTCGGTCCAGTCCATCATCGGGGCGATGGACAGGCGCCAGGGGCTGAGGGCTTGATTTGATTGCACTGATCTTCTCTTTGTCGGTCCACACCTTGCTGGGACGAACGAGTCGGGGCGCGGTTGGCTGCGAACCTATTGGTGCATGGTAGTCAATCACCCCGGCCAATCAACCGGTGGTTCTGGCCCATCACGTCGGGTACTCAAGGGCTTGG
>JANLOP010000080.1:0-28810 GCA_031366635.1 Betaproteobacteria bacterium | reverse complement strand
CGCCTGGCTGATGGCATCAAACAGCGCGGCCCCCGGGCCCGGCAGCCAGCGGCCGTTGACGGCGGTGGGCTCGGCCGCCGGTATCTCCCAGTAATCGGCAAAGCCGCGAAAGTGGTCGATGCGCACGATGTCCACCAGGTCGAGCGTGCGGCGCACCCGCTGCACCCACCAGGCATAGCCCTCGGCGGCATGGGCCGGCCAGCGGTACTGCGGATTGCCCCAGCGCTGGCCGGTGGCGCTGAAGTAGTCGGGTGGCACCCCCGCCACCACGGTGGGCCGGCCCGCTGCGTCCAGCTCAAACAGGTCGGGCCGGGCCCAGACCTCGGCGCTCTGGTAGGCGATGAAGATCGGCGCGTCGCCGACCAGCCGCACGCCCCGGCTGTGGGCGTGGGCGCGCAGCGCGGCCCACTGGCGGAAGAAACACCACTGGCCAAACTGGAAGAAGTGGATTCGGCTGGCGTGCTGCACGGCGGCGCCGGCCAGCGCGGCGGGTTGGCGGCTGGCCAGGCCGGCCGGCCAAGTACACCAGTCGGCCCAGTCGGTGGCCTCGCACAATGCCATGAACAGCGCGTAGTCGGCCAGCCATCCGGCTTGCCCGGTGCAGAAGGCGGCAAAGTCGTGTTGATCGGCGGCGCTGGCGGCGCTGGCAAAGGCCGCCGCCGCGTCAGCCAGGCGCTGCATGCGCCAGGGGTAGACGGTGGCGAAATCCAGCCGGTGCGGGTCGGCAGCAGGGGCTTGATTAAGCGCCCGCGCATCCAGCCAGCCGCGCTGCTGCAACTCGCCCAGGTCGATCAGCAGCAGGTTGCCGGCAAAGGCCGAGCTGCTCATATACGGTGAGTTGCCGGGGCCGATGCCACCCAGCGGCAGCATTTGCCACAGCGTCTGGCCGGCGCTGGCCAGCCAATCGACAAAGTGGTGCGCCGCCGGGCCGAGGTCACCGCTGCCGTGCGGGCCGGGCAGCGAGGTGGGGTGCAGCAAGACGCCGCTGGCGCGTGGCAATCGCATGGGGGTCATCCGGTGAGGCGGGCGGTGGGGTTGGCGTGCAGCAGCGGGGACAGGGCAGGTCCGGCCAGCAAGGCCACGCTGCGTGCACGCAGTTGGAAATGGCCGCTGCTAACAATGGAGGTGAGCGTCAAGCCAGGCGTTTCTGCCGGCGCCGGCGCCGCCGAATCCAGCAACAACGACCAATCCCCCGCTGGCAACTTGAAATCCGTGTCCGCCGGCTCGGCATTGAACAGCAGCAGCAGCGGTTGCGCCGCCGGCCCGGGCTGCCGGCCCGGCGCGCCGACCAGCGCACCCAGCACGCGCGACGCCGATTGCGTCCAGTCCCAGTCACCCAGTGAGCCACCGCCGCGCCGCAGCCAGGTGAGATCGACCACGCCTTGGGCATCCGTCAGGCCGGTGTACCAACGGTCGCGCAGCGGCAGCCACTGCCGGCGCAAGGCCAGCAGCCGGGTGGTGAAGGCCAGCAGCGGCGCATCGGCCTGCGACCAGTCGAGCCAGGTGACGACGTTGTCCTGGCAATACGGGTTGTTGTTGCCTTGCTGGGTGTGGCCGATCTCGTCACCGGCGGCCAGCATCGGCGTGCCCTGGCTCAGCAGCAGGGTGGCCAGCAGCGCACGTTGCAGACGGCCGCGCAGGTGCAGCACTTCGGGGTCGTCGGTGTCGCCCTCGACGCCGCAGTTCCAGCCCAGGTTGTGGCCGTGGCCGTCGCGGTTTTGCTCGCCGTTGGCCTGGTTGTGGCGGAAGTCGAAGCTGACCAGGTCGCGCAGCGTGAAGCCGTCGTGCGAAACAATGTAGTTGACCGACTCGGTGGGCCCGCGCCGCAGCGCCTGCAGCCGCTGCGATGAGCCGGCCAGGGCCTGGGCAAACTGCCCGCGGGTGACTGCCCCACCCAGCCAGAAGGCCCGCATCGTGTCGCGAAAGCTGTCGTTCCACTCCAGCCAGCCGCGCGGAAAATTGCCCGCCTGGTAGCCGCCGGGCCCGACATCCCAGGGCTCGGCGATCAATTTGCCGTCGGCCAGCAGGTGCGACAGCACCGGGTCTTGCAGCACGGCCTTGAAAAACGGCCCGTCGCGCTCAAACCCGGCATCGCCCCGGCCCAGCACCGGGCCCAGGTCGAAGCGGTAGCCGTCCACATGCATCTCCTGCACCCAGAAACGCAGGCTGTCCATCACCATTTGCAGCAAACGTGGCTGGCGGATGTCCAGCGTATTGCCACAGCCGCTGTAGTTGTCGTAGCCGGCCCGGTGCCCGGGCGGCAGGCGGTAGCTGCCGACGTTGTCCAGCCCGCGCCAGGCCAGCGTGGGGCCGCGCTCGTCGCTCTCGGCTGTGTGGTTGAACACGACATCCAGCAGCACCTCGATGCCGGCTGCATGCAGCGCCCGCACCATGCGGCGAAACTCGTCGCGCGCATCGGCCGGATTGGCCGCCAAACGGGGCGCGGGGCAAAAAAAGCCCAGCGTGTTGTAGCCCCAGTAATTGCGCAGGCCCAGGCCCACCAAGCGCTGCTCGTCCAGCGCGTGGTGCACCGGCAGCAGGCACAGGCTGGTGACGCCGAGGGCTTGCAGGTGGGCGATGCTGGCGGCGTGGGCCAGCCCGGCGTACGTGCCGCGCAGCGGCTCGGGCACGGCCGGGTTGCGCCGGCTGAAGCCTTTGACATGCAGCTCGAAGATCACCGTGTCGGCGCTGGGGATGCGCGGCGCGGCGTCAACGCCCCAGTCAAACGGCGCATGCAGCACCCGGGCCTTCAGCGCGGTGGCGGCGTTGTCACGCGGATCGGGCTGCAGTGGGTGGTCGCCGTCATGGCCAAAGTGCTCGGGGCCCCAGTTGAACTCACCGACGATCTGCCGCGCATACGGGTCGAGCAGCAGTTTGCGCGGGTTGAAGCGCTGGCCCCGGTCGGGCCGCCACGGGCCGTGCGCCCGAAAGCCGTAGAGTTGGCCGGGCTGGCCGGGTTGGCCGGGCTGATCGGATGCGCTGCCAGGACCGCTGCGCAAATAGCCGTGCCACACATCCTGGGTGCAGGTTGGCAGGCTGGCGCGGTGGGTTTCACGCTGGCCGCTGGCATCAAACAGGCACAGCTCAATCGCCTGGGCGGTGGTGGAGACGACGGCGATGTTCAGCCCCTGGCCGTCCCAGTGCACGCCCAAAGGCCAGGGCCGGCCGGTTTCCAATGGCAAGGGCAAAGGAGTAAGGCGGTCCATCTCACGGCTTCGCTGTGGCGAACGACGAACTGGGCGAGCGCACAGACGCAACCCAGTGGCCGCCGTGGAACCGGCTTTGCCGGGCCACTGGCGGCGCCCCCCTGGGGGGGAGGCGCCGAAGGCGCTTCGGGGGGGGGCCTAATTTCAGACGGTCCATTCAAAAAATACGCTGGCAAGCGGTGGCAAATCCACCAGGATGGATTGCGGCCGGCCGTGCGCTGGCACCGCGTCGGTTTGGGCGGCGCCCAGCGGTGTGCCCACATTGCTGCCGCCGTAATGGGCTGAATCGGTGTTGAGCCGCTCCAACCAGCGGCCGGCGCGGGGCACGCCGATGCGCAGCCCCCGGTGCACCGTGGGCGTGAAGTTGCACAGCACCAGCACCGGCGCCGCCGCAGCGTCGCCGTGGCGAACAAACGCCAGCAGGCTGTAGCTGGCCTCCTCGTGGCTGATCCACTCAAAGCCGTCGGGCGAAAAATCTTGCTGGTGCAGCGCCGGCAGCGCGCGTTGCAGCGCGTTCAGGTCGGCCACCAGCCGCTGCACGCCAGCGTGCGCCGGATCGTCCAGCAAATGCCAATCCAGGCTGGCGTCAAAGTTCCACTCCCGCCCCTGGGCAAATTCACAGCCCATGAACAGCAGCTTCTTGCCCGGGTGGCCCCACATGAAGCCGTAGTAGGCGCGCAGGTTGGCGAGTTTTTGCCATCGATCCCCCGGCATCTTGGCCAGCAACGAGCCCTTGCCGTGCACCACCTCGTCATGCGAGAGCGGCAGCACGAAGTTCTCATGGAAGGCATAGACCAGGCCAAAGCTCAGCTCACTTTGGTGGTGGCGGCGGTGGATGGGGTCTCGCGCCATGTAGGCCAGGGTGTCGTGCATCCAGCCCATATTCCATTTGAAGTGGAAACCCAGGCCGCCGGCATAGGTGGGGCGCGACACGGCCGGGAAGGCGGTGGATTCTTCGGCCAGCATGATGGCCTCGGGCCGCTCACTGCCCACCACCTCGTTCAGGCGTTTCAAGAATGAGATGGCCTCCAGGTTCTCGCGCCCGCCGTGCACATTGGGGATCCACTCACCCGTCTTGCGGCTGTAGTCGCGGTACAGCATCGACGCCACGGCGTCCACCCGCAGGCCGTCCACCCCAAACCGCTCCAGCCAGTACAGCGCATTGCCGATCAAAAAGTTGCGCACCTCCGTGCGGCCCAGGTTGTGGATCAGCGTGTTCCAGTCGGGGTGGTAGCCCTCGCGCGGGTCGGCGTATTCATACAGGTGGGTGCCGTCAAACGACGCCAGGCCGTGCGCGTCGGTGGGGAAGTGGGCCGGCACCCAGTCGAGGATCACGCCCAGGCCGGCGCCATGCGCGGCCTCGACAAACCGTTTGAATCCTGCCGGATCGCCCACCCGGGCGGCATCGGACGCAGGCTCGCTGAAGCGTGCGGTGGGGGCGTACAGCCCCACCGGCTGGTAGCCCCAAGAGCCGTCAAACGGGTGTTCGCTGATCGGCAACAGCTCAATATGGCTGAAACCCAGGCTGCTGGCGTACGGCACCAGCGTGGCGGCCAACTCGTCCCAATCGAGCCAGCGGTTGCCGTCTTCGGGCTTGCGTCGCCATGAGCCCAGGTGCACTTCGTAAATGCTGATCGGTGCACCCAGCGCGTTGGCGGCCTGCCGGGCGGCCGAGCGCCGCACCGGCGCCGGCAGGTCGGCCACCACGCTGGCGGTGGCCGGGCGCAACTCGGCGGCCCGCGCCATCGGGTCGGCCTTTTGCGGCAGCAACTCGCCGTGCGGGCCGAGCAGCTCAAATTTGTAGTGCGCGCCCACCGCCACGCCGGGCATGAACAGCTCCCACACGCCGCACTCGCGGCGCAGCCGCATCGGGTGGCGGCGGCCGTCCCAGTGGTTGAAATCACCGACCACGCTGACCCGTGTGGCATTGGGCGCCCAGACGGCAAAACCAGTGCCGCTGCTGCCCTCGTGGCTTTGCGGGTTGGCGCCCAGCACCTCAAACGGCCGCAGATGAGTGCCCTCGGCCAGCAGCCAGGCGTCCAACGGGCCCAGCAGCGGGCCGAAGCGGTACGGGTCGTCAGCGACTTGCACGGCGCCGTCGGCCCAGCGGATTTGCAGCCGGTAGGCGGATGCGGCGGCCGACAGCGCCACCGGCCCGTCAAACACGCCGTCGGCATGGCACAGCAACAAAGTGCCCAGCACGCGGCCATCGGCCGCGCCCAGCACGGTTACCCCACTGGCGCCCGGCAAAAACGCCCGCACCCAGGCTTGGCCACCGGCATCGCGGTGCAGCCCGAGCAGGGCAAACGGGTCAGCGCAGCGGCCGCTGCGGATCAGGTCGGTGTCTTGGCGGTTCAGCATGCAGCCATCGTAGCCGGGCCGGGCATCGCCGATTCAAGCTTGCGGCGCGACGTGCCAGATCTGCTGGGCATAGGCCCGGATCGTGCGATCGGCCGAGAACGGCCCCATGCCGGCCACGTTGGCAATCGCCATGCGGGCCCAGGCCTCGGGCTGGCGGTACAGCGCATCCACCCGCGCCTGGGTGTCGATGTAAGCCCGGTAGTCGGCCAGCAGCAGATAGTGGTCACCGCCCCACAGCAGGCTGTCGATCAACTGGCGGTAGCGCGCCGGCTCGTGGGGCGAGAAAGCGCCGCCGCCGATGCTGTCGAGCACCGCCTTCAACTGAGGATCGCCCTCGTAGAGGCGCAGCGGCTGGTAGCCGGCGGCGCGCATCGCCGCCACCTCATGCGCCAGCTTGCCGAAGATGAAGATGTTGTCGTCGCCGACGTTCTGCCGGATCTCGATGTTGGCGCCATCGTCGGTGCCGATGGTCAGCGCACCGTTCAGCGCCAGCTTCATGTTGCCGGTGCCCGAGGCCTCGGTGCCGGCGGTGGAAATCTGCTCGGACAGATCAGCCCCGGGCATGATGGTCTCGGCCACCGAGACGCCGTAGTTGGGGATGAACACCACCTTTAACTTGTCGCCGATGCGGCCATCGCTGTTGATCACCGCCCCCACGTCGTGGATCAGCCGGATGATGTTTTTGGCGGTGCTGTAGCTGGACGCCGCCTTGCCGGCAAAAATCACCGTGCGCGGCTGCCAGTTGGCGTCGGGCCGGGCCAGGATGGCCTGGTAGCGCGTCACCGCATGCAGCACGTTGAGCAGTTGGCGTTTGTACTCATGGATGCGCTTGACCTGCACATCAAACAGGCTGGCCGGGCTCACCGTGATGCCGGTGGACCGGTGGATCAGCGCGGCCAGGCGCTGCTTGTTGTCGTGCTTGATGGCCATGAAGGCATGGCGGAAGGTGGCGTCGTTGGCAAAAGGCAGCAAGCCCTTGAGCTGGTCCAGATCACGCCGCCAGCCGGTGCCCAGGGTTTCGTCCAGCAATTGCGCCAGCCCCGGGTTGGCCTGACTCAGCCAGCGCCGGGGCGTCACGCCATTCGTCATATTGGTGAAACGCTCGGGCCAGAGCGCGGCAAAGTCAGCAAAGATGGTCTGCACCAGCAGATCACTGTGCAGCTTGGACACGCCGTTGACCTGGTGGCTGCCAACGATGCACAGGTGCGCCATGCGCACCCGGCGCTCACTGCCCTCCTGCGCGCCCTCATCGATCAGCGACAGCCGGCGCTGGAAGGCCAGGTCGCCCGGCCGCAGCGCCTGGGCCAGCAGCAAAAACTCATGGTTGATGCGGAAGATGATCTCCAGGTGGCGCGGCAGCACCTGCTGCATCAGCGCCACCGGCCAGGTCTCCAGCGCCTCGGGCATCAGCGTGTGGTTGGTGTAGCTGAACACTTTTTGCGTCAGCGCCCAGGCAGCAGACCAGACAAAACCGTGCTCGTCTGCCAGCAAGCGCATCAGCTCGGCCACGCCGATGGCCGGGTGGGTGTCGTTGAGGTGGATGGCCACCTTCTCTGCCAGGTTGGCCAGCGTGCCGTGCTCAGCCAGGTGGCGGGCCAGGATGTCCTGGATCGACGCCGAGGTGAAAAAATACTCCTGGCGCAGCCGCAGCTCGCGCCCGGCGGGCGTGCTGTCATTCGGGTACAGCACCCACGAGATGTTCTCGAACTGGTTCTTGAACTCGGCCGCGCGGGCGTAATCCCCCGAGTTGAAGGCCGCCAGGTCGATGTGCGCCGGGGCAGCGGCCTTCCACAGCCGCAGCGTGCTGACGCGCTCGGTGCCGTGGCCGGGGATCACATGGTCATAAGCCTTGGCGTTCACCTCACCGGCATGGCGCCAGACGGGTGGCGCGTCCGCCAGCGCAGCGCGCTCCACCCAGCCGCCAAAGCGCACCGGATAGTGCACGCCCTGGCGCGGAAACTCCCACGGCGTGCCGTCTTCCAGCCACGGGTCGGGGTGCTCGATCTGGCGGCCGTCCTGGATGGTCTGGGCAAACATGCCAAATTCGTAGCGGATGCCGTAGCCGTAGCTGGGCAGGCCCACGCTGGCCATCGAGTCGAGAAAACAAGCCGCCAGCCGGCCCAGGCCGCCATTGCCCAGCGCGGCGTCGGGCTCATGGGCGCGGATGTCTTCCAGCGTGCGGGCATGGCGGCCCAGGCTGCCGGCGGCCGCGCTGTCCAGGCCGAGTGCGGCCAGTGCATTGCCCAGGCTGCGGCCGATCAAGAACTCCATCGACAGGTAATACACCCGGCGCGCTTTGGCGCTGCGGTCGGCGCCGTCGCCGGCCACCCAGCGGCGTGACAGCTCGGCGCGCGCGGCCTGGGCCACCGCGCTCATCAGGTCCACCGGCCCGGCGTCGCCCGGCATCACGCCCACGGTGTGCAGCAGGTGGCGCTCGACGCGGGCAGCCAGCGGGTCGGGCGGGGTGGGTGCGGATGAGGCTGAGGATGCGGTAACAGCGGCGGCTGCGGCGATGGTTGCGGATGACAGCAAAGTGCTCATGGGGTCGTCCAGTGGGCAGTGGGGCAGGGCGGCTCGGCCGGGCGGGTGACCACGCTGCGGTGGGTTTCAGGTTCGACAGCATTATTCATGCCTTGCCCCGACTGAAACCGCTGCCAACCGTGGCACCATGCGGGCTGAAACCACGTTGTTGATCGCAAGCGGTGCGGCCAACAAGACGGTGGCCGGCGGAGACAAGCACACCATGCCCAACAGTGAACTCGCGTCCAGTTTTGACTTGCCCAAACGCGCCGTGGCGCTGGTGCTGGCCGGTGGCCGGGGCAGCCGGCTGAAGGATTTGACCGACCGCCGCGCCAAACCGGCGGTCTACTTTGGCGGCAAGTTCCGCATCGTCGATTTCGCCCTGTCCAACTGCCTGAATTCCGGCATCCGGCGCATCGGCGTCATCACCCAGTACAAAAGCCACAGCCTGCTGCGCCACATACAGCGCGGCTGGGCTTTTCTGAAAAGTGAGATGAACGAGTTTGTCGATCTGCTGCCAGCCCAGCAGCGGGTGGACGAAGACAGTTGGTATCGCGGCACCGCGGATGCGGTCTACCAGAACCAGGACATCCTGGCGGCCTACGGCGCCGACTACATCGTGGTGCTGGCCGGTGACCACATCTACAAGATGAATTACGCGCTGATGCTGGCCGACCATGTCAAGCACGGCCGTGAATGCACCGTGGGCTGCATTGAGGTGAGCCGTGCCGAGGCCAGCGCCTTTGGCGTGATGGCCATCGACGAGACGCGCCGCATCGTCGAGTTTGTTGAAAAACCCGCCGACCCCCCCGCCATGCCCGGTAAGCCCGAGCGTTGCCTGGCCAGCATGGGCATCTACATTTTCAACGCGCGCTATCTGTACCAAGAGCTGGAGCGTGATCTGGCCGACCCCAACTCGACCCACGATTTTGGCAAGGACATCATTCCGGCGACGGTGCGCAACGGCCAGGCGGTGGCCCATCCGTTTGAAATGAGCTGCGTGCGCAGCAAGCCCGGCTTGCAGCCCTATTGGCGCGACGTGGGCACCATCGACGCCTACTGGGACGCCAACATCGACCTGACCGCCACCGACCCCGAATTGAACCTTTACGACACCCGCTGGCCGATCTGGACCTACCAGGCGCAGTTGCCACCCGCCAAGTTTGTGCACAACCAGCCCGACCGACGCGGCCTGGCGGTCGAATCGATGGTTTCGGGCGGCTGCATCGTCTCGGGCAGCGTGTTCCGCTCGGTGCTGTTCTCCAGCGTGCGGGTGCACTCGCACAGCGCGGTGAACTGGAGCGTGCTGCTGCCCGAGGTGGTGGTGGGCCGGGGCGTGCGGCTGACCAAAGTGGTCGTGGACCGCGGCTGCACCATCCCCGACGGCATGGTGGTCGGTGAGGACGCGGCCGAAGACGCACGGCGCTTTCACCGCAGCGAGAAGGGTGTGACGCTGGTCACCCGCAACATGCTGCTGGCGCTGACGAGTTAAGCGGTGCTGCCTGCCCGACTGCGCACCCGCAGCCCCTGCCGCCCGCCCGTGCCGGCTGTTGCCAGCGTCCAGCGCATAAAAGTGCCGAGATGAAAGCTGCCATGAAAGTGCTGCGATGAAAGTGCTTCATGTGGCCGCCGAGGTCTACCCGCTGGTCAAGACCGGTGGCCTGGCCGATGTGGTGGCCGCGCTGCCACCGGCGCTGGCCGAGGCCGGCGCCGATGTGCGGCTGCTGCTGCCCGGCCTGCCGGCCATCCTGGACGCCGTGCAATCGGCGCGCACGGTGATCGACATTGGCGCCTGCTTTGGCGCGCTGCGGGTGCGGCTGCTGTTGGCCCGCATGCCCGGCAGCCACCTGCCGGTGTACGTCATCGACGCGCCCCACCTGTACCGGCGCGGCGGCAGCCCCTACCAGGCCAGCGACGGCATCGAGTGGCCCGACAACCTGCAACGCTTTGCGCTGCTGGGCTGGGTGGCGGCGCACCTGGCCGCCGACGACGCCGACCCGGCCTGGGTGCCCGACATCGTGCATGCGCACGACTGGCATGCGGCGATGGCCTGCGCCTACATGGCCGACCACCGGCCCACGGCGGCGGCATCGGTGTTCACGGTGCACAACCTGGCGTTTCAGGGCTTGTTTGCGCACCACGATTGGGCGCTCTTGGGCTTGAACGCCCGCTTCATGTCAGCGGCGGGCATCGAGTTTCACGGCCAGTTGTCGTTCATGAAGGCCGGCCTCAAATTTGCCGACAAGGTGACCACGGTCAGCCCGACCTACGCGGTCGAGATCGCCACGCATGAGTTTGGCTGCGGCCTGGACGGCGTGATCCGGGGCCGCGCGGCGGATGTCAGCGGCATCCTGAACGGCATCGACGGGGCGGTGTGGAGCCCGGCCGACGACCCGGCCATCGCCGCCCGCTACGACGCTGATCGCCTGGCCGGCAAGCGCGTCTGCCGGCAGGCCTTGCAAAAAATGATGGGCCTGGCGCCGGATGAAAAAGCCTTGGTTCTCAGCGTCGTCAGCCGGCTCACCGCGCAAAAAGGGCTCGATCTGGTGCTGGCGGCCTTGCCTGCGCTGGTGCGTGCCGGCGTGCAATTTGCGGTGCAAGGCACCGGTGAGCCGGTGCTGGAGGCGGCTTTCCGCATGGCCGAGCAGGCCCACCCGGGCCGGGTGGCGGTGCACATCGGCTATGACGAGACGCGCGCCCACCAGTTGATTGCCGGCGCCGACGTGATCGCCGTGCCGTCGCGCTTCGAGCCCTGCGGCCTGACCCAGTTGTACGGCCTGCGCTACGGCACGCTGCCGGTGGTGCGGCGGGTGGGTGGGCTGGCCGACACGGTGATCGATGCCGGCCCCGGCACGGGGGCTGGTGCTGGTACTGGTTCTGGTGCGGCGGCCCAGACCGGTTTGTTGTTCGACGCCGCCACGCCCGCCGCATTTGAGGCCTGCGTGCGACGCGCCCTGAGCCTCAAAGCCGATGCCGCCGCGTGGCAGGCGGTGATGCAGCGCGGCATGACCCAGGATTTGTCGTGGTCCGGCCCGGCACGGGACTATCTGGCGCTGTATGACCAGGCCCGGCTGGCGCGGGCAGCGTCACCGCGCAACGTGGTGGCCTGACGTTGTGGCCTGACGTGGTGGCATGACGTGGTGGCCTGACGTTGTCGGCTGACACCACAACGCCCCGTCCAGCGGGGCGTTTTTGGCCGGCGGCTGGCGCGCGACGCGGCGGTCCTGGCGGAGAGATCGGGATTCGAACCCGAGGGGGGCTGTTAACCCCCACACGCTTTCCAGGCGTGCGACTTAAACCGCTCATCCACCTCTCCAGGGCCAGCGCAGAATTCTAGCCCACCGTGTTCAGTGCGCTGCTTTGCAGCCAGTCCAGCGGCACAAAGTCAGTGGCCCGGGCGTTGGTGCATTCCAGCACCACGGGCGGGGCGCAGCCATCCAGGTAAGCCTCACGCCAGCGCAGCGCGCAAACGCACCAGCGGTCGCCGGGTTTCAGCCCCTTGAAACGCATCCCGGGCCGGGGCGTGATCAGGTCGTTGCCGCGCTCGAACTGGAAGTTCAAAAACGCCATCGTCATGCGCGCGCAGACCACGTGGCTGCCGGCATCGTGCGCATCGGTGTGGCAGCAACCGTCCCGAAACCAGCCGGTCAGCGGGTCGTACGAGCAGGGCTGCAAGGGCCCGCCCAACAGATTGAGTGCTTGACGATCAGACATGGCCGCGCACCGGCAACGCCCCCGGGGCAGGCGCCGCGCCGGTTTTCATCACCGCCATCGCGGTGGCAATCAACCCGGCCACTTCGGTCATATTGCCCGGCACGATCATCGTGTTGTTGGTCTTGGCCAGCGCCTGGTAAGCGTCGATGGCGCGCTCGGCCACCTTGAGTTGCACCGCCTGCTCACCGCCCGGCTGGCCGATGGCCGCCGCAATTTGCCGGATGGCGTCGGCGGTGGCGGTGGCCACTGCCGTGATCGCCGCCGCCTCGCCTTGCGCCTTGTTGATCTCGGCTTGCTTCTCGCCCTCGCTGCGCGCAATCGAGGCCTCACGGGCGCCGGTGGCGATGTTGATCTGCTCCTGGCGCCGGCCCTCGCTGGCGGCGATCAGCGCGCGCTTCTCGCGCTCGGCGGTGATCTGGGCCTGCATGCTGCGCAAAATTTCAGCCGGCGGCGTCAAATCCTTGATCTCGTAGCGCAGCACCTTGACGCCCCAGTTCAGCGCCGCCTCGTCCAGCGACAACACCACCGAGGTGTTGATCTGGGCCCGCTCTTCAAAGGTTTTGTCCAGCTCCATGCGGCCGATCACGCTGCGCAAGGTGGTCTGCGCCAGTTGGGTGATGGCCACGATGTAATTGGACGAGCCGTAGCTGGCGCGCATCGCGTCCGTCACCTGAAAGTACAGGATGCCGTCCACCGTGAGTTGGGTGTTGTCCTTGGTGATGCAGACCTGGCTGGGCACGTCGAGCGGGATTTCTTTGAGCGAATGCTTGTAGGCCAGCCGGTCGACAAACGGCACCAGGATGTTGAGCCCGGGCGTCAGCGTGGCGTGGTACTTGCCCAGCCGCTCAACCACCCAGGCGTTTTGCTGCGGCACCACCTTGATCGATCGCACCACAAAGATGACGGCCACCACGAGCACGAGCAGGGCGATGTATTCCATGAGGGCGGTCTCTCGAAGGCAGGTGGAGAAAAATCAAATGCGGTCGAGCAGCAAACAACTGCCTTCGACCGAGCGGATCACAAACTCACCGGCAGCGGGCGCGCCGCTGCCGGCAAAGCGCACATCCCAGCCCGCACCCCGGTAGTGCACGCGGGCCGAGCCGTCGGCGCGCCAGTGCGGCACCTGGACCAGGCCACCGATGTCCAGGTTGACATCCCGGTTGGCGCTGGCGGCGGCGGGGGCGGGCTGGCGGACGCGCCGCAGATGCCAAAACGCCACCGCGCCACCGCCCACCAGCGCGGCGGCCATCAACTGAGCACTCAAGCCCAGCCCGGCCATGCTGGCCAGCGCGGCGGCGGCAGCCCCCAGCGCCAACATCAGCAGGTAAAAGGTGCCGCTGGCCAGCTCCGCAGCCACCAGGCCGGCAGCGGCCAGCCACCAAACGGTGGAGGCAGTCCAGTCCATCATCAACTCCTTGCGCCGGGCCAGGCCGGTTGCTGTTGTTCAGTGTAGTCACCCGGCACGGGCGGTCATCGGCCGCACTCGCATACGCCTCTACACTTCGCCCCTTCGCTCGCGGCGCGTCCGTGTTTTTGAGCCCACGCTGGCCCGCTGACAGGCCCTGTTTTCCGGCCCGCCCGCCAGGAGGTTTTGATGCAGCATTTCCGCTTCCCCATCGTCATCATCGACGAGGATTACCGCTCGGAGAACACCTCGGGCCTGGGCATCCGGGCGCTGGCCCAGGCCATCGAGAAAGAGGGCTTCGAGGTGCTGGGCGTCACCAGCTACGGTGATTTGAGCCAGTTTGCCCAGCAGCAAAGCCGGGCCAGCGCCTTTATTTTGTCGATTGACGATGAAGAGTTCACTCCCGGCCCCGAGCTCGACCCGGCGGTGCTGAACCTGCGCAAGTTCATCGAGGAGATCCGCTTCAAAAACAGCGACATCCCGATCTATTTGTACGGTGAGACGCGCACCAGCCAGCACCTGCCCAACGACATCCTGCGCGAATTGCATGGGTTTATCCACATGTTCGAGGACACGCCCGAGTTTGTCGCTCGGCACATCATCCGCGAGGCTAAAAGCTATCTCGACGGCGTGGCACCACCCTTTTTCAAGGCGCTGGTCGATTACGCCCACGACGGCTCGTACTCCTGGCACTGCCCGGGCCACTCGGGGGGGGTGGCCTTTTTGAAAAGCCCGGTGGGCCAGATGTTTCACCAGTTTTTTGGCGAGAACATGTTGCGTGCGGACGTGTGCAACGCGGTGGACGAGCTGGGCCAGTTGCTTGACCACACCGGCCCGGTGGCGGCCAGCGAGAAAAACGCGGCACGCATCTTCAATGCCGACCATTGCTTTTTTGTCACCAACGGCACCAGCACCAGCAACAAGATGGTCTGGCACCACACCGTGGCGCCGGGCGATGTGGTGGTGGTAGACCGCAATTGCCACAAAAGCATCCTGCACTCGATCATCATGACCGGTGCGGTGCCGGTGTTCATGACGCCCACCCGCAACCAGTACGGCATCATCGGCCCGATCCCACAAAGTGAGTTCAGCCGCGAGGCGATTGAGCGCAAGATCGCCAACAACCCGTTGCTGGCCGGCGTGGACCCAAAAACCGTGCGCCCGCGCATCATGACGCTGACCCAGAGCACCTACGACGGGGTGCTGTACAACACCGAGGTGATCAAGGGCATGGTCGATGGCTACATCGACAACCTGCACTTTGACGAAGCTTGGTTGCCGCATGCCGCCTTCCACAAGTTTTACGGCAGCTTCCACGCGATGGGCAAGAGTCGGCCCCGGCCGAAGCAGGCGATGGTTTACGCCACCCAATCGACGCACAAACTGCTGGCCGGCTTGAGCCAGGCGTCGCAGGTGCTGGTGCAGGATTCACAAACCGTGCATCTGGACAAACACCTGTTCAACGAGGCTTATCTGATGCACAGCAGCACGTCACCGCAGTACGCCATCATCGCCAGTTGCGATGTGGCGGCGGCGATGATGGAGCCGCCCGGCGGCACGGCGCTGGTCGAAGAAAGCATCAAAGAGGCGTTGGAGTTCCGCCGGGCGATGCGCAAGGTGGACAAGGAATTTGGCAAAGACTGGTGGTTCAAGGTCTGGGGACCTGACAAGTTGGTAGAAGAAGGCATTGGCCGGGCTGAGGGCTGGACGCTCAAAGCCAAAGACAAATGGCACGGCTTTGGCGATCTGGCACCGGGCTTCAACCTGCTCGACCCGATCAAGTGCACCATCATCACGCCCGGCATGGACATGTCGGGCAAATTTGCCAAGACCGGCATCCCGGCCGGCATCGTCACCAAATTTTTGGCCGAGCATGGCGTGGTGGTGGAGAAAACCGGGCTGTACTCGTTTTTCATCCTGTTCACCATCGGCATCACCAAAGGCCGCTGGAACACGCTGCTCACCGCGCTGCAACAGTTCAAAGACGATTACGACCGCAATGCACCGATGTGGCGCATCCTGCCGGAGTTCTGCCAGGCCCACCCGCGCTACGAAAAGATGGGGCTGAAGGATTTGTGCCTGACCATGCACGCGGCTTATGCCAAAGGCGACATCGCCCGGCTAACCACCGACATGTATTTGTCGGACCTGCAACCGGCGATGAAACCCAGCGATGCGTTCGCCCACATCGCCCGGCGCGAGACCGAGCGGGTGGACATCGACAAGCTCGAAGGCCGCATCACCACCGCGCTGTTGACGCCTTACCCACCCGGTATTCCGCTGTTGATCCCGGGTGAGCGCTTCAACCGCAAGATCGTGCAGTACCTCAAGTTCACCCGCGAGTTCAATGCCGGCTTCCCGGGTTTTGCCACCGATGTGCACGGTTTGGTGGCCGACGAAGGCGGCGCTGAGGGCCGCTACTACGTCGATTGCGTGCGGAATTAAGCCCCCCGAAGCGCCTGCGGTGCATCAACCCAGCGGCCCGGCGGCGCTGGTTCTGCGGCGTTCACTGGGCAAAAAACGGTTCGCGGCCGAATGCGGTCTCGTGAAACGACCCAGGATCAGGCGCTTGTGTCGGCCATCGCCACCTGGCTGAACCCGCCGTCCACATACAAAATCTCGGCGCTCACCCCGCCCGCCAGATCCGACAGCAAAAACGCTGCCGCATTGCCGACATCGTCGATGGTGATGGTGCGGCGGATCGGCGTGGCGGCGGCAAACTCGCTCAGCAGCTTGCCAAAATCCTTGATGCCTGAGGCCGCCAGCGTCTTGATCGGGCCGGCCGAAATGGCGTTCACCCGCACGCCCTTCGCACCCAGGCTTTGCGCCAGAAAGCGCACGCTGGCCTCCAGCGACGCCTTGGCCAGGCCCATCGTGTTGTAGTTGGGCACGTAGCGCACGGCGCCCAGGTAGCTCAATGTCAGCAGCGCAGCGCCCGGGCGCAGCCGGGGCAGGGCGGCTTTGGCCAGCGCCGGAAAGCTGTAGGCCGAGATGTCGTGCGCGACGCGGAAGTTTTCGCGCGTCAAGCCATCCCAAAATTCCCCGGCAATCGCGTCGCGCGGCGGGAAGGCGATGGCGTGCACAAAGCCGTCAAACTGGTCCCAGTGCGCACCGAGGCCAGCAAACAACGCGGCGATCTGGGCGTCGTCAGCCACATCGCAGTCAAAAACCAGTTTTGAGTCGAATTCGCCGGCAAATCCAGTGATGCGGTCTTTAAAGCGCTCACCCTGGTAGCTGAAGGCCAGCTCGGCGCCCTCGCGGTGGCAGGCCCGGGCGATGCCGTAGGCAATCGACCGGTTGTTCAACACGCCCGTGATCAACAAACGCTTGCCGGCGAGAAAACCCATGGCTGGAAGTCCTGTGCTTGGGTGAAGTGCGTGGGTGAAGGATGGCTATGTCTGGACAGCCTTCGATTCTCGCACGCACGGCCGACGAGACCGCCCAGCGTATTGCCGGGGTTGCCCCCTCAGGCTACAATCCCGTCTTTCGCTGAAAAGCAAAAAGTTGGGCGGATATTCCAGCCCATTTTTTTTGCTTGAACGCTTTTGAAGTCAAACAAAGTCAGACCGAACAAAGGGCACGTCGGGCAGCATGAGTTGGCAGCAAGCGCTGGAGCGCACCGTCACTGGGTTGGGCTATGAGTTGGTAGACGTCGAGCGGGCTGCGGGTGGTTTGCTGCGCGTGACGATTGACCGGCTGCCGGGCCAAGTCTACGGCACCGGCCCGGGTGAGGCCGTGGTGGTCGAGGATTGCGAGATCGTCACCCGCCAGTTGCAATTCTTGCTGGAGGTGGAGGCGGTGGACTACGGCCGGCTCGAAGTGTCGTCGCCCGGGCTGGACCGGCCTTTGAAAAAGCCGGCCGACTGGCAGCGTTTTATCGGTTTTGATGTTGAAGTCACGCTGTGTGAGCCATTTCAAAACCGGCGCAAATGGCGCGGTGAGTTGGCTGCCGGTGCGGGCGATCTGGCCTGGCGGCTGGTGTTGCCGATGCACAAGTCAGTGTCGAAGACAGCGCAGAAGCGGGCTGCCAAGGCCGATGCGGCGGACGACACCGGCGCAGTGCAGACATTGGATTTTCTGCTGGACGAGGTGCGCGAGGCACGCCTGGTGCCGGTGGTGGATTTCAAGGGCCGCCGAGTGCCGGGTTCCGGGTTGGATAGGCAGACCGGCCCTGAGCTGGCGCTTGAAGCACAAAAAGTTGACGGAGGTCAGGACTGATGAACCGCGAAATGTTGATGCTGGTCGATGCCATCTCGCGCGAGAAAAGCGTGGACCGCGATGTCGTTTTTGGTGCGGTCGAGTCGGCGCTGGCCCAGGCCACCAAAAAGCTGCACGGCGGCGAGGTGGAGATCCGCGTCGCGGTGGACCGCGACACCGGCGATTACGAAACCTTCCGCCGCTGGCTGGTGGTGCCCGACGAGGCCGGCCTGCAAAACCCGGACGGCGAAGAGATGCTGTCGGATGCGCTGGACCGCATCGCCGAGATCGAAGTCGGTGACTTCATCGAAGAGCCGGTGGCGTCGGTGCCGATCGGCCGCATCGGCGCGATGGCTGCCAAGCAGGTGATCCTGCAAAAAATCCGCGATGCCGAGCGCGAGACGCTGCTGAACGACTTTTTGTCGCGTGGCGATAAGGTGTTTGTCGGCACCGTCAAGCGGCTGGACAAGGGCGACATCATCGTCGAGAGCGGCCGGGTTGAAGGGCGCCTGAAGCGCAGCGAGATGATCCCGAAAGAAAACCTGCGCATCGGCGACCGGGTGCGGGCTTTCATCGCCGGCATCGACACCGTGGCGCGCGGCCCGCAAATCATGCTGTCGCGCTCGGCGCCGGGCTTCATGATGGAGCTGTTTGCGCAAGAAGTGCCCGAGATGGAACAAGGCCTGCTGGAGATCAAGAGTTGCGCCCGCGATGCCGGCAGCCGCGCCAAGATCGCCGTGGTGTCGCATGACAAACGGGTGGATCCGATCGGCACCTGTGTCGGCGTGCGCGGCTCGCGGGTCAACGGCGTGACCAATGAGTTGGCCGGTGAGCGGGTCGATATCGTGCTGTGGTCGGAGGATCCGGCGCAGTTTGTGATTGGCGCGCTGGCGCCGGCCAATGTGCAGTCCATCGTGGTGGACGAAGAAAAGCACGCGATGGACGTCGTGGTGGACGAAGAAAACCTGGCCATCGCCATCGGCCGCGGCGGCCAGAACGTGCGCCTGGCCTCTGAGATGACCGGCTGGCGCATCAACATCATGTCGGCTGAAGAATCACACGCCAAGCAGACGATTGAGAGCGACAGCAGCCGCAAGCTGTTTGTCGAGAAGCTGGATGTCGATGTGGAAGTGGCCGACATCCTGATCGCCGAAGGCTTTACCAGTCTTGAAGAACTGGCCTATGTGCCGTTGCAAGAGTTGCTGGAGATGGAGTCGTTTGACGAAGACACCATCACCGAATTGCGCAACCGCGCCAAGGACGCGCTGCTGACGATGGAAATCGCCCACGAAGAAAGCGTTGAGCAGGTCTCGCAAGACCTGCGCGACCTGGAGTTTGAAGGCCAGGGCCTGACGCTGGAGTTGATCGGCAAGCTGGCCGACGGCGGTGTGCACAGCCGCGACGACCTGGCCGATCTGGCGGTGGACGAGTTGATCGAGATGACCGCCATCGGCGAAGAAGCCGCCAAAACATTGATCATGAAGGCGCGCGAGCACTGGTTCACGGCTTGATGCCGACACAGCAACTGCCCAGCACCGCGCTATTTTGTTTTTAGCACCGCATTGAAGTTTCGCAAGGAAATCCACCCATGGCCGTGACGACCGTCGCCCAGTTCGCAGCCGAGCTCAACCGCCCTGCCGGGACGCTGCTTGAGCAGCTCATGTCTGCCGGTGTCGCGAAGCGCTCGCCTGACGATGCGCTGACCGAGACGGACAAAGAGCGCCTGCTCGAATTCCTGCGCAACGCGCATGGCACCGGCAGTACCGACCGCAAGAAGATCACGCTGGTACGCAAAAGCACCAGCGAGATCAAGCAGGCCGATGCGTCGGGCAAGGCCCGCACCATCCAGGTGGAAGTGCGCAAGAAGCGCACCTTCGTCAAGCGCGATGACGCGCCGACGGGGGTGGCGGGGATGGAGGAGGTCAATGCATCGGCCGCAGCCGACGCTGACTTGCAGCGCCGCGAGGACGAAGCCAACGCCCAGGCCGAACAACTGCGCCGCCAGGAAGACGAACTGGCCGAGCTGGCCCGGGCCCGCGCCGAGCGTGAGCAGGCCGAGCGCGACGCCGCTGAAGCCGCCGCCAAGGCCGCCGCCGACGCGCGCGCCACAGCCGAGGCCGCTGCCGCGCTAGAAGCCGCAGAGGCGGCGGCCAAGGCCGCAGCCGCCGCCGCCATCGAGAAAGCCGCCAGCCCGGTGGGCCGATCAGCCGCCAAATCAGGCGCCAAACACGCCGCCGCAGCGGCCGTGCCGCCGGTGGTGGTGGCGGCGCCTGCCGTTGCAGCGCCAGCCGCCGCAGCCGCCACGCCGGCCGTCGAGCCGCCCAAATCCGGCATCCGCATCGTCAAGGCGGGTGACGCCGAGGCCGCCGAGAAGCTGGCACTGGCGGCGGTAGCCAAGCGCCGCAAGGCCGCCGAGGACGAGGCCGCTGCCATCCGGGCGATGATGAGCGCGCCCAAGAAGGCGATGATGGTCGCCAAAAAGCCCGAAGAGCCGGCCAAGCCGGTGGCGGGCAAAGAGGGTATCTCCGGCACCATCCACAAACCCAAGGCCGTGCCGGGCGCGCCGGGCACCACCGCCACTGCCGCCAAGCCGGGCGACAAAAAATCCGTCAAGAGCGAGAAGCTGTCGTCCAGTTGGGCCGACGACGCCGCCAAGAAGCGCGCGCTGGCCGGCAAGGGCCGCAGCGATGGCGGTGGCGCCAACCGGCCCGGCTGGCGTGCGCCGCGTGGCGGGCGCCGGGGCGAGCGGGATCAGGGCAGCGTCAGCAACTTCCAGGCCCCCACCGAGCAGGTGATCCAGGAGGTGCACGTGCCTGAGACCATCAGCGTGGCCGATCTGGCGCACAAGATGTCGGTCAAGGCCGCCGAGGTGATCAAGCAACTGATGAAGCTGGGCCAGATGGTCACCATCAACCAGCAGCTTGACCAAGAGACGGCGATGATCCTGGTCGAGGAAATGGGCCACAAAGCCTTCGCGGCCAAGCTGGACGACCCGGATGCCTTCCTCGAAGAAGAACATGTGGCGGCCGAGGGCGAATTGCTGCCCCGCGCGCCGGTGGTCACCATCATGGGCCACGTAGACCACGGCAAGACCTCGTTGCTCGACTACATCCGCCGCACCCGCGTTGCAGCGGGTGAGGCCGGTGGCATCACCCAGCACATCGGCGCCTACCACGTTGAGACGCCGCGCGGCATGATCACCTTTCTCGACACCCCTGGCCACGCGGCGTTTACCGCGATGCGCGCCCGGGGCGCCACCGCCACCGACCTGGTGATTTTGGTGGTGGCGGCCGACGACGGCGTGATGCCGCAGACCAAAGAGGCCATCGCCCACGCCAAGGCGGCCAAGGTGCCGATGGTGGTGGCGATGAACAAGATCGACAAGCCCGGTGCCAACCTCGAGCGCTTGAAGGGCGAGTTGGTGGCCGAGGCCGTGGTGCCTGAAGACTTTGGCGGCGAGACGCCGTTTGTGCCGGTCTCGGCCAAAACCGGCGAGGGCATCGATGCGCTGCTGGAGCAGGTGCTACTGCAGGCCGAGGTGCTGGAGTTGAAGGCGCCCATCGCCTCGATGGCCAAGGGCCTGGTGATCGAAGCCCGGCTCGACAAAGGCCGTGGCCCGGTGGCCACTGTGCTGGTGCAGAGCGGCACACTCAAGCGCGGTGACGTGGTGCTGGCAGGCAGCAGTTTCGGCCGGGTGCGGGCGATGCTGGACGAAGACGGCAAGGCAGTCCACGAGGCCGGCCCGTCGATCCCTGTGGAGATCCAGGGCCTGACGGAAGTGCCGCAGGCCGGTGATGAGTTCATGGTGCTGTCTGATGAGCGTCGGGCGCGTGAGATCGCCACCTTCCGCCAAGGCAAGTACCGCGAGGTCACACTGAACCGCCGCCAGGCTGCCAAGCTCGACAACATCTTCGACACGATGGGCGAGGGCCAGGCCCAGACCCTGGCGCTGATCATCAAGGCCGATGTGCAGGGCTCGCAAGAAGCGCTGGCCCAGTCGCTGGTCAAGCTCAGCACGGCCGAGGTCAAGGTGCAGGTGGTGCACGGCGCGGTGGGCGGCATCAGCGAGAGCGATGTCAACCTGGCGATTGCGTCCAAGGCGGTGATCATCGGCTTCAACGTGCGGGCCGATGCCGGTGCGCGCAAGCTGGCCGAGAACAACGGCGTCGATCTGCGCTACTACAACATCATCTACGACGCGGTAGACGAGGTGAAGGCGGCCATGACCGGCATGCTGGCGCCCGAGCAGAAAGAGGAAGTCATCGGCAGCGCCGAGATCCGCACCGTGTTCGTGGCCAGCAAGATCGGCACCGTGGCCGGTTGCATGGTCACGGCCGGTGTGGTGCGGCGCAATGCGCGCTTCCGCCTGCTGCGCAACAACGTGGTGATCTACACCGGTGAGCTCGATTCACTCAAGCGCATGAAAGACGATGTGCGTGAAGTGGTCGAAGGCTTTGAGTGCGGCATCAAGTTGAAGAACTACAACGACATCGCCGAGGGCGACGCGCTGGAGTTCTTTGAGGTCAAGGAAGTCGCCCGAACCTTGTAAGGCGGCGTTGCTTCTCACTGCAAACCCCGCCTTCCAAAAGAAGGCGGGGTTTGGTTTTTGAGGGCCGGCCACAACCGAGAAACCCATGCGCCACAAACGAGCCATCCCCCACCGCGGCGTGCGTGTTGCCGACCAGATCCAGCGTGATCTGGGTGAGCTGATCCGTGAGCTGAAAGACCCGCGCATCGGCATGGTCACAGTCAACAGCGTGCAGGTGACACCCGACTACGCCCATGCCAAGGTCTATTTCTCGGTGCTGGTGGGTGACAACGCGCAGTGCGAGGCGGGCTTGACCGAGGCGGCGGGTTTTTTGCGCAACGGCTTGTTCAAGCGCTTGCAAATCCACACCGTGCCAACGCTGCACTTCCAGTTTGACCGCACCACCGAGCATGCCGCCGAGTTGAGCGCGCTGATCCGCGAAGCCAATTCGACCCGCGCCAAGGACGACTTTGTTGCGCCGATGAATGATGACGCTGGCCTGCGGCCTGGCGATGAAGGATGAAGAAGCCTGCCGCGCCCAGCTCGGCCGCGCGCCCGCCTCGGCGTGCAGTGCACGGGCTGCTCTTGCTCGACAAGCCGCTGGGCTGGACGAGCAATGACGCCTTGCAGAAAGCCAAAGGGCTGCTGCGCGCCGAGAAAGCCGGCCACACCGGCACGCTGGATCCACTTGCCACGGGGCTGCTGCCGCTGTGTTTTGGCGCGGCCACCAAGTTCAGCCAGATCAGCCTGGACGCCGACAAGGCCTACCGCGCCACGCTGCAACTCGGCCAGCGCACCAGCACCGGTGATCTGGAGGGCGAGGTGCTGCAAGACCGGCCGGTGAGCATTGACCGCCCGATGCTGGCTGAAGTGATGGGCCGGTTTACTGGGCCAATCAACCAGGTGCCGCCGATGCATTCGGCCCTCAAGAAAGACGGCAAGGCGCTGTACGAATACGCCCGCGCCGGGCTGGAGGTTGAGCGCGCGGCACGCCCGGTGACGGTTCATGCCATCGACATCATCGACTGGCACGATGCCCGGCTGGTGATCGACGTGCGCTGCAGCAAAGGCACTTACATCCGCACGCTGGCCGAGGACATCGGCGAGGCGCTGGGCTGCGGTGCCCATCTGGCGGGCCTGCGCCGTACTGCCTGCGGCCCTTTGCGCCTGGCCGGCGCGGTGACCCTGGCCGAGTTGGCGGCGATGGACGAGCCCAGCCGCCTGGCCCTGCTGCAACCCGCCGATGCCCTGCTGGCCGATTGGCCCCGCCTGGCGCTCGACGAGGCAGAGGCCGGCCGCTTCTTGACCGGCCTGCGCCGCCGGGTGGATCAGCCCGACGCGCCGGCCATCAAGGTATACGGCCCGCAGCCCGGCGCGTTTCTCGGCAGCGCCCACATCCTGGCCGGTGAGCTGATCGCCGACCGCCTGCTCAGCCCGGTCGAGGTACAGGCCTTGCTTGCCCCGATACCGGCCGCAACGCCCGTCGCCGCACCAGTCACTGCACAAGCCGCCGCACAAGCCGCCCCACAAACCGCCGCACAAGCCGCCGCACAAGCCGCCGCACAAGCCGCCCCACAAACCGCCGCGCTGCTGGCCACCGCCTGATTCGTTTTTTTGCAAAGACCCACCATGACCCAACTGATCCGCAACATCGCCATCATCGCGCACGTCGACCACGGCAAAACCACGCTGGTGGACCAAATGCTGCGCCAAAGCGGCACCTTCCGCGAGAATGAAAAGGTGGCCGAGCGGGTGATGGACAGCAACGACCTGGAGCGTGAGCGCGGCATCACCATCCTGGCCAAAAACTGCGCAGTGAAGTGGAAGGACAACCACATCAACATCGTCGATACCCCCGGCCATGCCGACTTTGGCGGTGAGGTGGAGCGGGTTCTGTCGATGGTTGATTCGGTGCTGCTGCTGGTCGATGCAGTGGAAGGCCCGATGCCGCAAACCCGGTTCGTCACCAAAAAAGCGCTGGCCCTGGGCCTCAAACCCATCGTCGTGGTGAACAAGGTAGACCGCCCGGGCGCGCGCTGCGATTACGTCATCAACGCCACTTTTGATCTGTTCGACAAGCTCGGCGCCACCGAGGAACAGCTCGACTTTCCGGTGATCTACGCCTCGGGCCTGAACGGCTGGGCGACGATGGAAGCCAATGTGGTGGGCACCGACTTGGCGCCGATGTTCGATGCGGTGCTGCAGTACGTGCCGCCGCACGAAGGATCACCCGACGCACCGCTGCAACTGCAGATCTGCTCACTCGATTACTCCACCTTTGTCGGCCGTATCGGCATCGGCCGCATCAACCAGGGCACGTTGCGCCCGATGCAGGACGTGGCGGTGTACAGCGGCCCGGACAGCGTGCCGTTCAAGGCCCGGGTCAACCAGGTGCTGAAGTTTGAGGGGCTGATGCGCCAGCAGGTCACCGAGGCCGGGCCGGGCGACATCGTGCTGATCAACGGTATCGACGGCATCGGCATCGGCGTGACATTGACCGACGCCGACAACCCGGTGCCCCTGCCGATGCTGCTGGTCGATGAGCCCACGCTGACGATGAACTTCTGCGTCAACAACAGCCCGCTGGCCGGGCGCGAGGGCAAGTTTGTCACCAGCCGCCAACTGCGTGATCGGCTCGACCGTGAGCTGCAAAGCAATGTGGCGTTGAAGGTCAAGGAGACCGACGAAGACGGTATTTTTGAGGTCTCGGGCCGGGGTGAGCTGCACCTGACCATCCTGCTGGAAAACATGCGCCGCGAGGGCTATGAGCTGGCCGTCAGCAAGCCGCGCGTGGTGTTCCACGATGTGGACGGTGAGCGCCATGAGCCGGTGGAGCTGGTGACGGTGGACGTGGAAGACCAGCACCAGGGCGGCGTGATGCAGGCGCTGGGCATGCGCAAGGCCGACCTGGTCAACATGGAAACCGACGGCAGAGGGCGGGTGCGGCTGGAATACCGCATCCCGGCGCGCGGCCTGATCGGGTTTTCCAACGAGTTCTTGAACCTGACGCGCGGCACCGGCCTGATCAGCAACATCTTTGACGGCTACGAGGCTTACAAAGGTGAGATCGAGGGCCGCAAGCAGGGCGTGTTGATCAGCATGGACGACGGTGAGATCGTGACCTACGCGCTGGGCAAACTGGACGACCGCGGCCGCATGTTTGTCAAGGCCGGTGACCCGGTGTACGAGGGCATGATCGTGGGCATCCACAGCCGCGATAACGATTTGGTGGTGAACGCGGTGCGGCAAAAGCAGCTCACCAACTTCCGCGTCTCGGGCAAAGAGGACGCGATCAAGATCACGCCGCCGATCGAACTGTCACTCGAATACGCGGTCGAATTTATCGCCGACGACGAGTTGGTGGAGATCACGCCCAAGTCGATCCGCATCCGCAAGCGCTACTTGAAAGAGCATGACCGGAAGCGGGCCAGCCGCGACAACTGATCGCCAGGGCTGCGTTGCAGCCCTTTTCAATTCAACCCCCGACATTGCCGATGCGTCTGCCCCCGTCCCACTCCCGCGCCGTGCTGCTGATGGTGCTGATCACCTTGCTGTGGAGCATTGCCGGCGTCGTCACCCGCCACCTGGAGGCCGCACGCAGCTTTGAGGTCACCTTCTGGCGCAGCGCCTTCAACGCCGCAGCATTGACCACCGCGCTGCTGCTGATGCGCGGCCCCCGGCTGTGGGCCGACATCCGGCGCGGCGGCTGGGCGTTGTGGGCCTCGGCGCTGTGCTGGGCAGTGATGTACACCAATTTCATGCTGGCGATCACGCTGACCAGCGTGGCCACGGTGCTGATCACGATGGCCATCGCGCCGCTGCTCACCGCGCTGTTCTGGCGGTTTTTTCTCGGCCACGCGCTGCCGCCACGCACCTGGGCAGCCATCAGCGTGGCGGGCACCGGCATTGCCTGGATGTTTGGCCAGCAGGCGCTGGACGCCACATCGGCCGGCGGCGGCGCGATGACCGGCGCGCTGGTGGCGCTCGGCGTGCCGTTGGCCGGCGCCACCAACTGGACGCTGCTGCAATACCTGCATGCCCGCCATGCCCGCGAGCCCGGCGTGGCCGAGCCCGACATGCTGCCCGCCGTGCTGCTGGGCGCGCTGATCTCGGCCGCCGTCACCTTGCCGATGTCCTTGCCATTTTCAGCCACACCGCATGATCTGGGGCTGCTGGCGCTGCTGGGCGTGGTGCAGCTCGCCATCCCCTGCCTGCTGGTGGTGGGGCTGACCAAGGTGCTGCCGGCGCCCGAGATCTCATTGATCGGCCTGCTGGAGGTGATCTTTGGCGTGCTGTTGGCCTGGCTGGGCGCCGGTGAGGCGCCGGGCCCCACGGCACTGCGCGGCGGCGCGCTGGTGATCGGTGCGCTGCTGGTTGACCAATGGTTGGCGCTGCGCGAACGCCAGGCCGGCGCCGCGTTGGCGGCCGCGCGATGAGCCAAGCAATCAGCCTGGTGGCGTTGCTGGTGGCTGATCACGCCGCCGCCATGCCGTGTTGCCTCGCCCACCTGAACAGCGGCCGGGATGGTATCGAACAGGGCGCCGAAGCGTCCAACAAATCACCATGAAAATCACCGCCAACCAGCTTCAAATCGAGATCGATGTGCAGGGCCCGCCCAACGGCGACCCGTTGCTGCTGATCATGGGCCTGGGCATGCCGCTGGTGGGCTGGCCCGAGGCGCTGGTGACTGACTTGGCGGCGCGCGGCTTTCGGGTGATCCGGCTGGACAACCGCGATGCCGGCCTGAGCCAGGGCTTTGAGGCGCAGGGCGTGCCCAGCGTGCTGCGGGCCTCGTTGCGCTACCTGCTGCGGCTGCGGGTGCACTCGCCCTACACCCTGGCCGACATGGCGGCCGACGCGCTGGGCGTGCTGGACGCGCTGGGTGTGCAGCGCGCCCATGTCTGCGGCGTGTCGATGGGCGGCATGATCGCCCAGCACCTGGCGGCCCGGCACCCGGATCGGGTCAAGAGCCTGACCCTGATCATGACCACCTCGGGCGCCCGCCACTTGCCGCAGCCCCGCCTGGCTGTGCGCCAGGCGCTGCTCAAGCGCGCGCGCAGCCCGGCGCTGGCCGATGTGGTGGCGCGGCTGGAGGACGTGCTGCAACTGATCGGCAGTCCGCAATACCGGCCCGACCCGCTGCAGCAGCGCCAGCGGCTGGAGGCTATGGTGCGCCGCGGCTGGCGGCCCGACGGCACCGTGCGCCAGTTGCTGGCGGTTGCCGCCGACGGTGACCGCTCGGCCTTGCTGGGCCGCATCCGCGCCCCCACCCGGGTGGTGCATGGCCAGGCTGATCCGCTGGTGCCGGTGGCCGCCGCGCATGATCTGCTGGCCAAGATCAACGGCGCGGTGGCCGACATCATCCCCGGCATGGGCCATGACCTGCCGGTTCAACTGCTGCCCCGGCTGGCCGAGGGCATTGCTGGCAATGCCGCGAACGCGGCCTGATTCGGCGCTCGCGCCGCGCTGAGCTGCGGCGGCCAGCGGCACCGCCGGTGTGTCATGCCAGCCGCGCTGCCGGCCGCCCCCGGCCAGCAGCGCCGGCCTTCACATCAACGCCACGCCCTTGATCTGGGCAAACAGCGCATCGCCCGGCTGCAAGCCCAGCGCATCGGCACTGCGCCGGGTGATGCGGGCCAGCAAACACACCGCGCCGGCATCCTGCTGGCCCGCCCCATCCGCCCCCACCACCACCAGCCGCAGCAGCGCGGTGCTGCGGTCGGTTTGCAGGCTGTCCAGCCGCACCGGCAGCAGGTTCAACACGCTGGTCTCGGTGGGCCGTGCCCGGGTGACGCTGACATCACGCGCCAGCACCCGGGCGCGCACCGCATCGCCCGGCGCGGCGGCCGATTCACCCACCCACAGCGCGCCGCCGGCAAACACGATGCGCGACAATCCATAACCCCGATCATGTTCGGCCAGCCGGGCCTCGATCACCACGCCGGCATCGTCCTGCCGGGCCAGCGGCAGGTCAGCGCGCGACAGCAATTCAGCCAGCGGCCCGGCGGCCAGCACCCGGCCGGCCTGCAGCAGCACCAGGTGGTCGGCCAGCCGGGCCACCTCGTCCATCGCGTGCGTGACGTAGATGATCGGCAGCGCCAGCGTGCGGTGCAGGCGCTCAAGATAAGGCAGGATCTCGGCCTTGCGCTGGGTATCCAGCGCGGCCAGCGGCTCGTCCATCAGCAGCAGGCGCGGTGAGCCCGCCAGCGCCCGGGCGATGGCCACGCGCTGGCGCTCACCGCCCGACAGTGTGGCTGGCCGGCGGCCCAGCAGCGGGGCGATGCCCAGCAGATCGACCAGCGCGTCCAGCGCGAATGCCTGGTTTGCTGCGCCGCTGCGGCGCCGGCCGTAGTCCAGGTTGGCGCGCACGTCCAGATGCGGAAACAGCGCTGACTCTTGCACCACATAGCCCAGCGCCCGGCGGTGCGTGGGCAGCCACTGGCCGCTGGCGTCGTCTTGCCACAGCTCGCTGCCCAGCGCCACCCGGCCGGCGGCCCGGTCCAGCCCGGCCAGCGCGCGCAGCACGCTGGTCTTGCCGCAGCCCGACGGGCCGAACAATGCGGTGACGCCGCGCCCGGGCAAATGCAGCGCCACATCGAGCAAAAAATCGCCGCGCGCCAGGCGCAGCCGGGCGTCGATCACCGCGCCGGCCCTGCCGCGCTGCGCGGCGGGCGGTTTGCCGCGTACAGCGCCACCAGCACCAGCAGCGCAAAACCCACCAGCATGGCCGACAGCCGGTGCGCGCTGGCGTATTCCAACGCCTCCACATGCTCGTAAATGGCCACCGACAGCACGCGGGTCTGGCCCGGGATGTTGCCGCCGATCATCAGCACCACGCCAAACTCACCCACGGTGTGGGCAAAGCCCAGCACGCTGGCG
>JANLOP010000013.1:0-24836 GCA_031366635.1 Betaproteobacteria bacterium | reverse complement strand
CCGGGCTCACAGCGTGAGCCCGGCCAGCCCCGCCATCAACTTTTCTCGCACCAACCCCCGCAACCCCGCCGGCCCCAGCACCTCCACCTCCGGCACATGGCGCAGGATGTCCATCACCAGCTCACGCGGGTCGGCATACGGCAGCGCCAGCACATAGCGCCCATCGTCCTCAAACACCCCACGCTGCGCCGGGTGCCAGGTTTCGGCAGCCACCCAGCGAGCACGGTGAGCGGAAAACCGCAACCGGGCCCACTGCACCTCACGCCCGGCAAAAATGCCGTAGCCCGCGCCCAGCACCGCGTCCAGCTCGGTCTCGGCCACGTCGATGGCCGGCCGGTCCAGCACCTGGGCCGCCAGCACCGCATCCACGGCAAAGCTGCGCAGCGCGTTGCGCCAATGGCACCAGGCGTCCAGATACCAGTTGTCGCGGTAGTGGATCAGCCGCTGCGGCGATACCTCGCGCGCCTGCACCAAGTTGCGGCCCCGGCCGTGGTAGCTGATCTGCAAGCGCTGGCGCCGCAGCAGGGCGCTGCCCACGGCCTGGAAGTGCGGCACCTGCACCGGGCGTGCGCCCACGGTTTGCACGCGGATGCGGCGCGTCAGCTCGGCCTGGCTGGGCGCGCCGCCGTCCAGCAGTTTGGCCAGCCGCGCCAGCAGCGGGTTGATGTGCGGGCCCAGCAGGCCACCGGCGTCCAGGTTGGCCAGCAGGTGCTGCATCGTCAGCAGGGCGTGGATTTCTTCGGCGCTCAGCCACAGGCCAGGCAGCTCGTACTGGATGCCCACCACCGTTTGCTGCGCGTCCAGCCGGTAGCCCAGCAGCACCTTGTCCCAGACCACCGGCGCGTTCATGCGGTCGCGCAGGTAGGCCAGGTCGCGTTTGAGGGTAGCGGGCGAGATGCCCAGGTCGGCCAGCAGGCGTTGCCGCGACACGCAGCGGCCACTGTCAAACAGGTTTTTCAGGCGGACCAGCCGTGCAAGGTTCGACATGGTCCCGCCCTCCCAAGCCGAAGCCGTCTGGGGCGATTGTGCGGGGCGATTGTGCGGGGCGATCATGCGGGGCGATCATGCGGGGCGCTTTCACGTGGCGCCGTCGATCTGACCCCGCACAGCCCCGTCAACCCAGGCCCGACAGCCTGCTACCCCAACCGGAACCGCGCCACCGCCAGCCCCAGCAGCGGCGCGATGTCGTCCCCGCCGCCCACCCACAGCCAGCGCACCGGGTGGCGCAGGTCGTCGCTGCGCAGCACCAGCGCGGCCAGGCAGGCTTGCAGGGCGGCGGCCTCAGTGCGGTCGGCCAGGACCAGCGTGGCGCGGCGCGGCATGAAGCGGGCCTTCCAGTGGCGCAGCGCGGGCGGGGTGTTGATGGCCCAGCCGGCGTCCCACGGGTCGTCGGCTTGGCGGGCGCGCCACCACATCGCGTCATGCGCTTTCACGCCCAGGCGCAGCGCCAGCCGGGCGGCCGTGCCGGGCAGCGCGTCGAGCCGGGCGCTGCCGTCGATCTGGCGCGCCAAGGCGTTGGCCCAGGCGGTGGTGGCCACCGCGTCGGGCCCGCGCAGCGCGGCCACCGCCAGGCGCTGCGCCACCCGGGGCCGTGCGCCGGGCTGCCAAAGCGCGCTGTTGCCGGGGCCGGCGCCTTGCCAGCACCAGGCTTGCAGTGATGCCGATGCCATCGGCGAGGTGAGAAGGGTTTCGCCACTGCCGGCGCCATTCGCGATGCCGGCGATGTCGGAGATCCCGGCGATGCCGCCGGCTTCGGCGCTTGCCGCCTTGCGGCCGGGTTGAAAGGCATGCCGCACGGCGCTATCCGCCACTGCCTCGGCCGCCGCCGGTGGCCGCAGCGCCAGCCCGTCAAACCGCGCCCGCAGACCGGCCAGGTGTCGAGACAGGCTCACCCGGTTGGTCCCGGCCCGCGCTTGCCTGCGCCGCGCCGCAGCGCGTCCAGCACCTGCGCCGTGTGCTGGCCCAGCGTGGGCGCGGCGCTGCGGATGGCGCCCGGCGTGGCACTGAGCTTGGGCACGATGCCGGGCACCGCCAGCCGCAGGCCGTCGGCCGTGGTGAGGTGCTCGATCATGCCGCGCGCCAGATAGTGCGGGTCGGCCGCCAGGTCGGCCACGGTGTAGATGCGGCCCACCGGCACGCTCACCGCCTGCAAGCTGGCCACCACCTCGGCAACCGGGCGCTGCACCGTCCAGGCGGTGATGGCGGCGTCCAACTCGTGCACCCGCCCGGCGCGCTGGGCGTTGTCGCCCAGGCCTGGGTCTAACGCCAGGTCATCGCGGGCTATGGCCTGCATCAAGCGCTTGAAGATGCTGTCGCCATTGCCGCCGATCACCACCTGGCCGTCAGCGCAGCGGTAGGCATTGCTGGGCGCGATGCCGGGCAGGGCCGAGCCGGCCGGCTGGCGCACCGCGCCAAAAGCGCTGTACTCGGGCAACAGGCTTTCCATGCAGTTGAAAACAGCCTCGTACAGCGCCACGTCCACCACCTGGCCGCGGCCTTTTGGCGCGTCGGCGCTGATGCTGGCGGCCCGGGCCTGCAGCGCCAGCAGCACGCCGATCACGCCGTGCAGCGCCGCGAGTGTGTCGCCCAGGCTGATGCCGGCGCGCACCGGCACGCGGCCCGGCTCACCCATCAGGTGGCGCAGCCCGCCCATGGCCTCGGCCACCACCGCAAAGCCGGGCAGGTCGCGGTACGGGCCGGTCTGGCCAAAGCCGCTGATGCGCAGCATCACCAGGCCGGGGTTGGCCGCAGCCAGCGTGTCATAGCCCAGGCCCCATTTTTCCAGCGTGCCGGGTTTGAAGTTCTCGATCAGCACATCGGCCTCGGCCGCCAGGCGGCGCACATCGGCCCGGCCGGGCTCCGTGCGCAGGTCGAGCACCACGCTTTGTTTGTTGCGGCTTTGCACCTGCCACCACAGGCTGGTGCCGTTGTGCAGCAAACGCCATTTGCGCAGCGGGTCACCGCCTTCGGATGTGGCGGTGGGTGGCGGCTCGATCTTGATCACCTCGGCACCAAAATCGGCCAGTGTCTTGCCGGCAAACGGGCCGGCGATCAACTGGCCGAGTTCCAGCACCTTGAGGCCCGCCAGTGGGCCGGGTGAGGGCCTGGATGAATGGCCGGGTGCATCGCCAGGTGCCTTGCCAGGTGAATGCCCCGGTGAATGGCTCGGTGAATGGCTGAGTGAATAGCCGGGCAAATGGCTGGGCAACGGGCCCGGTGACGGGCTGGCGGTGGAGGGTGGCGGCGCGGTGGCGTCGGTCATGGCAGGCGCATTGTTGCGCTAACACAGGCCGGCGCGCTCAGGTGACAGCCAGGGCATGCCGGGCTGGGTTAGCCTGCACGGCATGACATCCCTCTTCGACCCCACCCGCCTCGGCGACATCCCACTGGCCAACCGCATCGTGATGGCCCCACTCACCCGCAACCGCGCCGTCGGCCAGTTGCCCAACCGCCTGATGCTTGACTACTACGTGCAGCGCGCCAGCGCCGGGCTGATCATCAGCGAGGCCACGCAAATCAGCGCCCAGGGCCAGGGTTATCTCGACACCCCCGGCATCTACACGCCAGCGCAAGTGGCCGGCTGGCGCCAGATCACCGACGCGGTGCATGCTGCGGGCGGGCGCATCATCGTGCAGCTCTGGCATGTGGGCCGCGTCTCGCATGTCAGCCTGCAACCGGGCGGCTTGGCGCCGGTGTCCAGCACCGCCAGGCCGGCCAAGGGCAAAACATTCACCGCCGACGGTTTTGTCGATTGCTCTACCCCGCGTGCCTTGCGCAGCGATGAAATCCCGGGCCTGATCGACGACTACCGCCACGCCGCCCGCTGCGCGATAGCCGCCGGTTTTGACGGCGTGGAGGTGCACGGCGCCAACGGCTACTTGCTAGAGCAGTTCTTGCGCGACAGCATCAATGACCGCCGCGACGGCTACGGTGGATCGATTGCCAACCGGGCCCGGCTGATGGTCGAGGTGATGCAGGCGGTGGCGGCCGAGATCGGCGCTGGCCGCACGGGGTTGCGCCTGTCGCCGATCACCCCCAGCAACGACGCCGGGCAAGACAGCGACGCCCAAGCGCTGTACAGCCACGTGGTGCGCACACTGGCGCCGCTGAAGCTGGCGTTTTTGCACCTGATCGAAGGCGCCACCGGCGGTGCGCGTGACTTGACCGACAAAGGCGTCAAACCGTTTGACTACGCCGCGCTGCGCGCCCTTTACGGCGGGCCGTGGATGGTCAACAACGGCTACAGCCGGCGGATGGCGCTGGATGCGGTGGCCTCGGGTGCGGCCGATCTGGTGGCGTTTGGCAAGCCCTTCATCAGCAACCCCGATCTGGTGCAGCGCTTGAAGGACGACGCCCCGCTGGCGCCGTGGGTGCAAGCCACCTTGTACGGCGGCGGTGCGGCCGGCTACACCGACTACCCAGTGCTGGAGGCCGCCACCGCCGGCTGATCCGGCTGATCCGGCGGGTCGGGCGGGTCGGGCGGGTCTGGCTGATCCGGCGGATTTGCTGGCGCGGCCAGCGGCGGCGCGGCGCATTTGGCGCCCGCCTGCCGCCATCTGGCGACGGGCGGGCGCGATGTGTCCCAGGCGGTGCGGTGCGCGGGGTGATGGTTTGCACAATCGCGGCACACCATGCCACCGCCCCACAGGAGCCCGCCCATGAAAGCCCTTGCCCGCAACCCCCGCGTTTTCTGGCCCGCGTTGACCGTGGCGCTGGCTTGCTGCACCGCGCCGCTGGCGGTGCATGCGCAAACCCCGGCGCCAACCCTCGCCGAAACCCCGGCCACGACCCCGGCACCCGCTGGCTGCGCCAGCGTCGAGGTGCAAAACGTCCGCCCGCAGCAGGGCTTTCTGATGTTGGCGGCCTATAGCGACGCCGCCAGCTACGGCAAAAAGCCGGTGGCAGCGCTGCGCCTGGCCGCCGCTGATGCGGTGATGCGCTTCCAGGTCTGCGGCCTGGTGGGCGACACGGTGGCGCTGCAACTCTTTCAAGACCTGGACAGCGACGGCAAGATGGCCACCAACCTGGTGGGCATGCCCACCGAGCCCTGGGGCGCGTCCGGCTCACCCGGCATGATGGGCCCGAGCTGGGACACCGGCCAAGTGGCGCTGGACGGCAAAACCATCGTCGTGCGGCTGTCGCAATAAACCAGGGCAGCACCATGAACCGCCGCCATCTGTTGCAAGCCCTGACGCAAGCCTTGCCGTCCGTCGGCGCCGCTATCGGCGGCGCCGCCGCCCTGCCTTCGCAAGCCCGCCCGGCGTTGGCCGCTGACTTTGCCGCCCGCGTCGCCTCACAACCCCTGCTGACGCCGTTCAAAGGCGTGACCGATGCCACCGGAGACTGTTTCACAGCGCAATTGCCTACCCGGGGCCGCTGGCCCGCCGCGCTGGCCGGCCGCTTCTACCGCAACGGCCCGGCGCTGTACGAGCGCGGCACTGAGCGCTACCAGCACTGGTTTGACGGCGACGGCATGGTCCAGCAGTTCACGCTGGCGGCCGGCAAAGTCAGCCACCGGGGCCGGCTGGTGCGCACCGCCAAGCTGGCCGCCGAGCAGCAAGCCGGCCGCTTCTTGTTTGAGGCTTTCGGCACGTCGATGGCGCAGCGCACGCCGATCAGCGGCCCCGACAGCCTGAACCCGGCCAACACCAATGCGCTTGAGCATGCCGGCCGGATTTTGGCGCTGTGGGAGGGCGGCTCGGCCTACAGCCTGGCCCCCGCCGACCTGTCCACCCAGGGCCCGGTGGTCTGGCGCGATGATTTGCGCGGCGTGCCGTTCTCGGCCCACCCGAAGGTCGACGCCGCCGGCCATCTGTGGAACATCGGCAGCGCCGGCCGCCACCTGGTGGTCTGGCACATCGATCCGCAGGGCCAGTTGGTGGATGTGCAGCTCGGTGAATCGCCTTTCCCGGGTGGCATGGTGCACGACATGGCCGTGACCGAGCGCCACCTGGTGCTGCCGCTGCCGCCCGTCAAGCTGCGCTTTGATGTGCCTACCGACGGCCCGCGCCAATTTGCGCTGGAGCCCGGCCAGCCGCTGCGCATCCTGGTGATGGACAAGGCCGACATCAAAAAGCGCCAGGTTTTTGAGCTGCCGCCGCAGATGGTGTTCCATGTCGGCAATGCCCACGAGACGCGCGACGGCCAGATCGTGCTCAGCTTCATCGGCGCCGCCGACGCCGGGTTCTTGAACATCGGCGCGGTGGCGGTGATGCAGGGCGTGGCCGGCGCGCCGGGGGCGTCAACCACCCAGCAAGTGACGCTGGACCTGGCCAGCGGCCGGGTGCAAATGACGGCGTTTGACGACCAGGTGGAGTTTCCGCGCATCGACCCGCGCCGCATCGGCCTGCCGGCGCGCTGGCTGCTCAGTGGCGCCGGCTGGAACAAGCACCTGGGCCGCAAAATCGCCCTGCTGCACGGCGTGCAATTGCGCGACATGCAAGGCGGCCGGGTGCGGCGTTACGACTACGGCGATCAGTTGGTGGTCGAAGAGCACATCGTGCTGCCCAAACCCGGCCAGACCGGTGAGCTGGACGCCTGGCTGCTGGGCACCACCTTCGATGCCCGGCGCCAGGCCACGGTGCTCAACCTGCTGGACGCCGCCCACATCGAGGACGGGCCCATCGCCCAGGCGCAATTGCCGTATGTGCTGCCGCTGGGCTTTCACGGCAATTTCACGGCGGCTTGAAGGGTGGCCCGGCGGAAGGCCCGGGCGGCGGCAGGAGCGGCCGGGGCGGCGGGGGCGGCGGCCTTCTCGATGACTTGAACGGCGGCGTTCGTGCTCGCCTGGGCACTGGCCTGCGCGGCGGCGCCCACAATGGCCGCTTCGCAACCCGCTGTCGACAGGCCCCGATGATTTCTTTCGACGAGTACGCCCGCCACGACGGCCTGGCACTGGCCGGCCTGGTGCGGCGCGGTGAGGTCAGCGCCGCCGAGCTGCTGGAGACCGCCATCGGCCGCATCGAGGCGCAGAACCCGGCGCTGAATGCGGTGGTGCGCAAACGTTATGCCCAGGCCCGCATCGAGGCCGGCACGGTGGACAAGGCGGCGCCGTTCTGCGGCGTGCCGTTTTTGCTCAAAGACCTGATTGCCACGCTGGCCGGCGAGCCCACGGCCCACGGCAACCGGCTGCTGGCCGAGCGGCCGATGCCGCATGACAGCGAGTTGGTGCGCCGCTACCGCGCGGCCGGGCTGGTCATCGCCGGGCGCACCAACACGCCCGAGCTGGGCCTGACCGCCTACACCGAGCCGGCGGCCTTCGGGCCGGCCCGCAACCCCTGGTCGCTGGCCCATTCACCCGGCGGGTCGAGCGGCGGGTCGGCGGCGGCGGTGGCCGCGCGCTGGGTGCCGATGGCCAGCGGCGGCGACGGCGGCGGCTCGATCCGCATCCCGGCTTCGTGCTGCGGCCTGTTCGGCCTCAAGCCCAGCCGCGGCCGCACCCCCAGCGGGCCCGACGCCGGTGAGCTGTGGCACGGCCTGGCGGTGGAGCATGCGCTCACCCGCTCGGTGCGCGACAGCGCGGCGCTGCTCGACGCCACAGCCGGCACGGATGCCGGCGCGCCCTACGCCGCACCGCCGCAGGCCGGCCCGTTTGCCGACGAGGTGGGCCGCGCGCCCGGTGCGCTGCGCATCGCCTTCACCGGCCAGCCCTTGCTGGGGCGAAATGTGCATGCCGATTGCCTTGACGGCCTGCAGGCCACGGCCAAGCTGCTGGCGTCGCTCGGCCACCACGTGGAAGAGGCCGCCCCGCCGCTGGACCGCGACGCGCTGGCCCAGGCCTTTGTCGTGGTCATCGCCGGCCAGGTACGGGCCGAGATCGAGGCCCTGTCGCGGCTGGCCGGCCGGCGCCCGCGCGCCGCTGATTTTGAGCCCGCCACTTACAGCCTGGGCCTGCTCGGGCGTGCGCTGAGCGCCAGTGACTACGCCAGCGCGGCGGGCACGCTGCAATTGGCGGCGCGCAGCCTGGCGCCGTTTTTTGCGAGGTACGACGTGCTGTTGACGCCCACGCTGGGCGCACCGCCGGCCCTGATCGGTGCGCTGGCGCCCAGCGCCGTCGAGCAGCGCGCGATGCGGCTGTTCAATGCGCTGGGCGCCGGCTGGGTGTTCAAGCAGCGCGGCGTGCTCAACCCGCTGGTGGACAAGACTTTTGACTACATCCCGTTCACGCCGCTGTTCAACATCACCGGCCAGCCGGCGATGTCGGTGCCGCTGCACTGGACCGCAGCCGGCCTGCCGGTGGGCATGCAACTGGTCGGGCGTTTTGGCGACGAGGCCACCCTGCTGCGGCTGGCCGGGCAACTGGAGCAGGCCCGGCCCTGGTTTGATCGGGTGGCCGCCGGGTACTGAGCCGCCCGGCCGTGGCGCTGGCAGGCCATGCCTGCGGCGGGCGGCCGACATCGGCGCCGGTGGTCAGCGCCATCCGTCAGCGCCATCCGTCAGCGCCATCTGTCAGCGCCGTTTGCGCATGGTGGCCATGAACAGCTCGCGCAAATTGACTTCGCGCGGGCCCGGCAGCAGCTCGATCTCATCGCCGGCGCAGACCACGCCCGGCTCGATCACCGCCAGATAACTGCCGCTGTAGCCCGACTGCGCCATCAGCTTGCCCGCTTGATTGAAGCCCATGACGGCGTTGAACTTGAAGCACGGCTGGCGCGGCTCACTCACCGCCAGCACGCAGCCCGGCAGGCGCAGCCGGTCGCCAATCCACAGTTGCTGCTCCAGCAGGCCGTCAATCGTCAGGTTCTCGCCCATGAAGCCGTGCGGCAGCACGTCCCCCACCGCCGCCACGCTGGCCTGTGCCCGCACGCCCTGCCAAAACGGGTAGTGCGCCACCGGGTAGGCATAAATCGCTTTGGACAGCCCGCCGTGCACGCTGGGGTCGGCCTGCTCATCGCCCTCCAGCCCGAGCGGGAACACCCCGACGCTGCCCGTCACCGCACGCTTGCCGATGGCGCTGGGTACTTGCCGGCCCTGGATCAGGCGCAGCGCACTGCGGGCGGTGTTGACGCTGAGGATTTTCATGGGCTTGCCGACAAAAAAAGGGGGGTGACGGGCGCCCGGCGACCGGGGCAAAACGGTATTGCACCGCAGCATCGCACTGCGCTGCAAGCAGGTTCGCCGCGCGGGCATCAAGTCATACGGAATTTGCATGACCCCCAAAGCGCGGTGATTACCGGACTATTACACTGGTTTGACAATGCGCTGCCGGCCACCGTCGGCCAGCGCCCGCTTGGCGCCGGTGTAACCCACCGTAACCCGCAGCAGCCCGGTCGTTGGCCGAGGCGCCTCTCCCCAACGCGGCATTCAACGAGTTGCGGCCCCAGCCGGCGGCGGCTCATTCAATGTCCGTTTCTGCAACCTTTTTTGATGATGGGAGCCTCGATGAACCAACCCGTGATGGAAGGCTTACGCCTGAATGTGCCGGTCTACGTCAAGCATGCCCGCCTGGTGGCCTGGGTGGCCGAGATGGCGGCGCTGACCGAAGCCGCCGAGGTTTATTGGTGTGATGGCTCGCAGGCCGAGTACGACCGGCTGTGCGCCCAGTTGGTGGACGCTGGCACGTTCAAGCGGCTCAACCCGGCGCTGCGCCCCAACAGCTACCTGGCCCGCAGTGACCCGAGCGATGTGGCCCGGGTTGAAGACCGCACCTTTATTTGCAGCGAGTTGCAAGACGACGCCGGCCCGACGAACAACTGGATGGCCCCGGCGTTGATGCGCCAACGGCTGCAAACCGGCCAGCCCGACGGCACGCCGGCGCTGTTTGCCGGCTGCATGCGCGGCCGCACGCTGTATGTGGTGCCGTTCTCGATGGGCCCGCTGGGCTCGCCCATCGCCCACATCGGGGTTGAGTTGAGCGACAGCGCGTATGTGGCCGTCAATATGCGCATCATGACCCGCATGGGCCGGCCGGTGATCGATCTGCTGGGTGACGACGGCGCCTTTGTGCCCTGCATGCACAGCGTGGGCGCGCCGCTCAAGGCCGGTGAAAAAAGCGCCGCCTGGCCGTGCAACCCAACCAAATACATCGTGCACTACCCCGCCACGCGGGAGATCTGGAGCTACGGCTCGGGCTACGGCGGCAATGCGCTGCTGGGCAAAAAATGCTTTGCGCTGCGCATTGCCAGCGGCATGGGCCGGGCCGAGGGCTGGCTGGCCGAGCACATGCTGATCCTGGGCGTCACCTCACCGGCGGGCAAGAAGTACCACGTCGCGGCGGCCTTCCCCAGCGCCTGCGGCAAGACCAATTTTGCGATGCTGGTGCCGCCAAAAAGCCTGGACGGCTGGCAGGTCACCACCATCGGCGATGACATCGCCTGGATCAAGCCCGACGCGAAGGGCCGCCTGCAAGCCATCAACCCCGAGTCGGGTTACTTTGGCGTGGCGCCCGGCACCAACTACCAGACCAATCCCAACTGCATGGCTTGCCTCAAGCATGACGTGATCTTCACCAACGTCGCGCTCACCGATGACGGCGATGTGTGGTGGGAGGGCATTGACGGCGCCGTGCCGGCCCATCTGACCGACTGGCAAGGGCGCGACTGGACGCCGGCCATCGCCCAGGCCAATGCGGTGGACGGCAAGCCCCGGCCGGCCGCGCATCCCAATTCGCGCTTCACGGTGGCCGCCACCAACAACCCGGCGCTCGATGCCGCCTGGGACGACGCTGGCGGCGTGGCCATCGACGCCTTCCTGTTTGGCGGCCGGCGGTCCACCACCGTGCCGCTGGTCACCGAGGCGCGCAACTGGGCCGAGGGCGTGTACATGGCCGCCACGATGGGCTCGGAGACCACGGCTGCGGCCGCCGGCCAGCAAGGCGTGGTGCGGCGCGACCCGTTTGCGATGCTGCCGTTCATGGGCTACCACATGGCCGACCACTTTGCCCACTGGCTGCGCCTGGGCACCCAACTGGCGGCCGGTGGCGCCACGCTGCCGCGAATCTTCTGCGTCAACTGGTTCCGCAAGGGGGCCGACGGCAAATTCGTCTGGCCGGGTTATGGCGACAATATGCGGGTGCTGAAGTGGATGCTGGAGCGGGTGGACGGCACGGCCGGCGGTGCTGACAACCTGTTCGGCGTCAGCCCGCGCTACGACGACCTCAGTTGGGCCGGGCTCGATTTCAGCCGCGCCCAGTACGAATCGGTCATTTCGATTGACCGCGCCGCCTGGGTCACCGAGCTGGACTTGCACGGCGCGCTGTTTGAGCAGTTGTCGGCCCGCCTGCCAGCGCAGTTGCTGGCGATCAAGGCGCAGATCGAGTTGAAGCTGGAGAACTGAGACCCCCCCGAAGCGCCTTTGGCGCTGCCCCCCAGGGGGCGCCGCCAGCAGCCCGGCAGAGCCGGTTCTTCGGCGGCTACTTGATGGCGGCGGTTTGGTGGCGGCACGCCACGCCTAACATCCGGCCACTCATGCGGCTGCAACTGTTCTCTGATCTGCACCTCGAAACCGAGCGGTTTGACCCCCAACCCGCGCCCGGCGCCGAGGTGCTGGTGCTGGCCGGCGACATCGATTCAAACTGGGGCGCGCTGCAGCGCTTTGCCGGCTGGCCGGTGCCGGTGCTGATGGTGGCCGGCAACCATGAGTTTGACGGCCGCGACCTGCACACCGCCTGGCCAGCGCTGCGTGAGCGCTGCGCCGGCCACGGCATCCGGCTGATCGAGCGTGAAAGCCTGCTGCTGACCAGCGCCAGCGGCCTGCGGGTGCGATTTGTGGGCACCGTGCGCTGGTCAGATTTTGAGCTGTTCGGCCCCGCCGGCCGGGCCCGGGCGATGCGGGCCGCCGCCTACTTTCTCAAATTGATGGCCGCGCAGCGCGGCGGCCAGGCCATCGATCCGGTGCTGATGCGCGACGAGTCACTGGCCTGCCGGGCCTGGTTGGCGGCCGAACTGCAACGCCCCAACCCCGGCCTGAATCTTGACACCCGCGCCGCCGACGGCTGGCATGCCACCGTGGCCATCAGCCACTTTGCCCCCAGCCTGCGCAGCGCGGACGCGCGCTTCGGCCAACAGCCCGGCACCGCCAGCTTCTGCAATGCCGACGACGACCTGATCCCGCTGGCTGATTTGTGGTTGCACGGCCACTTGCACTGCCGCCACGACTACACCGTGGCCCGGCCCGGCCGCACGCCCACCCGGGTGGTGTCGCAAGCCCGGGGCCTGCTGCGCAAGGGCGAGTGCGCGGGGTTCGAGCCGCTCAAGCTGCTGACGGTGGTGGCGTCGGCTTGAAGCCGGGTGCGCCGGGCGCGGTGCGACACTGCCGCCACACCCCCAACAACTGGAGACGCCACCATGAAAATCCTGGTGCCCGTGGACGGCAGTCCGTTCACCAAACGCATGCTGGCCTACCTGGCTGCGCACGATGAGTGGCTGGGCGGCGCCCACCACTACACCTTGCTGCACGTGGCGCCGGCCGTGCCAGCGCGTGCGGCGGCGGTGCTGGACAAGGGCGTGCTGCAGGCGCACTACGCCGATGAGAGCGACAAGGTCTTCAAGCCCCTGCGCAGCTTTTTCAGCAAGCAGAAGATCGCCGTCGATTTTGTGGCCAAGGTCGGGCCGGCCGCCCAGACCATCGCCGCCGTGGCCAGCAAAGGCAAGTTCGATCTGTTGCTGATGGGCTCGCACGGCCACGGCCTGCTGGCCAACCTGGTGCTGGGCTCCGTCACCACCCAGGTGCTGGCGCGTTGCCAGACGCCGCTGCTGATCGTGCGCTGACTGCGCGCGGGGGCAGCCTCTTAGCCGCGCGCCGCCAGCCCGTCAAAGCAGGTGGCCATCACCCAATCGACGATCTGCTCGTCGCTGTACTGGCCGCCGGCTTTCAAGAAGCCCAGCACCGGGTCGCAGGCGCGGGCGTAGATGGTGTACAGCACAGCCTCGGGCGGCAGGCGGGCGTCCAGCGTGCCGTCGGCACGGGCTTGCACGATCCAGGCGCCCAATTGGTCGCTCAGCGTCATCAACCGGTCCATATAACCCCGGTGGTTGATCAGCGCATTGCGCAGCAAGGAGTTTTCAGCCGGCAAGGTGGGCATCTCACCGGCCATCTGGGTTTGCAATGTCCAGCGGGTGATGGCCTTGAGCCGGTCGATGGCGCCCACGCCTGGCACGGCTTGTTGCAGCGCCACCTGCCGCAAAGCCAGATCAAGCGCCTGCGTCATGGCCGCTGCGGCCAGTGCCTCTTTGGACGCAAAGTGCTTGTACAGGCTGGCTTTGGCAATGCCCACGTCGGCGGCCACCTCGTCCACCGTCATCAGATCGAAGCCTTTTTCAGCCAGCAGCCGCATCACGGTGGCAACGATGGCGTCCTCGCGGGCGAGGTGTACTTTTTCGCGGAAGCTCAGGCGGGTCACCGCTGGATTGTAGGCGGCAGGTAGCCATTCAGACTGGACGGGCCAGGGCGTGACTTTGCAGTGCGATCCGCGTTATGCGGCGGGTGGGCGGTCTGGCTCGGCCTGGCTCGGCCGGCGCGGCTTGGCCGGCGTGGCTCGCCCCGCGTGGCTTAGCGGGCGCGGCGCCGCGCGACGCCTTGCAGCCAGCGCGGCCACCACGCCCGCAGCCGGGCCGGGCCGGCGCCAGGTGCGCCGCCGTGGTCGCGCTCGCCCAGCCACTGCTCCATGCCAAAGGCGGTGCCCATGTCGGCCGGCTCTTGCGGGCGCAGCGCGCGCTGGCGGCGCCGCGTCAGACGGGCGATCAGCGAGGGCATGGCAGCAGGCAACATGGCGGGCTTTCGGTGCAGGGGTCAGCGTGCTATCTAACGTTCCGATTGGACGCGCAACTGGCCAGGCCGGGTTGTGATGCATGTCACAACGCCAGGCCGCAGCACCGCACAACCCGCTGCGGGCGGGCCGGCCTACCCTGCTGGCCATGATCGTTAGCACCCAACACGGCAGCGCCGCCAGCGCGCGGCCCTGCCCGCCGGCCGCGTTGTTCCCCACCACCGCCAAGGGGGATTTGCTGCTGCGCGATTGGCTGGTGCCGCACCGCGACTTGCTGTTCCGCTGGGCCATCGGCCGGGCGGTGGACAGCCCCGGCCGGCGCGGTTTTGCCGAGACGGCGGTGGCCATTCAGCGCTTGCGCGGCCGGCCCGGGTTTCTGGTCTGGCTGTACGGCGCTGCCGTGCAGGCGGCGGTGCGCCAGGTGGCCCGCGGCGGCTTGGCCGAGGCCACGCTGGCGGGCCTGCCACCCGAGTTGCGCACGGTGCTGCGGCTGGTCTCGCGCGCCGATTTGCGGCCCGAAGAGGCCAGCGCGCTGCTCGCCCAGCGCATGGGCTATGTGCGGGGGCGGCTGCTGCAAACGCGCTTGCGGGCTTGAGCCGGCCCAGCGCTGTTTTGGCCTGGGCGCTGGCAGGCCCGGGTTCAGTGCAGCAGCGGCGCACCGCCGCGCAGCGCGGCCGGGGTGCCGGCGGCCACCGGCGGGCGGGCCTGCCAGCGCGCCAGCCAATCCTGAAACTCGGCCACCGGCAGCGGCCGGCTCATGTGGTAGCCCTGGCCCTCGTCGCACTTCAGCGCCTGCAGCAGTTGCAGCACGGCCTCGTTCTCGATGCCCTCGGCCACCACCGTCAGGCCCAGGTTGTGCGCCAGGTCGATGGTGGACCGCACGATGGCCGCATCACCCGCGTCCTGCTCCATCGCCATGACAAAGCTCTTGTCGATCTTCAGCTCATTGACCGGCAGCTTTTTCAGGTAGGCGAGTGACGAGTAGCCGGTGCCGAAATCGTCGATCGAGAGCTTGAAGCCGCGTTCTGCCAGGCGGGTCAACGTGGCCTCGGCGCGCTGCGGGTCGTCCATGATCGCGCTCTCGGTGATCTCCAGGCAAAAGCCGTCGGCCAGCGCGCGGTGGCGGCGCAGGATGGCGTCCAGCTTTTCGGGCAAGTCCTGGTCCAGCAGGTCGCGCGTCGACAGGTTGACCGACACCCGGCGCACGCCCAGCAGTGCCAGCGCCACCTGCTCGTTGGCGGCGCGGTCGAACATCCACAGCGTGAGCTGGCGGATGAAGCCGGTCTGCTCGGCAAACGGGATGAAGGCCATCGGCGGCACCAGGCCGCGCTCGGGGTGCTGCCAGCGCACCAGCGCCTCGGCGCCGCAGACCGCGCCGCTGGCGATGTGGATCTTGGGTTGCAGGTACAGCCGCAGCTCGCTGTGCTCGACCGCGCGGCGCAGCTCACTGAGCAGCGACAGGTTGAGCGCGCTGGCGCTGTCCACCGCCGGGTCGTAGACCTGGGCGCCGGCGGTGCGGCGCTTGGCGGCGTACATCGCCACCTCGGCCCGGCTGAGCAGGGCGTCGGCGTCGCCGGCATGCAGCGGCCAGCCGGCCAGCCCCAAGCCGGCGCTCAGGTCCACCGTGTGGTCGGCAATCGTCAGCGGCTGCTCAAAGGCGGCGCTGATGCGCTGTGCCACCTGCTCGGCCAGCGCGATGTCGGTGTTGGGCATGAGCAGCGCAAACTCGTCGCCGCCCAGCCGCGCCACCACATCGCCGTCGCGCACCACCTGCCGAAGGCGCTGGGCCACGCTTTGCAGCAGCAAGTCGCCAAAGGCATAGCCCAGCACGTCGTTGACATGCTTGAAGCGGTCCAGGTCGATCATCAGCACGGCCACCGGGCGGGGGGCGGGTGGCCCGGCCTCGCCGGCCCCCGCGACGCTGGCAGCGTGCGGTGCCTGGGCGGGGGTTTGGCGGACAGCGTGGCCAGCGGCGTGGCTGGCGGCCTCGGTCGCTGCCAGGATGGCCTGCTGCACCTCGTCGCGAAACTGCAAGCGGTTGGGCAGCCCCGTCAATCGGTCGCGGTAGGCCAGATGGCGGATTTGCTGCTGCTGCGCCGACACGCTGCTGCGCATGTGGTCAAAGGCCCGCGCCAGGTCGCCGATCTCGTCAGGCCGGCCGGTGTGCTGCAGCGGCTGGTCGTATTCACCGCGCGCCAGCCGCTCACTGGCCCGCACCAGTGAGCGCAGCGGCTGCGTGACGCGGCGCGCCGTCCACACGCTGCCGGCGCCAAACAATGCCAGGCCGAGCACGGTGATCACCGCCAGCAGCCATTGCAGCCGGCGGTAAGGCGCCAGCGCGGCGGCCACCGAGCCGGCCAGGCGCAGCAGGATGCGGCCGTCCGCGCCGTTGGCCACCGAGCCGCTGGCCACCGACGCACTGGCCACCAGGTAGGGCTCACCGGCCAGCGCCAGGTCACCGTCGGCCAGCGACAGCGCCAACGGCGAGGGATCGATCGGCGGCTTGAAGCTGCTCACCAGCACCGCCGGCGCGCCGCGCGCCGGCTGCACCACCAGCGCGGCCTGCACGCCGGCCACGGCCTGCATGTCGTCGATCAGCGGCTGGTCGAGCGGAAAGCCCATCACCACCCAGCCGATCAGCGCCGGGGCGCGCATCGGCACCATCACAAACTGGTAAGGCACGCCGGCGACCAACGCCACCAGGCCGCTGCCCGGGCGCCGGGCCAGCAGCGGCGCCAGATCGGCCAGCGCCGGGGCCAGCGCGGCGGCCTGCGCGGCATTGGCGCCTTCGCCCAGGGTTTGCACCGCCAGCCGGGTGTCGAGCAGCGCCGTCAACGTGGCGCCGATGCGGTTGCCGTGGTTGGCCAGCGCCGAGCGCACGGTGTCCAGATCATGCGTGCCCACCGCCTCGCGGATGCCGAAATCGGCGGCCAGCACCGCCGCGCCCTGGGCCAGCTTGGCGGCGCGCTGGTCGAGCAGGCGCTGCCAGACGCGCTGGGCCACGGCCAGCCGGTCGTTGAGCTGGGCATGGGCGTTGCGGTCGATGCTCTGGCGGATGACGGCAAAACCGGCGGCCTGCACCAGCAGCAGCAAGGCCAGCGAGACCAGCACGATCTGGCCCGACAGCCGGGGCCTGCCGGGCCGCCAGCGCCACAGCGCTGTCACGGCGCCAGCCCGGCCAGTTTGACGCTGGCCAACACCGTGCCGCTGGCCGGCACCAGCAGCGCCTGGTCGGCGGCCGGGGCGCCGGGCGGCAGGGCCGGGTGCCAGGTGCGCAGCCGGTAGCTGCCGGGCGGTATCTGGGCCAGGCTCAACTTGCCGTCGGCCCCGGTCAGGCCGTGGTGCGGCGTCTCCACCACCACCACCCAGGCCGACATGTTGTCGTGGATGTTGCAGCCGATCACGGCGATGCCCGGTGCATCAAACACCACCGGCGCGGCCGGCGTGCCGACGTAGAGCTTGATCTCGAACGTTTTTACCGGCGAGAACGAGTACAGGTGGTGGCGCACCGTGTCGCGGTTCGGAAAGCTCACCGCCGTGCCCACCGTCACCAACGTCACCGCCTGGCTGAACTGCCGGTTGACTTGGGCGATCTCCACGCCGGCGGACGGCCGGGCGGCGGCCCTGGCCGCGGGCGACTCGACAAACACTGCCGCGCCGGCCAGCGGCTTGCCGGCGCCGTCAGTGACTTGCAGGTCCAGCGTGCTGGCAGCGGCTGGCAGCGCGGCGGCCAGCAGCGTGGCCTGGGCGAGCCGCCTGAAGCGGGCCAGCGGGCAGGCGCGCCGGCCCGGGCGGCGCGCTGCGGTGGCCGTGTTGGCGCTGCTGGCGATGCTGGCGGGGTGGGTGGCCAACGCGGTGGTGGCAATGACGGCTGGGTTCAGGCACATGGGCAGCGGGCGGGCGGGTGGGCGGCAACCCCACCGGGCGCGGGCTGCCTGTTCCACCGTATCGGCCGCTGCGCCGGCCAACTTGAGCGCTGCCGGCCCGCGTTTGCTGCGCGCGGCGCGTCAATCGGCGGTTGAAATCACCCCGCCGCCCAGGCAGATATCGCCGTCGTACAGCACCGCCGACTGGCCCGGCGTCACCGCCCACTGCGGCTGGCTGAAGTGCAGCGAAAAAATGCCACGCGCCGCACCGGGCCCGGCCAGCGCGCCCAGCGCACGCAGCGTGCAGGCCGCGTCGGCCTGCCGGTAACGGGCTTTGGCGGCCAGTGGGCCGTCGGCGGGCGCTGCGCCGGCCACCCAACTGGCATCGTCAAAACGCAGCGCGCCCGATTGCAGCGCCGGGTGGCCGTGGCCCTGCACCACCACCAATTGATTGCTTTGCAGGTTTTTGCGCGCCACAAACCAGGGTGCGTGATCCCCCGCGCCGCGCGCCGCGCCGCGCTCTTTGACGCCGCCAATGCCCAGGCCCTGGCGCTGGCCCAGGGTGTAAAAGCTCAGGCCCATGTGCTGGCCCAGCGTGCGGCCCCGGTCGTCGATGATCGGCCCCGGTGTTTGCTGCAGGTAGCGGTTGAGAAACTCGCGGAACGGCCGTTCGCCGATAAAGCAGATGCCGGTCGAATCTTTCTTGGCGGCATTCGGCAGGCCGATGTCGGCGGCCAGGCGCCGCACCTCGGTCTTGGCCAGCGCACCCAGCGGAAACAGCGTCTTGGCCAGTTGCGCCTGGGTCAGCCGGTGCAAAAAATAGCTCTGGTCCTTCAGCGGGTCCAGCCCTTTGAGCAACTCGTAGGCGCCGGCCCGCTGGCGCACCCGGGCGTAGTGGCCGGTGGCGATCTTGTCGGCGCCCAGCCGCAGCGCGTGGTCGAGAAAGGCCTTGAACTTGATCTCGGCATTGCACAGCACGTCGGGGTTGGGCGTGCGGCCGGCTTGGTACTCGCGCAGAAACTCGGCAAACACCCGGTCTTTGTAGTCGGCGGCAAAGTTGACATGCTCAATCTCGATGCCGATCACGTCGGCCACCGCTGCCGCGTCGATGAAGTCGATGTTCGACTGGCAATAGCCGCTGGCGTCGTCACTCGCCCCGGCGGGGCGGTCGTCACTCGCCCCGGCTGGGCGGTCGTCATCCTCCCAGTTCTTCATGAAAATGCCGACCACTTCATGGCCTTGCTGCTTGAGTAGCCAGGCAGTGACGGCACTGTCAACGCCGCCGGACAGGCCGACGACGACGCGGATGGCTTTCATGGCGCGGGATTGTCGGCGCCGGCAGGTGCTGCGGGTTGCCACAGCGACGCATCGGCCCACACCACGTCCAGCGGGTGGCGCTGGCCGGCGAGGTGGTCTTCGATGCAGCGTTGCACCAGCGGGCTGCGGTGGCGCGCCGCGCTGGCCCGCACTTCGTCCGGCGTCAGCCACAACGCTCTCACGATGCCGGTGTCCAGCGCCTGGCCGGGCACGGGCGCGCCCACCGTGCCGGCGTAGGCCAGGCGCAAGTAGGTCACGTCTTCGGCCGGCTGGCCGTTGCGGCCGGGCCGCACAAAACGCGACAGATACAGCCCGAGCAGCGCTTGCGGCACAAAGTGGCGAGCGGTTTCTTCCAGGCACTCGCGCACCACCGCCTGCAACGGTGACTCGCCCGGGTCCAGGTGGCCGGCCGGGTTGTTCAGCCGCAGGCCCTCGGGCGTGTGTTCTTCGATCAGCAGGTAACGGCCGTCTTGTTCGATCACGGCCGCCACGGTGACGCTGGGTTTCCATCGGGCATCGCTCATCACCGGATCGTAGTGGGGAACATGAGGACAGGAGGACAGGCGGGCAGGCGGACGGGCAGGCGCACGGTCGGACGGTCGGACGGTCGGACGGTCGCACGGGCGGCCAGTCGGGCCTGCTGACGGCCCTGCAGACGGGCGTCCTGCCCGCCTGGCTGTGGCGCGCTGGCGCCGGTGCCCGGCGCGAAGTCAGGTAAGCTCTTCGGCGGAGCCTGTCCCAACCCGAGGCCGGGCCCGCGAGGAGAACTGCATGCTGATCGGAGTACCGCTGGAGACGCTGGCGGGTGAGACGCGCGTTGCCGTCACGCCCGAGACGGCCAAAAAGCTCAAGGCCCAGGGCCACACGGTTCGCATCCAGTCGGGTGCCGGTGTGGCGGCCAGCGTCACCGACGCGGCTTACGTTGCTGCGGGTGCCGAGTTAACCGACCGCGCCGGCGCGCTGGGTGCCGATCTGGTGCTCAAGGTGCGCGCGCCGCAGGCCGATGAGTTGGCGCTGATGAAACCCGGCGCCGCGCTGGTGGGCATGCTCGACCCTTTCAACCGCCCCGGGCTGGACGCGATAGCCGCCGCCGGGCTGACCAGCTTTGCGCTGGAAGCCGCGCCGCGCACCACCCGCGCCCAGAGCATGGACGTGCTGTCGTCCCAGGCCAATATCGCCGGCTACAAGGCGGTGATGATCGCGGCCGACAAATACCAGCGCTTCTTCCCGATGCTGATGACGGCCGCCGGCACCGTCAAAGCCGCCCGGGTGGTGATCCTGGGCGTGGGCGTGGCCGGCTTGCAGGCCATCGCTACCGCCAAAAGGCTGGGCGCGGTGATCGAGGCCAGCGACGTGCGGCCGGCGGTGAAAGAGCAGATCGAATCGTTGGGCGCCAAGTTCATCGAGGTGTCTTACGACACGCCCGAGGAGAAAGAAGCGGCGGTGGGCGTGGGCGGCTATGCCAAGCCGATGCCGGCCAGTTGGCTGGCGCGCCAGCAAGTCGAGGTGGCCAAGCGCATTGCCGCCGCCGACATCGTCATCAGCACCGCGCTGATCCCGGGCCGCGCCGCGCCCACGCTGATCACCGAGGACATGGTCAAGGCGATGAAGCCGGGCTCGGTGATCGTCGATATCGCGGCCGGCAAGGGGGCGGATGCGGCGGGCGGCATGACGGGCGGCAACTGCCCGCTTTCAGAGGCCGACAAAACGGTGGTCAAGCATGGCGTGACGCTGGTGGGCGAGACCAATCTGGCCGCGCTGGTGGGGGCCGATGCGTCCGCGCTGTACGCCCGCAACGTGCTGGATTTTTTAAAGCTGGTGCTGGCCAAGGACGGCGCTTTCAGCGTGCCGATGGACGACGACATCGTGGCCGCCTGCCTGATGACGCAGGGCGGCGACGTCAAAAGAAAGTAAAAAATCATGGACATCCTCAGCCCCACCATCACCAACCTGATCATCTTTGTGCTGGCCATCTACGTCGGCTACCACGTCGTCTGGACGGTCACGCCCGCGCTGCACACGCCGCTGATGGCGGTGACCAACGCCATCTCGGCCATCGTCATCGTCGGCGCGATGCTGGCCGCCGCGCTGACCGAGACAACGCTCGGCAAGACGATGGGCGTGCTGGCGGTGGCGCTGGCCGCCGTCAATGTGTTTGGCGGGTTTTTGGTGACGCGGCGCATGCTGGAGATGTTCCGCAAGAAGGAAAAGAAGGCGCCCGCCGCCAAGGGAGAGCAGGCATGAAACAATTTGCATCGAAGCGACTGCGGGTCGAGCGCCGGGCCGCTCCCAAGCCGGCCCGCATCCCCTCGGGGGATCGGCTGATGTATTCATCGGACGAGGGGCTGGCATGAGCATGAACCTGGTCACGCTGCTGTACCTGGTGGCGAGTGTTTGCTTCATCCAGGCGCTCAAGGGCTTGAGCCATCCCACCAGCTCGATCCGCGGCAACCTGTTCGGCATGGTCGGCATGGCGATTGCGATGCTCACCACCTCAGCGCTGATCGTCAAGCTGGCGCCGGGCAGTGCGGCCGGCATGGGCTGGGTGGTGCTGGGCCTGGTGGCCGGTGGTGGTTACGGCGCCTACCGGGCCAAGACCGTCGAGATGACGCAGATGCCCGAGCTGGTGGCCTTCTTCCACAGCATGATCGGCCTGGCGGCGGTGTTCATCGCGGTGGCGGCGGTCGCCGAGCCGTATGCCTTTGGCATCGTCGCCAAAGGCGTGCAGATACCCGCCGGCAACCGGCTCGAACTGTTTCTGGGTGCGGCCATCGGCGCGGTCACCTTCAGCGGCTCGGTCATCGCCTTTGGCAAGCTCAGTGGCACCTACAAGTTCCGCCTGTTCCAGGGCGCGCCGGTGCAGTTTGCCGGCCAGCACAAGCTCAACCTGCTGCTCGGGCTGGCGCTGCTGGGCCTGGGCGGGGTGTTCACCTTCACCGAGAACTGGCCGGCGTTTTTTGCCATGCTGGCGGTCGCCTTTGTGCTGGGCGTGACGCTCATCATCCCGATCGGCGGGGCCGACATGCCGGTGGTGGTGTCGATGCTCAACAGCTATTCGGGCTGGGCGGCGGCGGGCATCGGCTTCAGCCTGAACAACGCGATGCTGATCGTCGCCGGCAGCCTGGTGGGCTCGTCGGGCGCGATCCTGAGCTACATCATGTGCAAGGCCATGAACCGCTCGTTCTTCAATGTGATTGGCGGCGGTTTTGGCGGCGAGGCCAGCACAGCGGTGGCCGGCGGCGCGGCGCAGCGGCCGGTCAAGAGCGGCAGTGCCGACGACGCCGCCTTTGTGCTGGGCAATGCCGAGACGGTGGTGATCGTGCCGGGCTACGGGCTGGCGGTGGCGCGCGCCCAGCATGCCGTCAAAGAGCTGGCCGCCAAGCTCACCGAGAAAGGCATCAGCGTGAAGTACGCCATCCATCCGGTGGCCGGCAGAATGCCAGGCCACATGAATGTGCTGCTGGCCGAGGCCGAGGTGCCGTATGACCAGGTGTTTGAGATGGAAGACATCAACGGCGAGTTTGGCCAGGCCGATGTGGCCATCATCCTGGGCGCCAACGACGTGGTGAACCCTGCGGCCCACATCAAGGGCAGCGCGATCTACGGCATGCCCATTCTTGAGGCCTACAAGGCCAAGACCATCATCGTCAACAAGCGCAGCATGGCCGCAGGCTATGCCGGCCTGGACAACGAGCTGTTCTACCTGGACAAGACCATGATGGTGTTTGGTGACGCCAAGAAGGTGGTGGAGGACATGGTCAAGGCCATTGAGTAGGCGTAAACAGCCGCGAACGCCTTGCGTCACAAAAGGGGCTTAGGCCCTTTTGTTTCTCTTGCCTCGGCATCAAGGTGGGGACCGGTGTCGGTTATAGTAGTTCACCCAAGGGGTGAATCAAAAGTATGGAAGTCAGCTTTGCAACGGAGCGGCTCAAGAAGACCTGCGAGTCACCTGCCGAACGCAAAAAGCGCTTTGGTGAGCCCTGTGCCGGCAAGCTGAAAGGCCGGCTGGATGACCTGGATGCCGCGCAAAGCATGGACGACATGCGCCACCTGCCGGGGCACTGGGAAGAATTGACCGGCGGGCGCAAAGGCCAGTTTTCTTGCCGGCTGGCCGGTGGCCTGCGGCTCATCGTCACCCCCGCACGCCAGCCACCGCCCGCCAAGCCCGACGGCGGCATCGACTGGCGTGCCATCGACCAAGTGACCGTACTCGAAGTGGTGGACTACCATGACTGAAAACCTGCTCCGCTACACCGCGCGCGAGGTGACGCCGCCCGGTGACACCCTGCGCGACCTGATGGAAGAACGCGCGCTCAGTCAGGCTGAGTTGGCGCGCCGCCTGGGCCGCCCTGCCCAGGCCGTGAACGAGATCGTGGCCGGCAAGAAAGAAATCACCGAAGACACCGCGCTCGAACTGGAGCGTGTGCTTGAAGTGCCAGCACATTTCTGGCTGGCGCGTGAGGCGCGTTACCGCGAGTTCCTGGCTCGTGAGCGTGCCGCGTCAACCCAGAAGGCGCATTTGCCTTGGCTGTTGCGCTTCCCGCTCAAGGCCTTGCAAGACGCTGGCGTACTGCCTGCTGGCCGCCTGAGCGCCACGTTTACCGAGCAGTTGGTAGAGCCCATGCTGCGCTTTTTTGGGGTGGCGTCGCCGGAAGGCTGGTCGGCGCAATACGACCCGTTGCAAGCCCAGTTCCGTCGCGCCAAGCCCGACAAGCAGACGGATGTGGCGGCCATCACTGCCTGGCTGCGCATGGGTGAGCTGGCGGCTGGCCGGCTGCAGACGGCCGCCTACGACGCTGGGACGCTTGAGGCCGCACTGCCGGCCATGCGGGCTTTGAGCCTGCAGCCCGCTGAGGCCATTGCGCCGCAGTTGACGCGCCTGTGCGCCCAGGCGGGCGTGGCCTTGGTCTTGGTGCCGGCGCTGGCGGGCACGCATGTCTCGGGCGTGGCCCGTTGGGTGGGCGGCAAGCCCTTGATCCAGCTGTCACTGCTTGGCAAGTGGAATGACGGGTTTTGGTTCAGTTTTTTTCATGAGGTGGCGCATGTGCTCAAGCACCCCACACGCGCTGTGTTTCTGGACGACGCCTCGTCTGGCGATACCGTCGATTCGCCTGTTGAGCAAGAAGCCAACCGCTTTGCCACCGACGTGCTGGTGCCCCGCACCCGGCAGGCCGAACTGAAAGCCCTGCCCGCCACCCAAGCCAGCATCGAGGCTTTTGCCCGCGCGCTGGGTGTGCACCCCGGCATCGTGGTGGGCCAGATGCAGCACCAGGGCCGGCTGGCCTACGGCCATGCGCTGACCCGGCTCAAGGCGCGCTACACCGTCACGGCGAGCTAAACCCACCCATGCCCACGCTTGACTGGCTGAGCCGCGATGCTGCCTTCCGCACTGCCGCCCAAGTGCCCACGCGTGTGCTGCGCCCGCACCGCGCGGGCCATGTGTTTGGCGACGCGGTCAGCGCCGCCGCCGGGCCTGCTGGGCCCTCTTGGCCCGGCAACCTGCTGATCCAGGGCGACAACCTGGACGCGCTGCAAGCCCTGCTGCCGTTTTATCGGGGCCGGGTGAAGTGCATCTTCATTGATCCGCCGTACAACACCAAAAGTGCGTTTGAGCACTATGACGACAACCTGGAGCACAGCCAGTGGTTGAGCATGATGCTGCCGAGGCTGCAACTGCTGCGCGAGTTGTTGAGCGAGGACGGCTCGATCTGGGTGACCATCGACGACCATGAGGGGCACTACCTCAAGGTGATGATGGATGAGGTGTTTGGGCGGGGGAATTTCGTGGCCACCTTCGTCTGGGAGAAGGCGGCAGCGCGGCGGCGGCAAACTCGCGGATCAACCCGAACATCGCGAAGCGGCCGGCGCCGGGCTCGGCGCGCAACATCGAGTGCGCCGCCAGCTCTTGCAGCGCCAGCGCGGTGTCGAGGGCCGGCGCCGCCGCCAAG
>JANLOP010000065.1:0-2905 GCA_031366635.1 Betaproteobacteria bacterium | reverse complement strand
CCGGGTCGCGCGCCCGGCACCGGCGTCACGTAGGCGCCGCGCGTTTCCTGCTGCCACACATGCGCGGCCAGCGCGGCAAAGCGCACCTGGGGCTGGATGCGCCCCGCCGCATCGAACACCGGATCGCCCAGGCGCATGAAGCGAAAGCCGCCACCGCCTTGCCAGCCCACCGCGGCGCTGATGCCGCCCTGCTCGCCGGCAATGACTTTCTCCAGTCGCGGCACGCAATGCGTGGCGGCATGCGCACCCATCTCGATGCCGATCCAGCGCCGGCCCATCTTGTGCGCCACCGCAGCGGTGGTGCCGCTGCCGAGGAAGCTGTCGAGGACGAGGTCGTCGGGTTGGGTGGCGATGGCAACGATGTTGCGCATCAGTTGCTCGGGTTTCGGCGTTCCAAATGGCGTCTCACCCGGAAACAAGGCCATGACCTCCCGCTTTGCGTCTTGGGTATGGCCGGCTTCAAGATGTGACCACAAGCTTCGTGGCACGAGACCGTCCTGTACCTCGGATAGAAAAATCTTCAATGCAGGACTGTTGTCTCCTTTAACGCCAAATGAGATTCTGTCGTCGCTTACCAACTGCCAAAACTCAGCCTCACGCATCCGCCAATGACTGCCTTTCGGGGGAGAAACCGGCCGGCCTGACGGTGTTTGAACCGTGTACATGAGTTCTGCGTGTCGTTCTTCGGGCGCAAAGATCGGACCCAACCGCCATGCCCCACGAGGATCGTGGTTGGGATTTGTGTACTTCTCGATGCTTTTGCCGGTTCGAGGCAAAAGTCCACGTACATGCTTCCAGTTTTCGCCCATGCGCGCATAGCAATGGATGTAGTTGTGGGCTGGCGAAATGGCTGCGGCGTTGCTGCGGCCGTAGAAGTTCTCCCACACGACCGTCGAGACAAAAGCTTTGCGCCCAAACACCTCATCCATCATCACCTTGAGGTAGTGCCCCTCGTGGTCGTCGATGGTCACCCAGATCGAGCCGTCCTCGCTCAACAGCTCACGCAGCAGTTGCAGACGCGGCAGCATCATGCTCAGCCACTGGCTGTGTTCCAGGTTGTCGTCATAGTGCTCAAACGCACTTTTGGTGTTGTACGGCGGATCAATGAAGATGCACTTCACCCGGCCGCGATAAAACGGCAGCAGGGCTTGCAGCGCGTCCAGGTTGTCGCCCTGGATCAGCAGGTTGCCGGGCCCTGACGGCCCGGACTGCCCGGCGGCGGCGCTGGCCGCGTCACCAAATAGATGGCCCACGCGGTGCGGGCGCAGCACCCGGGTGGGCACTTGGGCGGCCGTGCGGAAGGCGGCATCGCGGTTCAGCCAGTCAAGCGTGGGCATAAGTCAGCGGGTAGGTTGGCGGGCGTGTTGGCTGGCGCCTGCCCTGCCCAAGCCGCCAAGCGCCGGGCCCTCAAGTTCAGCGCTCAACAACGCCACGTAGTCGCGGTAGGCAAACACCCGGCCGCGCTGGCGCTGGGTGAGCTCAACCACCAGCCCCAGTTGCTGCAAATGCACCAGCGTCTTGTTGACGGTAGCCGCCGTCAGGCCGGTGGCCGCCACCAGTGCGGCAGCGCTGGTCACCGGCTGGCGCTGTAGCGCGCTGTGCAGCGCCCAGGCCGATGGCGTGGCCCGGCCCAGTGTGGCCAGCCGCGCCCGGTCGGCCGCCACCAGGGCCATCAGGGCCATCGCGGTATGCACCGCCTGGGCTGCGCTGGTGGCCACCGCCTCGGCAAAAAAATCCAGCCAGCGCTCCCAGTCGCCCTGCAGGCGCACGGCGTTGAGCAACTCGTAGTACAGCGGCCGGTGCGCCTTGAAAAACAGGCTGGGGTAGAGCAGCGGCTCACGCAGCAGGCCGTCGGCCACCAGTTGCAGCACGATCAGCGAGCGCCCGATGCGGCCGTTGCCGTCCAGAAACGGGTGGATGGTCTCGAATTGCACATGCGCCAGCGCCGCGCGCAGCAGCGGCGACGTCGGCTCGGGGTCGTCATGCAGAAAGCGCTCGAAGGCGTCCAGGCAGCCAGGCAGTTGATCTGCCGGCGGCGGCACGAAGACCGCATTGCCGGGGCGGGTGCCGCCCAGCCAGACCTGCGAGCGGCGAAACTCACCCGGTGTCTTGCCCCGGCCCCGCGGGTGGTCCAGCAGCAGCGCATGCATCTCGCGCAGCAGCCGCAGGCTCAACGGGAACCCGCTGCGCAAGCGCTCGGTGCCGTGCACCATCGCCGCCACACAGCGGCTCACCTCATGCGCATCGTCCAGCGGCACGCCGGGCAACTCATCGATCTCGAACAGCAGCAGGTCGGCCAGCGACGATTGCGTGCCCTCGATCTGCGACGACAGCACCGCCTCTTTGCGCACAAAGCTGTACAGCAGCAGGCTGGCATTCGGCAGCATGGCCGACACCGCATCCAGCCGGCCCAGCGCCACCAGCGCGTCGTCAAAGCGCCGCCGCAGGGCGGCTGACCACACCAGCGGGGGTTGCGGCGGCAGCGCTACCGGTACAAAAGCCTGAAAGGGCTCGCCCTGGGTGCTGACGGTGACGGTGCGTCCGGGAGGGGGGCGGTGCATGGCGGCGCGTTGGCTAAAACAAGCGGGGCCACTATTTTATGATAGGCAGATAAAATAAATTACACAGCCCCTTCGGTGGGTGGCCGACCCCCACTCACTCAATCGCCTTGACCATGTCCTCCACCACCTTCTTGGCGTCACCAAACACCATCATGGTTTTGTCCATGTAGAACAGCTCGTTGTCCAGGCCGGCGTAGCCGGCGGCCATCGAGCGCTTGTTGACGATGATGGTCTTGGCCTTGTAGGCCTCAAGAATGGGCATGCCGTAAATCGCGCTGCCCTTGATGTGGGCGGCCGGGTTCACCACGTCATTGGCGCCCAGGATGATGGCCACGTCGACCTGG
>JANLOP010000051.1:0-3458 GCA_031366635.1 Betaproteobacteria bacterium | reverse complement strand
GGCCAGTGCCAGCCGGCGTTGCGCCGGCACCAGGGCGTCAAAGCCGGGCGCAAAGCCGCGCGACGACGCCGCCCACAGCTCAACTTGCGGCGCCAGCGCACGGGCCCACTTCAACAGGTGCGGGCTGTCGCCGTCGCCCATCAGCACCAGCCTCATGGCGGGCCGCCGGGGCCGGCGCCGGGTTTGGCGGATGTGGCGGATGTGGCGGATGTGGCGGATGTGGCGGGCGTGCCTGCGGTGCCGGCCCAGGCTTCGTAGTGCGCCCGCAGCCCGGGGTGGGCGGCCAGCCAGCGCGCATCACCGGCACGGGCGTCACCCACCACCACGGCCGGGTTGCCGGCGATCACCGAGAACTCGGCAAACTCACCGCGCAGCACACTGCCGGCGCGCACGATGCAGCCCCGGCCGAGCCGGCTGCCGGCCTCGATCAGGCTGTGCGGGCCGATGAAGCAATACGGCCCGATCTGCACCGCGCCGGCCACCCAGCCCGGGCGCGGCTGGGTGGCATCGGCCGGCCAATCGGCGTAAGCCCGGCCCAGCAGCCGCTGCGCCCGGTGCGAGCTGTGCGTGACGATGCTGACGTGGTGGGTGATCTGAACGCCCTCGCCCACGCGGATGCCGGCGCTGGCCTCGATGAAGTTGAACGGGCCGATGTAGACATGGTCGGCCAGCACCAACCGGGCCGCATGCTCGATGCAGGTGGACGGCGCGATGCGGGTGTGCGGCAGGTAGCGGCCGGCCGAGACCTCACCAAACAGCATCCGATGCAGCAGCCCGTGCGCCAGCCAGCGGCGCAGGCGGTTGAGCCGGCCGCGCCAGGCGCCGATCACCGCAGCCCCCCGGCCGGCTGGCCGCGTTGATCGGCGCGTTGATCGGCACCGTGCGGGGCGCCGTGGCCGCCACCGATATCGCCGTCCGGGGTGGCCGGGGTGGCCGGGGCTGGCGCGGCGGGCGCGGCCGTGGCTGGCGCCAGCGCCACCGGCCAGGTGGCCAGCCGGCTGAAATACCAGCCAAAGTAGCCCAGCATCGCCAGCGACACAGCCCAGCCCGCTGCGGCCAACCCGCCCCAGGCCAGGCCCAGCGCCAGCGCGGCCACAAACAACGCCTGGCCGACCAGTGCCAGCTTCAACGCCCAGGCCTGCGCCTGCCAGGCCAGCGTCACCACACCCAGCGGCGACGCCACAAAATGCAGGCCGATGTAGAGCGCCAGCGCCCGCGCCAAGTCACCCGCCGGGGCCCAGGCCGGCCCGAAAGCCCAGGCAAACAACACCGGCCCCAGCCACCACAGGCCGGCCACCAGCGGGGCGGCCAGCAACGCCAGCAGAACCATCGTGCGCCGCACCAGCGCCCGGCCGGCCACTGTGCAGCCGGCACCCGGCGCGCCAGCCTGCGCCGTGTTCACCAACCTCGGATACAGCACCTGCGACACCGCCCCGCCCACCAGCGTGGCTGGCGCCTTGAGGTAGCGCAGCGCCAAACCCCAGGCGCCGGCCGCCGCCGGGCCCAGGCTGGCAGCCACCAGCGCGATAGCCAGCGTGTCTTGCAGCGCACCCAGAAAGGCATGCGGCGTGTTGAGCAGCGGAAAGCTGCGGTGCGCCCGGGCGGCGGCCCACCAGCGGGCGCGCGGTGCGTTGGCCGGGCCGGGCCAGCCCAGCGCGGCCAGGGCGGCCAGCGCGGCGGCCGTCGGTGCGCCGATCAGGCCCAGCACGCCGATCCCGCCCGTCACGCCCGTCACGCCAATCTCGCCGATCCCGCCGGTCCAACCGGTCAAGCCCATCGCCCCAGCCAGCCACAGCCCGGCCGCCACCTGCAACAGCGCAGCGCCGCCGTGCTGCAGCACCCGGGCCAGCGCCAGCCGCTTGAAGCGCTGCGCCCGCGTGGCGTTGAGGGTGGCCAGCGACAGCCCGCCCAGCGCGCCCACTGCCACCGGCAGCGCCAGCGGCCAAAGCGCAGCGGCCCAGGCCGCCCAGCCCAGCGCGGCCAGTGCGCAGAAGGCCGTGGCCAGTGCCAGCAAGCGCAGGCACAGCGTGCGCAGCGCGCTGGCGTCGGCCTCGTCAACGGCCAGCGGCAGCGCAAACTCGTAGCGCGCACAGGCCACCACCGCCAGGTTGGCCGCCACCGCCATGAACAGGTGGTAGACGCCAAAATCCTCGGGCCGGTAGAGCCGGGTCAGCCAGGGGCCCAGCAGCAGCGGCAGGGCCTGGGCCAGCGCAGCACCGGCGAGCAGCGTGAGGATGGCGCGCAGCATGCCGGGGCGCCGTGTGCGTGGGCCGGACAAGGGCGCCGAGAACGGGGCCGCGCCGGCGCCGCCCGCCGTCAGGCGGCCACGCCCGGCGCTGGCTGGATACCGGCAGCCGCGCTGGCCGCGCTGTCCGCGTTGGCCGTGCAAGCCGCCACCAGCGCCGCCACCACGCGGTCTTGATCGGCCTCGGTCAAATCGGCGCTCATCGGCAGGCTCAGCACCCGCTGCGCCGCCCGGATGCTGTGCGGATTGCCGTCCGGGCAGCAGTGCCGGGCATAGGCCGGCTGGTGGTGCAGCGGTTTGGGGTAATGCACGGCAGTGGGGATGCCGGCCTCCCGCAAAGCCTGCTGCACTGCCGGGCGCTGGTCCACCATCACGGTGTACTGGGCCCAGACGCAATCGCGGTCGGGCCGCACCGTCAACAGTTGCACCGGCGCGCCGGTTGGGCCCAATGACACGCGGATCAACCGGCTGTAGCGCGCCGCCAGCGCCTGGCGCCGCGCCAGCTCCCAGTCAAACCGGGGCAATTTGGCCAGCACGATGGCGCATTGCAGCGTGTCCATGCGCCCGCCCAGCCCGACGCGGCTGTGCTGGTAGCGCCCACTCTGGCCGTGCACCCGGATTTCACGTGCCGCCTGGGCGATGCCAGCGTCGCTGGTGAACAGCGCGCCGCCGTCACCGTAACAACCCAGCGGCTTGCTCGGGAAAAAGCTGGTGCAGGCGATGCTGCTGACATTGCAGCTTTTGCGCGCCTCACCCTGGCCCCGGTAGCAAGCGCCAAAGCTCTGCGCCGCGTCCTCGATCACCACCAGGCCGTGGCGCCGGGCGACGGCATTGATGGCGTCCATGTCGGCCACCTGGCCGTACAGGCCCACCGGCATGATGGCGCGGGTGCGCGGTGTGATGCGGGCCTCGATCAGCGATGCATCGATGTTGCAGGTGTCGGGCTCGATATCGACAAACACCGGCACGCCGCCCAGCAGCACGATCACCTCGGCCGTGGCGGCAAAGGTGAAGGGCGTGGTGATGACCTCGTCGCCCGGCTTGAAATCAATCGCCATCAGCGCGATCAGCAGCGCCTCGGTGCCGCTGGCCACCGCCACGCAGTGCGGCGCGCCGGTGTAGGCCGCCAGCGCCGTTTCCAGCTCCTGCACCTCGGGCCCCATGATGTACTGGCCGTGGTCCAGCACGCGCTGGATGCGGCCGTCGATCTCGG
>JANLOP010000018.1:0-1585 GCA_031366635.1 Betaproteobacteria bacterium | reverse complement strand
CGGCTGCATCACATGCGCGCTGGGCCCCATCGGGTGCGCCACCAGGCGGTACAGCGCCTTGACCAGGCGCGGTGACTGGCTGCCGGCGGCGTCCACACTCACCGGGCTGCCCAGCGTGATGAGCTGGCGCACACACTCGCTAGCCTGGTGCGCGCCGTAGAGCGCGAACACGCCGCCCAGGCTCCAGCCCACCAGGCTGACCTTGCGCCCGGTCTGGTGGTGCACGTGGCGGATTTTTTGCGCCAGCGCGTCGGCATGGCGGCGCTGAAAGCCGAGGTTGCGGCCCAGGCCCCAGGTCTGCACGTCGTAGCCGCGCCCGCGCAAAAACGCCTCGATTGCCAACAGCGTGATCTCGTCGGCCATGAAGCCCGGCAGCAGCAGCACCGGGTGGCCGTCGCCACGGGGTGCTGCGCGCAGCAACGGCCAGGCCAGCGGCAGCAGGGCCAGCTCGGCCAGCGCGCGCACCTCCATCAGTGAGTGCAGGCGGCGCGGCGCGCCGGTGTGGGGGTGTCGGGTGGCCATGCGGTGACGCGGTGAATCGGTGACGCGGTGACGCGGTGAATCGGTGAATCGGTGATGCGTTGCGGGGCTCAAATCCTGTTTCAGCCATTGTCGGCGCTGTCGGCCAGCCAATCCTCGACCACCAAGCCTGGCACACGCTGGAATTCACGCACATTGTTCGTCACCATCACCAGGCCCAGCGCACGCGCGTGCGCCGCAATCAACAGGTCGTTGGCGCCGATGGGCTGGCCGGTTTTCTCCAGGTGGGCGCGTATCTCACCGTAGTGAAGATGCGCGGGGGCGTCCAGCGGCAGGATGTCAAAGGCCGCGAGCAGCGTGAGCATTTGCTGGCGCAGGCGCACCGACACACCGCGCTGCAAGCCGAAGTGGATCTCGGCCGCCACCACGATGCTGGTGCAGGCCGTCTGTGGCCAACGATCACGCAGCACGCTGTAAACGCGCCCTTGCGGCTGGCGTGCCAGTGCCGACAGGATGTTGGTGTCCAGCAGGTAGCGGTGCGCCGCCGTCACAGCGCGTGCACTGGCGACGGCGGCAGGTCGTCAATCACCGGAAAATCCTCATCCAGCGGCGTCATCGCCGCCAGCAGGTCGAGCAAACTCGACGGCTTGATCGGCGTGATGACCAGGCTGTCACCGTCCCGGCGCAGCAGCGCCTGAGAGCCTGGCAGTTCAAACTCACGCGGGATGCGCACCGCCTGGTTGCGGCCATTGCGGAACAAGGAAACAGCGCGTTCGTCCGGCATGTCGTCAATCCCTGGTAGTGGCATAGGCCGAAGCATAGGCTGTTGACGTTGGGTTGTCAAAAGGCCGATCAGCACGACCCGCAATTTGCCGCGCCATCCGCCAGACGGGGCCGGCAGCGCCAAGGCAGGGGGCCCAGGGATGGCAGCGCCCCGCACAATGCCGCCGATGCCCGATGCGATTGACCTGGCCACCGGCTGGTTTGCCCAGCGCGGCTGGCGGCCATTCGACTTTCAGCGCGAGGTGTGGGTGGCGATGGCCGAGGGCCGCAGCGGCCTGCTGCATGCCACCACCGGCGCCGGCAAAACCTACGCCGTCGCGCT
>JANLOP010000011.1:0-5154 GCA_031366635.1 Betaproteobacteria bacterium | reverse complement strand
GCAAGCCGCGTTTATCATCCAGGCATGAATTCTGTGCCCGACGTGGCCCGCACGCGGCTCGACAACACGATGCTGCTGTTCGATGAATTTGTCCAGGCCACCATCAAATCGCCCGACGCCGCCACGCTGCGCGGCCTGGAGCGGCGGTTTGCCGAGCGGCTGCAAATCCAGCCCAGTTACTGGAGCCAGATCAAAGGCCGGTCACGCCAGATCGGCGAGCGGCTGGCACGCCAGTTTGAGCAACTCTGCCACAAGCCGGTGGGCTGGATGGATTTGCCGCATGGCACGGCGGCCGGCGCGGCGGCCGGCTTGGCCAACCCCCTGGCCACCGCAGCGGCGCCCGGTGCCGGCCCACCGGCGCCGGCCAGCCAGCCGCAGGACGACGATGAGCGCTTCATCGTCGGCCTGGTGCTGACTTACTACCGGCGCCACCCGCAGCGCGCCCGCACCCGACTGCTGGATTTGCTGGGCGAGGTGCTGGCGGCGTCCGCGCCTGCCTTCGCGCCCGCGTCTGCACCCGCCACCAGCGCCGCGCCGGTCAAAGCACCTGCCGTCCCCCGGCGCGGCGGGCCGCCAGGGCGGTCAACCGTGCCGCGCAGCGCGCCGCCCGCGCTGGCCGCCGCCGACGATCTGGCGTTGTTTGCGCGCAGCCAGGCCGGCGTGGCGCCGCTCAAGCAAAAGCCTTGAGCCGCCGCTGACCGGCTGCCTGCCGGCCTGCCGGCCGGCCGGCCGGCAGGCGGGCGGGCGGGCGGGCGGGCGGGTAAGTGGGCAGGCGGGGTGGCACCGAAGTCATGCGGCTCAGTACAAACCCGATCCCTAGATCAAGGGTCTTGCGCAAGATAAATTGATGTTTATCATCAGCGCAAGTTTTAAGGCTTGTCACGGCCCGCAACGCCGCCCGATCCGCCGCCTCCCTCGCCTATTCACTGGCCCACTCTGTCAAGAAAGCCGCGCGCCCATGTTCTGTCTGTCCCTGATCCCCGCCCAAACCGCCTTGCGCCTGTCGCCGGCGGGCGGGGGTCAGGGTGGGTTGAACCCGGTCATGCGGCTGCACCGCCTGGGCCGTTTTTGCAATACCGCCGCCCCGCCGGGCGCTGCCGTTGCTTGAGCCGGTTCACCCGAACCCACGCTCACCCAGCCCGGCCCGGCGCATTGCAGCGACGGGCCGTTTTGTTTTTTGTCGCCGTTTTTCACCGCACGCCCGCCGTGCCAGGAGCGTTTCATGAAGATCACCCTCACCACCCCCAAGCCGCGCAATCCGTTGGTGGCCGCCGGCCTGCGCCGCCATGCCGGCGCCCACCGCCGCAGCGCCAGCGCCATGCGCCAACGCGCCCGGCAAGCCTTGCGCCGCGAATTGCAACGCGAACGACCGCCTTTGACCTGAAACGCACACGGCGCCCCCGCCCCCGGCGGGCTGCAAGCGCCATCGGAGCCCGCCATGAGCAAGACCCTGCAAAGTTTGAGCCGCCCCGTCGCCGCACCGCGCGCCAGCCCGTTGCGCCATCTGGCTGCCGCCAGCCTGCGCCAGGCCAGCCAGCTGCTGACCCGGCTGGCACGCCAGTTGGCCGCCAGCCCGTCCGCCCGCCGGGCACCCGCCCGAGCCCAGCCCCTGCCGGTGCTGGAGTTCTATGCCGAGGCCGGCGCGCCCGAAGGGGCGCTCTACCTCGATGGTGAGCTGGTCGGGCACTTGTCCGGCGTGACCCGCCTGTGATCGGCAGCTTGTGATCGGGCGGCGGTGATCGGGCGGCGGTGATCGGCAGGCGGTGATCGGGCGCTGGTGATCCGGTCACCGTGATCCGGCCACGCCGGGCCCGGCGGCGGTGTGCGCTTCGACCGTCACGCGCGGCGGTCAAGTCAGCGCCACCGCCGCCGATAACCCGGTACGTCCTGCCGCAAAAGGTGAGCCATGACCTGGTCCGAACCCGCACCCGCACACTCACCCGTCGCCGCCGGGCCCGCCTTCATCACCCGCGCCCCGGCGGATGTGGCGGGCTGGGTGGCGGCGCTCGACGGCATCGACATCCCGGTGCTGGCCAGCACCGACGACACGCTGGCCGAGCTGCGTTGCAACGAGGACGCGGTGGACGCCCACCTGCTGGCCGACACGATGGTGAGCGACCCGCTGATGACGCTCAAGCTGTTGCGCCACGTGGCGGTGCTGCGCAAAGGCCGCGACCAGACCGACCCCGAGACGGCCACCGAGGCGCTGGTGATGCTGGGCATCACCCCGTTCTTCCGCGATTTTGGCCCGCAGCCCACGGTCGAGCAGCGCCTGCACGGCCAGGCCGACGCGCTGGCCGGCCTGCGCCGGGTGCTGCGGCGGGCGCGCCGCGCGGCCCGGTTTGCGCTGGGTTTTGCGGTGCACCGGCAAGACCACGACGCCGCGCTGCTGCACGAGGCTGCGCTGCTGCACGACTTTGCCGAGCTGCTGCTGTGGGCCCAGGCGCCCGCGCTGGCGTTGGCGCTGGCGCGGCGCCAGCAGGCCGACCCGGGCCTGCGCTCGGCCGACGCGCAACGCGCATTGCTGCACACCAGGCTGGCCGAGTTGCAGCAAGCGCTGATGAAAACCTGGCGCCTGCCGCCGATGCTGGTGCAGATCAGCCGCGGCCAGGCCGGCCCGCCATCGACCTCGCTGTCGCCGTCGCCATCCCGGGCGCCAGCGCAGGCGCCACCGCAGGTGCGCAATGTGCAACTGGCGATCCGGCTGGCCCGGCACAGCGCCGAGGGCTGGGACAACCCGGCACTGCCCGACGATGTGGACGAGATCGCCGCGCTGCTGCACCTGGGCATCGAGCCCACGCTGGCGCTGCTGCACGACCTGGATCTCTGACCGGCGCGCTGGCCGGCGCCGATCTGCCGGGCCCGATCTGCGATCGCCGATCTGCCAGTCCCGATCAGCCGGCGTCGGCCGCCGCCAGGCGCCGCAGCACCTCGTCAAACACCGCTGCCTCGTAGAGCATCTGCACATGGGCCACACCCGGCAGGTGGCGGTTGTCGGCGCCGGCCAGCGTGGCGGTGCTGGCCGGGAACACGATGTTGTCGGCATGGCCGTAAAAGCAGGTGAAGCGGACGAAGCGGCCCACCGGCTCGCGCCCGGCCAGCGCCGCCAGCCAGGCGCTGCCGCGCCGCATCTGGCGCGCATTGGCGGTGAAGCCGAAGCGCGCCATCCAGGTGCCGTGGTGCGGCGCCCCCACCGTCACCGCGCCGGCGATGCGGCGGTCGTTGTCTGGCGCGGGGCTTGGCGAGTGACTCGGCGGGTTGCTTTGTGCGTCACTCGGCGCGTGGCCCGGCGTTTGTCCCAGCTCAACAGGCCCCGCCAGCCAGGCCCGCAGCGCCAGGCCGCCCATGCTGTGGCCCACCAGCAGCGGCGGCCGGCCGGTGCGCTGCGTCAAATCCAGCACCGCCGCGTCGATGGCCGGGCCGCTGGTCTCGATGCGGCCGAACACCGGCGCCAGCGTGATCGCGCGGCACGGCACGCCCAGTGCGCGCAGCCGCCGCAGCCAGGGCGACCAGATGCCCCGGTTGCAAAAATAGCCGTGCAGCAGCAGCACGCCGGTACGGCCGGGCGCGCCCGCGCCGTCCGGCTCTTGCCCGGCGGCAAACGGCTGGCGCCAGCCAAACACCAGCCAGACCACCACCACCTCGCGCCACCAGGCGCGCAGCAGATGGGCGGCGCTGGCACGCGGTGCCAGGCGGTCACGGCCCAGCGCGGCCAGCAGGCCAAACTCCAGCGCCAGCAGCGGCGCCTGCGGCGCCAGCGCCAGCACCAGCCCGGCCAGCCGCCCGCCCGGCGCGATGCCGTGGGCGCCACTCCAGACCCACCAGGCCAGCGCCGCCAACAGCGCCAAGCCCACCCCCCAACGTTGCAATCGCGCCAGCATGGCCGCAGTCTCGCACTGCGGCCGGCCGGCCGCAGTTGGGCGGTGCGCGGCGGGCGCCCAGGCCGGGCACGGTAACCTGCGGCCATGAGTTCCGCGCTGGCCGACCGCATCCGCGAGCACCTGCACCAAGTGGCGCTGCTGCGCGCCGCCCACCAGGCCGACGCCGCACTGGGCCAGCGGGTGCACGCGCTCAAGGCCTACCAGGCGCGGCGCTTCGAGGCCACTTACGCCGACCTGCTGGCCCAGCCGCGCTACCGGGCAGCCACCCGCTTTTTTCTCGAAGAGTTGTACGGCCCGCAAGAATTTGCCGAGCGTGATGCGCAGTTTGGCCGGGTGGTGCCGGCGCTGGTGCGGCTGTTCCCGCACGAGGTGGTGGCCACGGTGGAAAAACTCGGCCAGTTGCATGCGCTGTCGGAATCGCTGGACGACGCCACGGCCCGCCATCTTCCAGCCTCACCCACCTCGCCCGCCTGGCCGACCGCGCCCACCTCGCCGGAATCGCCGGGCGACGCCGGCCCGCCGCCTGGCGCCGCCCGCTACGTGCAGGCCTGGCAGGCCACCGGCCGCGCAGCCGAGCGTGAGCAGCAGATCGCGTTGACCCAGGCCATCGGCCAGTCGCTCGACCGGCTGACGCGCAGCCGGCTGATGCGCAGCAGCCTGCGCCTGATGCGCGGCCCGGCACAGGCGGCCGGGCTGGGCGATTTGCAGCGCTTTCTGGAGTCCGGCTTCGAGGCCTTTGGCGCGATGAAGGGCGCCGAGGCATTTCTCGGCTGGGTCGGCGAGCGTGAGCGGGCGCTGGCCGCCGCGCTGTTTGCGCCCGGCGCGCTGGCCGCCGTGCAGCAGCGGCCCGGCGCCGGGCCGCTGGACCAGTTGCCGGCCTGACGGATTGACGGATTGGCCGATTGATCGGCGGTTAGTGTGGTGTTGCACGCTGAGCGCGACTTAAGAAAACCGATGGATTTGCGCCTGTGGCTAGGCGCAAACCACAGCGATGCCCGTAGGCATCGTGAGGATTTGCAACGACGTCACGGGCGCAAAGACACGGTTTTATGTCGCGTTTAGCGCGCAACACCACACTAGGAGGCTGTCGGGCTTTGGGTCGGGCCCGCGTTGAGCCTGCAATGGGGAGCAGGCTAGGCGCAAAGCGCAGGGATACCTTTCGGTATCACGAGCATTTGCAACGACGCCTGCTCCCCATTGCAGGCTCAACGCGGGCCCGACCCAAAGCCCGACAGCCTCCTAGTGTGGTGTTGCGCGCTAAACGCGACATAAA
>JANLOP010000378.1:0-8199 GCA_031366635.1 Betaproteobacteria bacterium | reverse complement strand
TGCGGCGGCGGCCAGTTGCAGCAATTCACCCACATGGGCATCGCGCGGCGCGTCGGCATCGGGCGTGCGGCGGTTGGCCACCTCACCCAGCCGGTGCTGCAACGCGGCAATCAGCAACTGCCGGCGCTTCGGGTTGTCCAGCAAATCATCTTCGAGATACGGGTTGCGCTGCACCACCCAGATGTCGCCCAGCACCTCGTAGAGCATGCGGGCTGAGCGGCCGGTGCGGCGCTCGTCACGCAGCAGATTGAGCAGCGCCCAGGCGCGCTCGCCCAGCAGACGCAGCACGATCTCGCGGTCAGAGAACGAGGTGTAGTTGTACGGAATCTCGCGCAGCCGGGGCTCGTGGGCCAGGTCCGCGTTGCCGGGGGTCAGATGGGTGAGTGCTAGCGGTGCGTTCATGGTGCGGCAGACGCCGGATTCAGTGGGGTGGATCAGCGGCGCGCGGGCGGGGCCGCGGCCTGGCGCCGTTGAAGGGGTTCCGCTTGCCCGAGGGAAGGCACCGAGAGACGATTTTATCGCAGCGCAACAATGCCCGGCACTGCCAGCGCACCGGCCTGCATCGGCTGGCGGGTTAATCCCGTAGCCGGGTGCTGGGAGCGTGTGACAGAAACGGGCCTGTCATAAAGCCCGAACACACTCGCCTGCTTTGCCGGCCCGGGTTGGCCAGCCTTAAGTCCCAATTTGGAGTTGACGATGAATTTGAAATTGCGTCCTGCTGCTGCGGCCGCCGTGGCCGCTGCGGCCACGTTGCTGGCCTGGGGCCTGCCGGCCCAGGCCCTGGCGCAGGCCCAGACAGCCACTGAGATCCAGTGGTGGCACTCGATGGGCGGCGCGCTGGGCGAGTGGGTGAATGACCTGGCCAATGAATTCAATGCCAGCCAGAAGGATTACAAGATCGTGCCCACTTTCAAGGGCAGCTACGACCAGAGCATGACGGCGGCGATTGCCGCCTTCCGCGCCGGCAACGCGCCCAACATCCTGCAGGTGTTTGAGGTGGGCACGGCCACGATGATGGCCAGCAAAGGCGCGATTGTGCCGGTGGCACAGATGATGAAAGAGGCCGGTTTCAAGTTCGACCCTGCGGCTTATGTGCCGGCAGTGGCCGGTTATTACACGGCGCCCAACGGCCAGATGCTGAGCCTGCCGTTCAACAGTTCGACGCCTATTTTTTATTACAACAAAGACGCCTTTAAAGCCGCCGGCCTCGACCCCGAAAAAGCCCCGGCCACCTGGCCCGAGGTGGCGCTGGCTGCCGCCAAATTGAAGGCCAGCGGCCACAAATGCCCGTTCACCACCAGTTGGCAAAGCTGGACCCAGTTGGAGAGTTTCTCGGCCTGGCACAACACCTTGTTTGCCACCAGGAACAACGGCTTTGGCGGGCTCGACACCCGGCTGGTGATCAATACCCCGCTGCATGTGCGCCACATCGCGAACCTGGCCAATATGAGCAAGCAGGGTTTGTTTGTCTACAAGGGCCGCAACAACACGCCCGACGCCACCTTTCCGTCGGGTGAGTGCGCGATGTTCACTGGCACCTCGGCGCTCTACGGCAGCGTGGCCAAGACGGCCAAGTTTGCTTACGGCATGGCCACCCTGCCGTATTACCCCGATGTGCCGGGCGCGCCGCAAAACACCGTCATCGGCGGCGCCAGCCTGTGGGTGATGGCGGGCAAAAAGCCGGCTGAGTACAAAGGCACTGCGGCCTTCTTCAATTATTTGTCGAGCGCCGAAGTGCAATCCAAAAGCCACCAGCGCACCGGTTATCTGCCGATCACCACGGCGGCCTTCAAACTCACCGATCAAAGCGGTTTCTACAAAAAGAACCCGGGCACCGATATTGCCGTCAACCAGATGATCCGCAAGACCACCGACAAATCACGCGGTATCCGGCTGGGCAATATGGTGCAAATCCGTACCGTGATCGATGAAGAGATGGAACAGGTCTGGTCGGGCAAAAAAGGCGCCAAAGAGGCGCTGGATTCGTCGGTGACGCGCGGCAATGAATTGCTGGAGCGGTTCCAGAAAGCCAACAAGGGCTGACGCCCGCTCACCGAGGCCTGTCTTTTGGCGGCTGAAAAGCGCGTTCTCTTCAAATCACCGTGGCTGCCGTGGCTATTGCTGGCGCCGCAGGTGGCCATCATCGCGGTGTTCTTTTTCTGGCCGGCGGGCCAGGCCTTGCTGCAATCATTGCAGCAGCAGGATGCGTTTGGCACCAGCGTGCAATGGGTGGGGCTGGAGAATTTCCAGCGCCTGTTTGCCGACCCGACCTATTACGACAGCTTCAAGACCACCGCCATCTTCTCGGTGCTGGTGGCCGTGCTGGGGCTGGGGCTGAGCTTGCTGCTGGCGGTGATGGCCGACCGGGTGGTGCGCGGCGCCACGGTTTACAAAACCCTGCTCATCTGGCCGTATGCGGTGGCGCCGGCGGTGGCCGGTGTTTTGTGGCTGTTCATGTTTGCGCCCAGCATCGGCGTGGTGGCCTGGTATTTGCGGGTTTACGGGTTCGAGTGGAACCACCTGCTGAACGGCAACCACGCAATGGGGCTGATTGTGATGGCCGCCGTGTGGAAGCAGTTGTCGTACAACTTTCTGTTCTTTTTGGCCGGTTTGCAGTCAATCCCCAAATCACTGATCGAGGCGGCGGCGATTGACGGTGCCCGGCCGTGGCGGCGGTTTTGGACAATCATTTTCCCGCTGCTCTCGCCGACCAGTTTTTTCCTGCTGGTGATCAATGTGGTGTATGTGTTTCTCGATACCTTTGCGATTGTCGATGCGTCCACCCACGGCGGGCCGGGCAAGGACACCGAGATATTGATCTTCAAGCTCTACACTGATTTCAAGAATCTTGACCTGGGCGCGTCGGCGGCACAATCGGTGGTGTTGATGGCGCTGGTGGTGCTGCTGACGGTGGTGCAATTCAAGTATGTTGAGCGGCGGGTGAATTATTGATGGGTTATTTTTTTCGTCGCGCCAGCACCCTCACCCCAACCCTCTCCCGCAAGCAGGAGAGGGAGCAAGGCACGACGGTCATTTCTTGCTCCCTCTCCCGCACGCGGGAGCGGGCTGGGGTGAGGGCAGTCCAACCCCACCAGACTCAACATGGTTGAGCGCCGCCCCTGGCTCAATTTGCTGTCGCACGCGGTGTTGCTGCTGGGCGTGGCGGTGGTGGCCTTTCCGGTCTACTTGACCTTCGTCGCCGCCAGCCACACCGCCGAGGCCATCGTGCAGGCGCCGATGCCGTTGCTGCCGGGCGGCCACTTTTGGGACAGTATCTTCAAAGCGCTGAACGGCCAGGGCACCGGCCCGGGCAGCAAGGCGCCGGTCAACCAGATGCTGTGGGTCAGCCTGGTGAGCGCACTGATCATCGCGCTGGCCAAGATCAGTATTTCGCTGCTGTCGGCGTTTGCACTGGTGTATTTCCGCTTCCGGTTCAAGCCGTTCTTTTTCTGGGCTATTTTTGTCACGCTGATGCTGCCGGTGGAGGTGCGCATCTCGCCCACCTACAAGGTGGTGAGTGATCTGGGCATGCTCAACAGTTATGCCGGGCTGACGATCCCGCTGATCGCGTCGGCCACTGCCACTTTCTTGTTCCGCCAGTTTTTCTTGACGGTGCCGGATGAATTGGTGGAGGCGGCGCGCATGGACGGCGCCGGGCCGATGCGGTTTTTCAAGGATGTGCTGCTGCCGCTGTCCACCACCTCAATGGCCGCGCTGTTTGTGATCCAGTTCATCTACGGCTGGAACCAGTATCTGTGGCCGCTGCTGGTGACCACCGACGAGCGTATGTACCCGATCGTGCTGGGTATCCAGCGCATGATTTCAGGCGGTGACGCGGCCAACGAGTGGAACTTGGTGATGGCCACCGCGCTGCTGGCGATGCTGCCACCGGCGCTGGTGGTGATCGGCATGCAGCGCTGGTTTGTCAAGGGTTTAGTGGACAGTGAAAAATAACCTGCATCGCCAGGATAAAAATGGGCGCCATCCGCATTCAAAACGTCATCAAGCGCTACGGCCGCGGGCCGAAGGCCAATCAGGTGATTCACGGCGTATCGGCCGATATTGCCGACGGTGAGTTCATCGTCATCGTCGGGCCGTCGGGCTGCGGCAAAAGCACCTTGCTGCGCATGGTGGCGGGGCTGGAAGAAATCAGCGAAGGCGAAATCAGTATCAGCGGCCGGGTGGTGAATGAGGTGGAGCCGGCTGACCGCGACATCGCGATGGTGTTTCAAAACTACGCGTTGTACCCGCACATGTCCGTCTACGACAATATGGCGTACGGCCTGAAGATCGCCAAAGTGCCCAAGGCCGAGATTGAAGCGCGGGTGCAAAAAGCCGCCCGCATTCTGGAACTGGCGCCGTTTTTAGACCGCACGCCGCGCCAGTTGTCGGGCGGCCAGCGCCAGCGGGTGGCGATGGGCCGGGCCATCGTGCGCCAACCCAAGGCGTTTTTGTTTGACGAGCCGCTGTCCAACCTGGACGCCAAACTGCGCGCCCAAACCCGGCTGGAGATCCAGAAACTGCACCGTGAGCTGGGGGTCACCTCGCTGTTTGTCACCCACGACCAGGTGGAGGCGATGACGCTGGCCCAGCGCATGCTGGTGATGAACGCTGGCCGGGTGGAGCAAATGGGCACACCCGAGCAGGTGTACGGCAAACCGGCCAGCAGTTTTGTGGCCAGCTTCATCGGCTCACCACCGATGAATTTGCTCAGCGGCAGCGCGGATGCAGCCCGCTTCACGGTGAATGGCCTGACGCTGGTGCTGCCCGCTGCCGCGCCACGCGCCGGTGCGTTGGTGCTGGGCGTGCGCCCCGAGCATGTTGACATCCACCCCGACGGCGGCTGGCCAATGACGGTAGAAACCATTGAGATGCTGGGCGCTGAGCGGCTGGTGCATGGCCGCTTGGGTACGGGTTCAGCGGGCAAGTCGGGCACGGTGGACGCCAGCGCGCTGTTCACCGTGCGCATCGACGCGATGCTGGTGCCGCCGCAGGTGGGCCAGACGGTGCGGCTGGCTGCAGCGCCCGGGCATCTGCACTGGTTTGATGCCACGTCCGGCCTGCGCGTGGGGACGTGAGTGGCAGCAGCCTGGCCCTACCCGCGCTGGATTGCGCACCGGGGCGCCGGCAAGCTGGCGCCTGAAAACACCTTGGCGGCATTCAGGCTGGGCGCGGCGCACGGGTTTCGAGGGTTCGAGTGCGATGTCAAGCTGTCCGCCGACGGCGTGCCTTTTTTGCTGCACGACAGCACCCTCGACCGCACCACCTCGGGCAGCGGCCCGGCCGGCGACCTGGCCTGGGGCGCGTTGGCGCAACTGGACGCCGGGGGCTGGCACAGCCGCCAGCATGCCGGTGAGCCGCTGCCCAGCATGCAGGCCATCGCCGCGTTTGTGCAGCGCAACGGGCTGGCGCTCAACATCGAAATCAAGCCCATGCCGGGGCTTGAGCGGCACACCGGCCAGGTGGTGGCCGAACATGCGGCGCGGCTGTGGGCCGGCACTGCCATGCCGCCCTTGCTCAGCTCGTTCCGGCCCGATGCACTGGCCGCCGCCCAAGCTGCGGCGCCCGCCCTGCCCCGGGCCTTGCTGCTGGACAGCCTGTGGCCCGGCTGGTTTGAGATGGCCACGGCGCTGGGCTGCGCGGCTGTGGTCACGGCGCACAAGCTGATGGACGCGGCGCTGCTGGCGCGCCTGCACTGCGCCGGCTGGCGGGCGATGGTCTACACCGTCAACGACCCAGCCGACGCCCGGCGATTGCTGGCTTTGGGCGTGGACGGGCTGATCACCGATGCGGTGGACCGGTTTGCCCCGGCCAGCGCGGCCATTTAAACCCCGGGCAACTCACGCAGGCTGCGCATCACCCGGCTGCGCCAGGCCGCCGCAGCCAGCAGCAGCGCGGTGATGCCCGCCGCGCCCAGCGCCGCCGGCAGGCCGGCATGCTCTCCGATCCAGCCGCCCAGCAACGCACCGGGCCCGGCCGGCAGCAGGATCAGCCAGCGCATCGTGCTCGTCATGCGGCCCAGCAGCGGCTCGGGTGTCACCGCCTGGCGCAGCGCCAGAAAATTGATGTATACCAGCACGCCGCCGATGCCCGACAACATCAACATCGCAGCAAACGCGACCACACCGCCAGCCCCGTCCGGCAGCAGCGCTGGCAGCAACCAGCCCAAGCCGCAGGCGCTGAAGCCGACCACGATGGCCGGCCCCGGCCCCACCCGCTGGCTCAGCCGGTGGCCCAGCACGCTGGCCAGCAGCGAGCCCAGCCCCAGGCCGGCGTAGCACAGGCCGATGGCCTGCTCACCCAAGCCCAGGCCCCGGGTGGCATGCAGGATTTGCACCGCCTGCACCGCGTTGTTGCACAACTGCCAGCCACCCACCACCAGCGCCAGCGTCACCAGCACCGCATGGCCGCGCACAAAGCGCAGGCCGATGATCAGATCGCGCCAGAAATGGGCGTCGGTGCGCGTGGGGCGATGCTCGGTCACCGGCACGCCGCGCAAGATCACGGCCGACGCCACCAGCATCAGCGCGTCCAGCAACAAGGCCAATGGCGCACCCATCAGCCGGATCAACAAACCCGCCAGGCCGGGGCCCGCCACCTCGGCGCCGGCACCGGCCAGCGCGTTCTTGGCGTGTGCCTCCACCAGGCGGTCACGCGGCACCACCTGGGTCAGCACGATTTGCGCGGCACTGCCGGCGGTGGTGGATACCGTGCCGATGGCAAAACCCACCGCGTACAGCCACGGCATGCCGAGCCAGCCCAGATACCAGGCGAAGGGCACGCTGGCCACGCCCACGGCCACCGTCAACTCACCCACCACATACACCGGCAGCTTGCGCACCCGGTCCAGCCAGACGCCCGACGGCAGTGAAAACAGCGCAAAAGGCAGCACCTCCACCGCCGTCAGCAGCCCCATCTGGGTGGGCGTGGCGTGCAGCAGCAGGGCCGCCGTCAGCGGCAGTGCCAGCAAAGTGATCTGGCTGCCCACCGAACCCAGCAGAATCGACAGCCACAGCCGCCGATACACCGCATCGCGCAGCAAATCGGTCGGTGCCGGCGCCAGCCGCTGCCACCCGCACAACAGCCACATCCTGATTTTTTGTGCCAAACCTTCCCCCCGTGGTCGTCCTGCCCAGGATCGGGCGGCAACCTTGCTGGGATTGTCAGGTCAATCGCGGGCCGTCGGCCTCAACTGCGGTAATCGGCGTTGATGCGCACGTAGTCGAGCGAGAAATCGCAAGTCCAGACGGTGCTTCTGGCAGCGCCCCGGTGCAGCAGCACCCGCACCGTGATCTCGGCCTGCTTCATCACCCGCTGGCCGTCTGACTCCAGGTAGGCGGGATGGCGTCCGCCCTGCCGGGCCACGTGCACCTCGTCCAGATAAAGATCGACCAGGCCCGGATCGAGATCATCAATGCCGGCATAGCCCACCGCCGCCAGGATGCGGCCCAGATTGGGATCGCTGGCAAAAAACGCGGTTTTGACCAGCGGTGACTGGGCGATGGCATAGGCCACGCGGCGGCATTCGTCGTCGGTCTTGCCGCCGTCCACTTGCACCGTGATGAACTTGGTGGCGCCTTCACCGTCGCGCACGATGGCCTGGGCCAATTGCTGCGACACAGCGGTCACGGCCTCGCGCAGCGCCTGGCCATCGGCGCTGTCGAGTGACGTGATCTGCGCATGGCCGGCCTGGTGCGTGGCGATGAGCATGAACGAGTCGTTGGTGGACGTGTCGCCGTCGATGGTGATGCGGTTGAAGCTGGCGTCGGCCGCTTCCTGCAGCAGCGGCTGCAACAAGGCGGGCGCGATCACCGCGTCGGTGGCCATAAAGCCCAGCATCGTGGCCATATTGGGCCGGATCATGCCGGCGCCTTTGCTGATGCCGGTGATGGTGACGCGGCGGCCACCGATCTGCACTTGGCGCGACGCGGCCTTGGGCACGGTGTCGGTGGTCATGATGCCCTCGGCCGCCGGCAGCCAGCCGTCGGCCCGCAGGCTGGCCAGCGCCGTCGGCAAGCCGGCTTCAAGGCGCTCAACCGGCAAAGTCTCCATGATCACGCCGGTGGAAAACGGCAGAACTTGCGCCGGCGCTACCTGCATCAAAGCAGCCAACGATTCGCAGGTGCGGCGCGCTCGCAACAAGCCATCAGCGCCCGTACCGGCGTTGGCATTGCCGGTGTTGATCACCAGCGCACGCAC
>JANLOP010000195.1:0-14382 GCA_031366635.1 Betaproteobacteria bacterium | reverse complement strand
CCCACCCCGGCCGCTGGTCTCGCTGCTGCTGATCGCCTACCGCCAGGCCGACACCGTGGGCGCGGCGGTGGCCGGCGCGCTGGCGCAGACCTACTCGCCGCTCGAAATCCTGATTTCCGACGATGCCTCGGACGGCGCTGCGCCCGGCGCCACCTGGGCCGCCATCCAGGCGGCGCTGGCCGGCTACCACGGCCCGCACCGCATCGTGCTGAACCGCAACCCGGCCAACCTGGGCATCGGCGCCCACCTGTCGCAACTGGTGGCGCTGTCACACGGTGAGCTGCTGCTGGTGGCCGCCGGTGACGATGTCTCGCTGCCGCAGCGGGCGGCGCAGACGGTGGCGGCCTGGCTGGCGCACGGCCGCCGGCCCGACCTGATCGCCAGCGCGCTGATCGACCTCGACGCCCAGGGCCGCAGCCACGGCGTGCTGCGGCCGGCCAATCTGGCCGACTGGCACAGCGCGGCTGACTGGGCGGCCCGGCCGCCGCCCGTCATCGGTGCCGGCCAGGCCTGGACGCGCCGGCTGTTTGACCGCTTCGGCCCGCTGCCGGCGGGCACGGTGGCCGAAGACCTGGTGATGGTGTTCCGGGCCATCGTCTCGGGCGGCGCCATCACGCTCGACGAGCCGCTGGTGATGTACCGGCGCGGCGGCCTGTCGCGCCGGCGCCGGGCGCTGCACGCCAGCGAGGTGGCCGCCCGGCTGGCCAGCAATGCCCGGCACTCGCTGGTGGAGCTGCCCTGTTTGCTGCGCGACGCGGCGCTGGCGGGCGTCAGCGTCGCGGTGGCGCCCACGCTGCGCCGCCAACTGGCGCGTGAGCGGCATGTGGCCGCGCAACTGGCCCCGGGGCCGCTGGCAGCGCGGCTGCGCCGGTTATGGCAAGACCGAGATGTGCCGGCCACCCTGCGGCTGCGGGTGTTTGTCTATGCCGCCTGGCCCGCGCTGCTGGCCCCGGGCTTTGCGTTGAAACGGGCGCTGCTGCGCTGGCGCGGCGGGCGGGGCTGACGTCCTGCAGGCAACCCGCGTCAAGCCGAAGTCAACCACGGCACGGCATGTTGCGTTGTCCTGACACCCGGCAGCACAAGTTGTCGGGCGGGATATCCCCGCAGCACGTCCCGTCGTCGCCAAAAAACCCACTCTGGAGTCCACCCCCATGATCAAACGCCTGCTTGCCGCCCTGTTCGCCCTCATCGCCGCCACCGCTTTTGCGGCGGTCGATGTCAACAAGGCCACCCAGGCCGAGCTGGAAAGCATCAAGGGCATCGGCCCGGCGATCTCGGGCAAGATTCTCGACGAGCGCAAAAAGAGCCCGTTCAAAGATTGGGCCGACATGGTGGACCGGGTCAAGGGCGTGGGCGACGGCAACGCCGCCAAGTTCTCGACCGAGGGCATGACGGTGAACGGCCAGGGCTTCAAGGGCGCAGCCGCACCGGCTGCCAAGATGGCCGACAAGCCGATGAAGGCCGAAAAAGCCAGCAAGGCCAAGGCCGACGACAAGGCCGCCGCTGCACCGGCCGCCGCACCGGCATCGGCCATGTCCAAAGCCGACAAAAAGGCGGAGAAGAAGGCCGAGAAGGCTGCAAAAGCCGACGCCGCTGCATCCGCTGCCAAAAAATAAGCGCCGTCGCGCTTGTTGAAACGCCCTGCGATGCAGGGCGTTTTTGTTTCAGCCAACGCCCGGGTGCCGGGCCCTGCGGTGCTCAGTCATGGTCCTTGCCGTGGCCTTTGCCTTTGCCCTTGTCCTTGCCGTGCCCGTGGTCGTCGCCCCGGTCCTCGCCTCGCTCGTCGCGGTGCTCATCCCGGCGCCCCTGGTAGTAGTCGCGGCCCGGGCCGTTGTCGCGGTACCAGCGCTCTTGCACAAAATACACCGGCACGCCGCAGGCGTTGTAGCGGCCGCAATGTTTGCGCCAGTTTTTCTGGTGGCCTGGCGGCACCCACAAATACACCGGCTCGACCTCTTGCTGGTACGGCCGGTAGATGATCACCGGCTGCTGCACGATCACCTGCGGCTGCGGAAAGCGGCCGATGTCGATGCGGCCATAAACCCCCGGCTGACTGATGCCGATCGACACCCCGACATCGGCGGCCTGGGCGGGTGCGCTGCTGGCCAGCAGGCCGGCGGCGCTGATGGTGGCAGCCAGCGCAATGCGGGCGGTACGGCCAGCTCGCGACAGCCGAGCGCTGCGCGCGGGGGCCCTTGCGGGGGCTATTTTCATCGTTGTGCTCCTTGTGCCAGGCCGGTCCGGCCTTGCAAGTTCAACGCCCTGCCGCGCCGCCGGGTTGTCGGTTGCCACCGTAAAGAAACGTAGGCCGGGCGGCCGGGCCGCGTGGACTCAAGCCCCGTGGCCACAAGCCGCGTGACGTCAAGCCGGCGCTTCGTAGACGATGGCTGCCCGGCCGCCGTGGGCCAGCGCATTGCAGCGCGCCAACGCCTCGTCGGTGGGCCAGAAGCGGCTGTCATCGCCCAAATCAAGCTCGGCCGTCGCCGCCGGCAAGCTGATCTGCAAGCGCAGCGCCAGGCCCTGGCAGACATCGCCCTGGTCGGTGGCCAGGATGTGCGCCGGCCAGGTTTTGACCAGCTCGGCCAGCGCTGACCCTGCGCTGCCGCTGGCCGGGCCGGTCAAGGCCGGCAGCGCCAGCGCCAGCGACAGGTAGCGGCCAAAGCGCGCCCGCGCACCGGCCAAACCCCAAACCTGGTTGATGTTGAGCCGCAAGCCGCCCGAGAACCGATCCGGCTGCACCTTGCCGCTGACGATCAGCAACTCGTCGTCGACCAGTAGCGCCTTGTTGGCGTCGATCAGCTCTTCACTGGCCACCGCCTCGATGCTCTCGCTGCCGTCGTCCAGCTTGAAGATCGCCACCCGGCCGCGCTGGCCGGTGACAAAGCGCAGCTCGCTGACGATGCCGGCCAGGGTTTGCGGCTCACGGCTGTCCACCAGATCGGCGATCTGGCGTTTGCAAAAGCGCCGCACTTCCGCCGCGTTTTCATCGAACAGATGGCCGGAGAGGTAAAAGCCGACCGCTGATTTCTCCAGCAGCAGCCGCTCACGCACACCCCAAGGTGCGGCCATCTGCAACACCGGCTCTTGCGTGGACGAGCCGTGGTCGCCGTCGTCAAACAGGCCGCCTTGCGAGGCATTGACCACCTGGTGGTCGGCAAAGTCAAAGCCCAGGCCGACGCTGGCGATCAGGCTGGCCCGGTCAGCGTGCAGCGCATCAAACGCGCCGGCCTTGATCAGCGCCTCCACCGCGCGTTTGTTCACCCGCTTGCGGTCTACCCGGGCACAAAAATCGAAGAAGCTGCGGAACGGCCCGGCCGCGGCGCCCACGGCCGCCCCCGTGCCCTCGCGGGCCTCGACAATCGCCTCCACCGCACCCTGGCCACTGCCTTTGACAGCGCCCAGCCCGTAGCGCACCCGCTTCGCCGACACCGGCTCAAAGCGGTGCGTGCCGTGGTTGACATCGGGCGCATCAAAGCCGATGCCAAACAGTTTGGCGTCGTTCAGCAACACCTTCAGCTTGTCGGTGTCGGCCATCTCGATCGTCATGTTCGCGGCATAAAACTCGGCCGTGAAATGCACTTTGAGCCAGGCCGTGTGGTAGGCCAACAAAGAGTATGCGGCGGCATGGCTTTTGTTGAAGCCGTAGCCAGCAAACTTCTCCATCAGGTCAAACACCTCGTCGGCGGTTTGCGCCGGGATGTTCTTCTTCGCTGCGCCGTCGCGGAATATCTCGCGGTGCTCGGCCATCTCCTCGGCCTTTTTCTTGCCCATCGCCCGGCGCAGCAGATCAGCGCCGCCCAGCGTATAACCGCCCAGCACCTGGGCGGCCTGCATCACCTGCTCCTGGTAGACCATGATGCCGTAGGTTTCACTCAGCACGCTGGCCAGCAGCGGGTGCGGATATTCCACCGCCTCGCGGCCGTGTTTGCGGGCCACAAAGCTGGGGATCAAATCCATCGGGCCGGGCCGGTAGAGCGCGTTGAGCGCTATTAGATCTTCTAAACGACTTGGTTTGGCGTCGCGCAACATGCCCTGCATGCCGCGCGATTCAAACTGGAAGACACTTTCGGTCAAACCATCAGCAAACAGTTTGTAAACCTTCGGATCGTCGAGCGGAATGGTCTCGAAACTGAAGTTTTTGCGCCCCGGGTGGCGCGCCCGGATCAAATCCTTGGCCAGCTCCAGAATCGTCAGCGTGGCCAGGCCGAGAAAGTCGAACTTGACCAGGCCGATGGCCTCAACATCGTCTTTGTCATATTGGCTGACGGCGCTGTCACTGCCCGGCTGCTGGTACAGCGGGCAAAAATCAGTGATTTTGCCGGGCGCAATCAACACCCCGCCGGCATGCATGCCGATATTGCGCACAATACCTTCCACCCGGGTCGCCAGCGCCAGCAACTCGGCCACTTCTTCTTCAGCGGCCTCACGCTGGTCGATCTCGGGCGCCTCTTTGCGGGCGTAAACCAGGCCCGGGTCGGGCAGATGGGGGGCCAGCGGCAGTTTGGCCAGCGTCACCGTTTTGCCGGGCGGCGCCGGTATCAGTTTGGCAATGGAATCGACATGGCCATAACCCATGCCCAGCACCCGGCCGATGTCGCGCAGCGCGGCCTTGGCCGCCATCGTGCCGAAGGTGACAATCTGGCCCACCGCCTCACGGCCATACTTGTCTTTGACGTAATCGATCACCCGGTCGCGGTTGGCCTGGCAAAAATCGATGTCGAAGTCGGGCATCGACACCCGGTCCGGGTTCAGGAAGCGCTCAAACAGCAGGTTGTATTGCAGTGGGTCCAGATCGGTGATGCGCATCGAATAGGCCACCAATGAGCCGGCGCCCGAGCCCCGGCCCGGGCCCACCGGGCAGCCGTTGTTGCGGGCCCAGGCGATGAAATCGGCGACGATCAAAAAATAACCCGGGAAGCCCATTTTCAAAATCGTGTTGATCTCAAAATCCAGCCGCTCGACATACCGTGCTTGCTGACGGTCGCGCTGCGCTGGGTTGGGGTATAGCGTGGCCAGCCGGGCTTGCAGGCCGTCATGGCTGGCCTGGCGGAAATACTCGCCCATCGGCACCGGCGTGCCGTCCACCAGCGGGGTCGGGAAGTCGGGCAGGTAGTTTTGGCCCATCGCCAGGGTCAAATTGCAGCGCTGGGCAATCTGCACCGAGTTTTCAATCGCCGACGGCAAATCGGCAAACAGCGCGGCCATCTGGGCTTGCGTCTTGAAATACTGCTCACGCGAGAAGCGCTTGATGCGCTTCGGGTTGGCCAGCGCCTCGCCCTCGGCCACACACACTCGGGCCTCGTGGGCGTCAAAATCATCGGGCTGGGCGAATTCAATCGGCTGCGTGGCCACCACCGGCAGGCCCAATTCTGCGGCCAGCGGCACAGCGGCGCGCACATGGGCGTCATGCGTGGGCAGGCCGGCGCGTTGCAGCTCCAGGTAAAAACGGCCTGGGAACAACGCGGACAGCCGCAGCGCCGCGCGGCGGGCGCGCTCGGTGTCGCCGGCCAGCAACGCCAGCCCGACCGCGCCAAAATCAGCGCCAGACAGCGCGATCAGCCCGCTGCCGAGTTCGTCCAGCCACTCCCATTTGAGCCAGGCTTGCGAGCGCTGCACGTTTTTCACCCAGCCGCGGGCCAGCAACTCGCACAAATTGAGGTAGCCCTGGCGGTTTTGCACCAGCAGCAGCAGGCGGCTGGCTTGTCGATCTCGCGCTGACGCAGCGCCTGAAAAATCCGGGTCGGGCGCCATGAACACGTCGGCGCCGATGATCGGTTTGACGCCCTGGCTGCGGCAGGCTTTGTAGAACTTGATCGCGCCAAACAGGTTGCACAAATCGGTGATGGCCAGCGCGGGCTGCTGGTCGGCGCGGGCGGCGGCGGCGGCATCCGGGATGCGCAAAGTGCCGTCAACGACAGAGAATTCGGTGTGGGTGCGCAGGTGGACAAAAGGCATGACGAAGATTGTAGGGAGGCACTCGGGCGCGCCTGGGCTGGGTTGCCGCGCTTGACCGCTGCCAGCCCGGTGACCGTGCGTGTTACAAACTGTGTTGGCGCGGTGGCTGCATCGAAGTCCGGCTTGCAGCCAGCGCTGGCCGCACAGCATCGGCGCGCGGCCGATGGCGGCGTTCTCCACTGACGCTCAGGGCGACAATGAGGGGCAAACAACCGATGGTCAAACCGACTGCAACATCGACGGCCGGGCCCAGGGCACAGCGCGGCGCAATCAAGCAGCCGGCCAGCGCTAAAAAAGCAAGCACCAGGAAAAGGATCCCCTCGATGGCAATCGACGACAAACCGAGCCAGACCGTTGCCAGCGCAGCCAGCCAGCGCGGTCATGAAGCCGCCGCCGCCAGCCAGCGCGGCGAGCAAGCCGCCGCAGCAAACCAGCACGGCGAGCAAGCCGCCGCAGCAAGCCCCCGCAGTGAGGACGCCACCGCCAAAGCGTCGGCAATGGCCGCCGAGCTGCCCGCTGGCGGCAATATCGACAAAATCCGCGACATCATCTTCGGCAACCAGATGCGCGATTACGAGAAGCGCTTCGGCCGGCTCGAAGACCGGTTGCTGAAGGAGTCAAGCGAGCTGCGCGACGAGCTGAAACGCCGTTTTGAGCAACTTGAGGCCTACACCCGGACCGAGTTTGAGGCGATTGCCGACCAACTGAAGAACGAACAGGGCGAGCGCGGCAGTGCCACACAGGCACTGACGCAAGAGTTGCGCGATCTGGGCCACACGACCGACAAGCGGGCGGCGCAGCTTGACGAGCAGGCGGTGAAAAACGCGCGCGACCTGCGCCAGCAGTTGCTGGACCAGGCCAAACAACTGTCCGAGGAGTTGCGGCTGCGGGTTGACAACCTGGCCGCCACGCTGGACCGCGAGGCGCAAGCGCTGCGCGACGACAAGACCGACCGCGCCGCACTGGCCGCGCTGTTCACCGAGATGGCGATGCGGCTGACCAACGAACTGACACTGCCCGGCGAGTGAGCCGCGTCGAGCCCGCCGCAGCTCGCCTGCGCGGCCCGCCGGCTGCGGCCGAGCCACCGAGCAGCGGCGCGCAGCCCGGCGATGCGTTGGCCGAGTTGCGCGGCCTGCTGTTCAGTGAGGAACAGTTGCAGCTCGCCCACCTGCGCCGGCGCATCGAAGAGCCGCTGCTGCGCACCGACGATGTCAGCCGGGTGCTGGCGCAGGCCATTGCGTTGCACAGCGCCGACGGCTCGGCGCTGACCGCCGCGCTGACACCCAGCGTCGAGGCGGCCATCGCCAGCTCGGTCCGGCGCGACCCGCAGGTGCTGGCCGACGCCATCTTCCCGGTCATGGGCCCGGCCATCCGCAAATCGATTGCCGCCGCGCTGCAGGCCATGACCCAGTCGCTCGACCAGATACTGGCGCACAGCTTGAGCGTGCAGGGGCTCAAGTGGCGGCTTGAAGCCAAGCGCAGCGGCCGACCGTTTGCTGAAGTGGTGCTGCTGCACACCTTGCTGTACCGGGTCGAGCAGGTGTTCTTGATCGACCGCCGCAGCGGCCTGTTGTTGCTGCACGTTGCGGCCACCGACGTGGTGGTGCAGGACACCGACCTGGTGAGCGGCATGCTGACGGCGATCCTCGATTTTGTGCGCGACTCGTTCAACAGCGCGCAGCGCGAAACGCTAGACACCCTGCAGGTGGGTGAGCTGGTGGTGTGGATCGAGCAAGGGCCACTGGCGCTGCTGGCCGGGGTGGTGCGCGGCACACCGCCGCAGGCGCTGCGCAACCGCTTCCGCCTGGCCATCGAGCGCATCCACCAGGCGCACGGCGCCGCGCTGCAAGCCTTTGACGGCGACGCTGGCGCGCTGGCGGCCGCGCTGCCGCAGTTGGACGGCTGCCTGGAAGCGCGCTACGGCAAGCCCGCTGCCGACGGCGACGGCGCAGCGCCGCCCCGGCGCAAGATGTCGCCGCTGGCCCTCATCGGCGCCGGGCTCGCTTTGCTGATCGCCGTGCCTGCTTTCTTCCACTTCAGGCAGGCTTGGCGCTGGGACGGCTTTGTTGAGCACCTGCGCGCCGAGCCCGGCATCGTCGTCACCGAGGCCGTCCAGCGCGGCGGCGTGTACCGCGTGGCCGGGCTGCGCGATGCGCTGGCAGCCGATCCGCAAGCGCTGCTGCTGGGGGCCGGCCTCGATCCGCAGGACGTGCGCTTTGCCTGGGAGCCCTATTTGTCGCTGCTGCCGGCGCTGCTGGTGCGGCGGGCCACAGCGCAGCTTGCGCCGCCAGCCACGGTGCAGTTGCGTGTGCAAGGCCAGACCCTGGTGGCCGACGGCGTGGCGCCGCGCGCCTGGGTGCAGGCGGCACGGCTGGGCGCACGCGGCCTGCCCGGCATCGCTGCTTTTGACGGCGCCCGGCTGGTGCTGGCCGAAGATGTTGAAGCGGCCGCGCTGCGCGGCCGAATCGACGCCACCCTGGTGCGTGCCGGGGCGGGCGCCGCGCAGCCGGCAGCGGGCCAGGACGCGCTGCTGGCGCGGCTGGACGCCGATGTGCGCCGGCTCGGCGAGCTGGCGCGCAGCGGCGGTGGGCGCGCCCGGCTTGAGATCACGGGTCACACCGATGGCCAGGGCAGCCCTGCGGCCAACCTGCGCCTGGCCAGGGCGCGTGCCGATGCGCTGCTGGGCCGGCTGGCGGCGCTGCAAGTCGCCCGGGTCGATCTGGTGGCCAGCGGCGTTGGCGCCCAGCGGGCGATGCGCGATGCGCTGGCGCCGCCTGCCGGCGCGCGGGCCCGCGCGCAGGCCGATACCGAGGCCAGTGCGCAAGCCCGCAGCGTGTCCTTCAAGGCGTTTCTGCCGGCCGCCACAGCGCCGACCGAATGAACCCGCCGATCCCATGAAACAACGAAAAGTCTGCATGCTGGGGGGCTTTGCGGTCGGCAAGACCAGCCTGGTGCGGCGCTTTGTACACAGCCTGTACACAGGGCAGTACCACACCACGATCGGCGTCAAGGTCGAGAAAAAAACCGTGGCGCTCAGTGGCGGTGATGTCACCCTGATGCTGTGGGACATCCACGGCGACGATGCGTTGCAGCGTGTCCCGCGCGCTTATTTGCGCGGCAGCAGCGGCTACTTGCTGGTCGTCGACGGCACGTGCCGCGAGACGCTGGCCAGCGCGCAAACCCTGCATGCGCTGGCCGTGGCCGAGCTGGGCCCGGTGCCGTTTGTGCTGGTGCTGAACAAATCAGATCGGGTGGCGCAGTGGGACATCGAAGGCGATGCGCTGCGTGATCTGGCGGGCCGCAGCCTGCTGACGATTCGAACCAGCGCGCTGACCGGCCACGGCGTTGAGGGCGCGTTCCGCAGTCTTGCCGAAGCCTTGTTGGGCGACGGCCCGGCGCCCAAGCTGCCGCGCGCGCCTCGGCCGTCCGGGCCCGGGCGCGAATGAGGCGGCCGCGCAGCCCCCGGGGCGCAGCGCCCCGGCACATGGGCGCGCCCGTGCGTTGCCCGTCAGTTCATTCAGTACAGTCGGCGCTGACGGTGGCCGTCGCTGGCGGCCATTGCCAAACCGCGCTGTCTGCCTCCCGCTGCCCCACCCATCGCGCCCGCGCAAAACCCGATGACCGCCACTGCCCCGTTTTGTGAAAGCGTGATGGCCGCACTTGGCGTGGTGGTGCTTGAACGCACCGCCGAGCGCCGCTTCAGGGTCATTGCCAACACGCCGGCCTGGTTTGCCCGCTTCCACCGGGCGGGCGATTTCATCCGCGAGGCCTTTCGGCTGGGTGACGAAACCTCGTTCCTGGCCAATTTTGTCATCGACGCCGAGGCCTTCTGGGCCGGCGATGGGCGTGGCCGTCTTGGCTCCGGCCTCTGGAGCGAGGCCGACGGGCCCGGCCAGCCGCAGCAGTTTGAGGCGTTTGCGGTGCGCGCCGGTGCGCTCAGCTTGCTGCTGGTCAGCCGGCTGCCCGAGGACGAGTACGGCAAGCGCCAGGCGGTGTTTCAGGCCGCCCGCGACGCGCTGTTGCGCAGCGGGGGCCGGGCCCGCGAGGTCGCACCTGGCGGCCCGTCGGCAGGCACGCCGGGGGCGGCGCGCCATCTGGCCGAGCTCGGTCGCGGCGACAGCACGCGCTACGACAGCGCGACCGGGCTGCCGAACCGGGCCTTGTTTGAAAGCCGGCTGGCGCGCCAGCTCAGGCACCTGCGGCGGCCGCAGCAGATGCTGTGTGTGCTGCTGGTCAGCATCGACCGCTTTGACGAGATGGGCCGCAGCGCCGGGCCGGCGGGCGCTGACCTGATGCTGCAGCTCTTTGCTGCCCGGCTGTGGACCTGCCTGCGTGATTCCGACACCGTGGCCCGCTTCGGCGAGCACCAGTTTGCGGTGCTCATCACGGCCAGCACCGAGCCGCAAAACGTGGTGCGCATGGTCAGCACGATTCAGGATGTGTTGCGGCCGGCCTTCGACTGCGGCCCGCACACGGTCTCGGTCACCACCAGCATTGGCGGGGCGCTGACGCCCGACAGCGGCGGCACAGCGGCGCAATTGCTGGACCGCGCCGTGGCCGCGCTGGCGCAGGCCGGGCAACACGGGGGCAACGGCTACAGCTTTGATGTGCAGGGCATCGACGCCGGCGTGGCAAGCCGGCTCAGCCTGGACAACGAGCTGCGGCGGGCGGTAGAGCGCGAGCAGTTTGTGCTGCACTACCACCCGCGCATCGATCTGAAGAGCGGGCGCATCGTCGGCATGGAGGCGCTGGTGCGCTGGCAGGCGCCGGGGCGCGGCCTGGTGGCGCCGCTTGATTTTGTGCCACTGGCCGAGCAGACCGGGCTGATCGTGCCGATCGGCGAATGGGTGCTGCGCCAAGCCTGCCGGCAACTTCACACCTGGCAGGCCCAAGGCCTGACGCCCCTGCGGCTGTCGGTCAACCTGTCGGTGCGGCAACTCGAGCACCCGGGCTGGGTCGACACGCTGCGCCGGGTGCTGGCCGAGTCGGGGCTGGCAGCCGCTGATCTGGAGCTTGAACTGACCGAAAGCTCGGTCATGAAAGACATCGACATCAGCCTGTCGGCGCTGCATGAGCTCAAGCACCTGGGCGTGGGCCTGTCGATCGACGACTTTGGCACCGGCCACTCCAGCCTGGGCTACCTCAAGCAACTGCCGTTCGACGTGCTGAAAATCGACCGGTCGTTTGTCCAGGACATCGCCACCTCGACCACCGATGCGGCCATCGTGGCGGCCATCATCACCGTGGCGCGGCTGTTGAAGTTGCGCACGGTGGCCGAGGGCGTGACGTCGGAAGACCAGCTCAGCGTGCTGGTTGGCCTGGGCTGCGACGAGGTTCAAGGCTTTTGGTTCAGCCAACCGCTGGCAGCCGATGAGTTCGCGGCCTTTGCGCGCCGGTCACTGGGGCTGCCCGCCGCGCCGTGACGCCCTGGCGGCAGGGGCATTGCGGCGTCACGGCGTCAACCCGTCGTGCAGCGCGCCCAGCACCTCGGAGTGAAACTCGCGCCGGTACAACACCCACAGCACGGTGGCGGTGGCGGCGATAAAGGCCCAGGGCGAGACAAACCAGGCGACCACCGCAAACGCCAGGTAGTAGGCCCGCAAGCCGTCGTGAAAGGCCTCGGCCGCCAGCGCCATCACCCGGCCGGCGTGATCGGCAAACAACGCCCGCTGAGCGTCGTCGGCAAAGTGCCGGGCCTCGGGCGCGGCGCCCACCAGGATGGCGCCAAAGCTGTACTGCCGGATGCTCCAGGTGAAGCGGAAAAACGCATGCACAAAAATCGCCGCCAGCAATGCCAGCTTCAAGTCGAACACCAGCACCGAGGTGCGGGCGGCAAACGGCAGCTCGCGCACCAGCTCGCTGGCTTTCTCGGTCGCGCCCAGCGACGCCAGCAAGCCGCCGATGATCAGGATGCTGGTGGACGCAAAAAAAGACGGGCTGGCGGCCAGGCTTTGCGCCACTGCCGAATCGACGATGCGGTTCTCGCGGAAGGTGGCTTGCAGCATCCAGCGCCGCCGCCACTGGTTGGTGGTGACCAGGATGGACGGCTGCTGCTGCGCCAGCCGGCGCGAAAAAATCGCGTAACCCACCCAGCCGGCAAAAAACAGCGCCAGCGCCAGCCAGTCGATCCAGGGCAACACGGCCAGGGGCTTGAGCAGGGTTTCCATGCCGATGCATGGTAGCGGCTCACTTTTTGCTGCCCCGGTGCGGCGCAGCGCACGGTGCCGGCGCCGGGCCGGGCCCACACTGCGGGCCAACCACCGGACCTGCACCATGCCAACCGACCCACGCCACGAAATGCCAGCCCAGCCAACCGCACCGGGCCTGACACTGCGCCCGATGGGCGCTGCCCCGCCCGCCGCTGCTGCCGAGCCGCTGCCCGACCGGACACCCGACCCACTGCCTGACCCACCCGCCGGCGCCGACCCGCTACCCGGCCCACCCGCCAGCGCCGACCCGCAACGCCTGCACCTGCACATGCCCGTCGACGTGCGCAGCGCGTCGCTGGCGGTGATCGCGCTGCTGGCCAGCCTGTACGCGCTGCAATGGGCCAGCGCGGTGGTCATCCCGGTGCTGCTCGGGCTGATGGTCAGCTACGCGCTGTCGCCGGCGGTGGACCGCATGCAGCGCTGGCGGGTGCCGCGCGCCATCGGTGCGGCTGTGCTGCTGCTGGCGCTGCTGGGCGGCCTGGCGACGATGGCCTGGTCGCTCAGCGACGACGCGTCGGCACTGGTGCAATCGCTGCCCGACGCGGCGCAAAAACTGCGCGAATCGTTGACCAGCAACCGGGATGCAGCCGAGGGCGCGATCGACAAGGTGCAGCGCGCCGCCGCCAAGCTGGAGCAGGCCGCCGAGGAGAGCGCCGGCGCCGCGCCCGCCGCCAGCCGGGGCGTGACGCGGGTGCAGATCGAGCGGCCGCACTTCAACATCAAAGACTATTTGCTGGCCGGCACGCTGGGCCTGGTGGGCCTGGCCGGCCAGGCGCTGGTGGTGTTTTTCATCAGCTACTTCTTGATGTGTTCGGGCAACCACTTCCGGCGCAAGATGGTGCGCATCGCCGGGCCCACGTTGACGCAGAAAAAGATCACCCTGCAGGCGCTGGACGAGATCACCGCGCAAATCCACCGCTACCTGCTGGTGCAACTGTTCACCAGCGTGGGCGTGGGCGTGGCCACCGGGCTGGCGCTGTGGGCCATCGGGCTGCAGCGCGCGGCGGTCTGGGGCGTGGCGGCGGCGGTGCTCAACCTGGTGCCCTACATCGGCTCGCTGGTAATTGCCGGCGGGCTGGCGCTGGTCGGGTTTTTGCAGTTCGGCACGCTGGGCATGACGCTGCTGGTGGCCGGCGCGTCGGTGGCCATCCACACCCTGTCGGGCCAGTTGATCACGCCCTGGCTGACCAGCCGCGCCAGCCGCATGAACCCGGTGGCGGTGTTCATCGGCGCGCTGGCCTGGGGCTGGTTGTGGGGGCTGTGGGGCCTGCTGCTGGGCGTGCCGCTGCTGATGGTGGCCAAGGCCATCTGCGACCGGGTGGACGATTTGAAGCCAATGGGTGAGCTGCTGGGCGATTGACGGCGATCAGGCCTGGCGCTGCGGCCCGGGCGCTACCGCGCCAGGTCAAACACCAGCACCTCGGCCGCGTCGCCGTCGGCCAGGCGCAGGCGGGGCTCGTCGGCCAGCGCCAGCGCATCGCCCGCCAGCAGCCGCTGACCGTTGACGGTGAGCGCGCCGCGCGCCAGGTGCACCCAGGTGCGGCGCCGCGTATCCAGCGCCAACTCGCCCGCCTGACCGCCGTCAAACAACCCGGCCCGAATGGCCGCATCGGCATGCAGCGTGACCGAGCCCTCGGCGCCATCGCTTGAGGCCACCAACCGCAGCCGGCCGCGCTTGTCGGCATCGGCAAAGGCTTTTTGCTCGTAGCCCGGGGCCAGATTGGCCGCACTCGGCAGCAGCCAGATTTGCAGAAAGTGCGTGGTGGCATCCTGGGCGTGGTTGAACTCGCTGTGCCGCACGCCCGTACCGGCCGTCATGCGCTGCACCTCACCGGGCACGATGGCCTGCACATTGCCGATGCTGTCCTGGTGTGCCAGCGCGCCTTGCAGGACATAGCTGACGATTTCCATGTCGCGGTGGCCGTGCGTGCCAAAACCGGTGCCCGGGGCGATGCGGTCTTCGTTGATCACGCGCAGATTGCCGTAGCCCATCTGCGCTGCATCGTGGTAGTCGGCAAAGCTGAAGGTGTGGCGTGAATCGAGCCAGCCATGTTCAGCGTGGCCCCGGTCGTCGGACTTGCGGATGGTGAGTTTCATGCGGGCAGGATACCGCATCGGCGGAAAGCGAGCCAAGCCGATTGCCTCACACGTTCATGCCTTGCGGTCTTGGGCTCCGCCGCAGGAAAGCACGCCTCTACGCGACCGAGCTCACCCGCCG
>JANLOP010000344.1:0-8401 GCA_031366635.1 Betaproteobacteria bacterium | reverse complement strand
CAGAGGCTGCATTAGCTGGCTTCCCTTGGTTCAGCGCGTCGGCTTCGTGGCATTGCCTGCCAACCGCAGTTCAGGTGCCGAGTCGTGCTCTTCGAAGAACCCGTGTTGGCTCAAGCCGGGGAATGACTTCTTCAGTTGCGCCACGAACTTCTCATCGGTGATGGTCTCGTAGGTCAGATCCTTGAATATCACCTTCACCGTCGGCTGGAAGAACCTGTCCCCCAAGTTGAACGCTTGGGACAGCTCCGCTTCAACCGCAGCACGGTAGTCGTCATCGGTGGGGGCGAGGGACATCGAATACTTCATCAGGCGCGCTGGTGGCCGCTGCATCACACCGGGCAGCAGGGCTTGGGTCAGGTCCTTCACGGAAGCTTCCACGGCCTGATCCAGTTGCTGCTTCACGGCCACCGTGTATACCGCCACACGGGCTTTGAACCACTCCAGCCGGGTATCGAACGCCTTCCGCCGCATCTTCGAAATGAGCTGGCCGTGGCCAGGAACGGGCGTCAAGAAGTCGGTGTAGATCTTCTTTCGCTCGTCTTCGATTGCCAATTCAGAGTAGCTCACCATCAAGGGCTTGCCCTGTTTGTCGAGGCGCGCCGCTCCGGTGTCCGGGTCTGCGTCGGCGATCTGAACGACCAGCGACTCCTTGCCCTCCAGCAACGAGAAGCTGTTGCGCAACCGGGCCTCCAGGGTCTTGTCGGTCCCAACCAACAAGTCGGTGGGGATCTGCACACGGCGCGCGGTGAGCTTGTAGCCCGTGACTTCAAAGTCAACGTACTGGAGCTTGGTGTTGTACACGCGCTCAGTACGCGCCACGTCGAACGGCTTCGGCGGCAGGCGCTCCAGTTCCTTCAGGCTCTTCTGCAGCAGTTCCGGGGTGGCCGCCATGGTGCCCACCTCGGCCTCACTGGGCAGGGGCACGGCCGGGTCCGACGCACCCTCCGCGGCACAGGCCTTCAACACCCGGTCCAACGGATTGCCGGTGCCCAGAGTGAAGGCATGCGGCTGGTCAGCCCGATCAGAACCCGCTTCAATCAGCAAAGTCGTGGGCGAGTACACCGCAATCTGGACGTCCGCCACCAGCACACCCAGCCGCAGGCCGGGTTGGTAGCGGATCGGCAGCATTTGCTCCGTAGCCAAAGCCTGCAACGCCTTTAAGCCGTCGACCGTGCCATAGCCCAGGCGGCATACCTCCGGGTCCGCGTCGATGATGATGGTCAACGCTGGAGGATGCGATCGCTGCATCGCCACAGCCATGGCAGCGACGATCTTCTCTGTGATGCCGGGTGCGATGTAGACAAGCCGCTCACGGCAGTGCTCCACCGCTGCAGCCAGCGTGTCTTCGTTGACAACGGTGAATGTAGACAAGCGCAATGTCCCCTCTTGAACCGACCGACTTCGATGCGGCTGACCAACTACTTCACGCGGACACCAGCGCCCAATCGGGACGCACCCGCGTAGCCCTTACCCAGCAACTCAAGCTCCTCAGCAACGAGACGCTCGACATGTTGCTTCTTGCGAAAGACAATGCCGCGCTCGTCGCGGGGGCTGCCCTGCGAGTCGCCCTTGTAGGAGAGCCAGTTGAAGCTTGTGACTACCGCGAACTGGTCGTCGCAAACAAGGGACTTGCGGTGCGTGTTCCCTATGTGCACGAAGTGGAAGTTCTTGTACCGGTTCGCCAGCTCTCGCAAATCAGTCTCGGCGCGCGGCGTGATATCGGGCTTGTCTTTGGCCGCGTTGTTGGCGGCTTGCGCCACGCTGCCGCCAGCGCCCGCCGTGCCGCCGCCGGCCGCGCTGCTGCTGCAAGGCGTGCCGCCGGTGCCACAAAGCGTGGCCGATGCGGTGGCGCGCTACACCGACTTTGCCGGCCATGCGCTGCTGGATTGGCACCCCACCCGGCGCGAGATGCTGGTAAGCCACCGGCCGCCGGGCGGCAACACGGTGCAGTTGTACCGCGTGGCCGGCCCGCTGGCCGAGCCCGAGTTGCTGACCGACGGCCCCGAGCCGGTGGCCGGCGCCTGGTTTGAGCCGCGCGCCGGCCAAAGCATCGTGCTGGCACGCGGCAGCGGTGGCAATGAGGCTTACCAGCTCTACCGGCTCGACCTGCCCGGCCGCCAGCAAACCCTGCTGACCGACCCCGACCAGCGCCACAGCCTGGATGTCTGGCTGCACCGCAGCAGCCAGGCGCTGGTCAGCTCACTGCCGCTGGACCGCACGGCCGCCGGCGGGCGGCGCAGCGAAGTGGCCACCACGCTGTGGCTGCTGGACCCGGCTTGCCCGGGCCAGCGCCGGGTGCTGGCCGAGTTGCCCGGTGGCGGCTGGCAGGCGGCGGCCGTCTCACCCGACGATACCCAGGCCGCCCTGCTGAATTACGTGTCGGCCACCGAATCCGAGGTCTGGCTGCTGGATCTGGCCAACGGCCAGCGCCGCCGCGTTTTGCCGGCCGCGCCCGGCGCTGCGGGGGTGTCCAGCGCTGGGGCGGGCGCCCCGGCCGCCCACTATCCCGGCCCGTTCAGCGCCGACGGCAAGACGCTGCTGGTCGTCAGCGACCGGGCCGGTGAGTTCCGGTCGCTGCTGGCGCTCGACCTGGCCAGCGGCGCGCTGCGGCCGGCGCCCGCGCCGCCGGCCTGGGATGTGGAATCGGTTGAGCCCAGCGCCGACGGCAGCCTGCTGGCGCTGCAAGTCAATGTGGACGGCCGCGACGAGTTGCGCCTGGTCGACGGCCGCACACTGGCCGCCCGCGCCGTGCCGGCGATGCCAGCCGGCAGCCTGGGCGGCTTGCGCTTCCATCCGCAGCGCAGCGAGCTGGCCTTCAGCCTGGGCAGCGCCCAGGGCCCGGGCCAGATTCACACGCTGGATCTGGCCAGCGGCCGCACCGAGCCCTGGACCCGCCCGCGGCTGCACCCGGCGCTTGATGTCGCCGCGCTGAGCGAGCAGCAGATCGTGCGATGGACCAGCTTTGACGGGCGCAGCATTTCGGGCCTGCTGAACCGGCCGCCGGCCCGCTTCACCGGACGCCGGCCGGTGCTGATCAACATCCACGGCGGGCCCGAGGCGCAGGCCAAGATCGGCTTTGCCGGGCGCAACAACCATCTGCTGCAAGACCTGGGCATGGCCATCCTGCAACCCAATGTGCGGGGGTCGAGCGGCTACGGCAAAACCTTTGTGGCGCTGGACAACGGCCGGCTGCGCGAGGATTCGGTCAAGGACATCGGCGCACTGCTCGACTGGATCGCTACCCAGCCCGACCTCGACCCGGCCCGGGTGGTGGTGGCCGGCGGCAGCTACGGCGGCTACATGACCCTGGCGGTGGCCACCACCTACCCCGAGCGCATCGCGGGGGCCATCGACGTGGTGGGCATCTCCAACTTCGTCAGCTTTCTTGAAAACACCGAGAGCTACCGGCGGGATCTGCGCCGGGTGGAATACGGCGACGAGCGCGACCCGGCCACGCGCGAGTGGATGCAGCGCATCTCACCGCTGGCCAACGCCGGGCGCATCAGCCGGCCGCTGCTGGTGGTGCAGGGCAAAAACGACCCGCGCGTGCCGGTCACCGAGGCCGAGCAGATCGTTGCCCGGGTGCGCAGCAACGGCACGCCGGTGTGGTACATCCGCGCTGACAACGAGGGCCACGGCTTTGCCCGCAAAGAGAACGCCGACTACCAGTTTTATGCCACCGTGCTGTTTTTGCGGCAGGTGCTTGGCTTGGGCGGCTAACCGGCCAAAAACGGGTTCTCGATCAGCACGCCCCGGAAGGTGGCGCCGTGCCGCATGTCCTCACTCAGCAGCCGCTGGCAGCCGCTGGCCGCTGCCGCCTGCACCACCAGCGCGTCGTAAAACGACAGGCTGTGCAGCACATGCAAGTCCAGCGCGCCGGCGATCAAATCGGCTGAGGCTGGCACCACATCAAACCGGCGGTAGAAGTTCAAACGGTCGCGGATCAACGCCTGCGGCAGGCGCAGCTTGCGCAGCGCCACATTGACATACTCCTGCAGCACCTGGGTGGACAACACCGCCGAGCCGGTGGCGCGCAAGCCGGTGATCAGGTCCACCGCGCGCCGCTGTTTGACGGGGTCGTCGGCGGCGTCGGCGTAGACCAGGATATTGGTGTCCAGCAGGCTACGCACGGCGGTTGGCTTCGTCGCGGTCAAACTTCCAGCCGGCCAGGCGGCCAGGTGAGCTGAGCGCCGACTGCTCGAAGGCGCGCAACTCGGCGCTCAGTTGCTGGCTGCCCGCCAGTTGCTCAAGATAGTCACGCACCGCCTGGTTCAGGCTTTTGCCCATCGCCGAGGCGGCCTGGCGGGCCTGGTCGGCAATGCGTTCGTCAACGGACAGGGTGATGTTCATCAAAGGCCCCACGATACAAGTGCGCACGTATTATGTGCTGTTGATGCGTTTGTAGTGGATTTGGGGTTGGTGGCGGTCACATCGCCAGATCAACCCCGAAAGTGGCAAGCCACCCAATGCCCGTCACCCGCCTGCTTGAGAGGCGGCGACTCTTGCTGGCACACCGGCTGTGCTATCGGGCAGCGGGTGTGGAAGTGGCAGCCCGACGGTGGGTGGATCGGGCTGGGCACATCGCCTTGCAGCAGGATGCGTTTTCTTTTCATCGTCGGGTCGGGGATGGGCACAGCCGACAGCAGCGCCTCGGTGTACGGGTGCAGCGGCCGGGTGTATAGGTCGAGCGCTGCGGCCAACTCGACGATGCGGCCCAGGTACATCACCGCCACCCGGGTGCTGATGTGCTCAACCACACTCAAATCGTGGGCGATGAAGATGTAGGTCAGGTGGTGTTTGGCTTGCAGGTCTTCCAACAAGTTGATCACCTGGGCCTGGATCGACACGTCCAGGGCTGAGACCGCCTCGTCGCAGACAATCAATTGGGGGTTGACCGCCAGCGCCCGGGCAATGCCCACCCGCTGGCGCTGGCCGCCTGAAAACTCATGCGGGTAGCGCTGCAAATGGTCGGCGCTCAGGCCCACGGTCTCCAGCAAATCAACGATGCGGTCGGTGTACTCGCGAGCGGTCTTGGTGAGTTTGTGAATGGTCAGCGCCTCACCGATGATCGCGGCCACCGTCAATCGCGGGTTGAGTGAGGCATACGGGTCTTGAAAAATGATCTGCATCTGGCGCGTCATGGCCCGCAGCCCGGCCGGCGGCAGCGCGGTGACGTTGCGGCCGTCAAACCACACCTCGCCCGAGGTCGGCTCAATCAGCCGCAGGATGCAGCGGCCGGTGGTGGATTTGCCGCAACCCGATTCGCCCACCACGCCCAGGGTTTCACCGGCGTTGAGCTCGAAGCTCACGCCGTCCACCGCATGCACTTTGTCCACCACCCGGCCCAGCAAGCCGCCCTTGATCGGGAAGTGTTTGACCAGGTTTTTGACCTGCAACAAAGGGCCGGTCATGCGACCACATCCAGGATGCAAGCCACCCGATGCCCCGGCGCCACGGTGCGCAGCGGCGGCGTGGCTGCCGTGCAGTCGGGTATTGCATGTTTGCAGCGCGCGGCAAACCGGCAACCCGGGCCGGGCTCAATCATTTTGGGCACCGTGCCGGCAATCGTCTGCAGCCGCACCTTGTGTGCTTTTGCCGAGGCGGCGGTGTCGATGCGTGGGATCGAGCGGATCAGGCCCTGGGTGTACGGGTGGCGCGGCTTGGCAAACAAGTCTTCCACCCGGGCCTCTTCAACCACTTTGCCGGCATACATCACCACCACCCGCTGCGCCACCTCGGCCACCACGCCCATGGCGTGGGTGATCAGCATCACCGCCATGCCGAACTCGGCTTTGAGGTCGTTCAGCAGCTCAAGAATCTGGGCCTGGATCGTCACATCCAGCGCGGTGGTGGGCTCGTCGGCAATCAGCAAGGCCGGGCCGCAAGACAGCGCCATCGCAATCATCGCCCGCTGCCGCATGCCGCCTGAAAACTGGTGCGGATAGTCATGCACCCGCCGCTCGGGCGTGGGGATATGCACCCGCTTGAGCATCTGGATGGCGCGGTCGGTGGCGTCTTTTTTGGACAAACCCTCGTGCAGCCGCAAGGCCTCGCCGATCTGGTCACCAATCGTGTAAACCGGGTTGAGCGAGGTCATCGGCTCTTGAAACACCACCGCAATCTCTTTCATGCGGATGCGGCGCATCTCGTCGTCAGGCAGCGTGAGCAGGTCGCGGCCCCGCCACAGGATTTGCCCGCCGGCAAAGCGGCCGGGCGGCATCGGCACCAGCCGCATCACCGACATCGCCGTCACCGATTTGCCGCAGCCTGACTCCCCCACCACACCCACGGTTTCACCGGCATTGACCGACATGTCCACCCCGTCCACCGCATGCAGCCAGCCGTCGTCGGTCTTGAAATGGGTTTTCAGGCCTTGGATTTCCAGCAGCGGCATGTTGCGGTTGGCTCAGTGGGTGTGGACGGAAACTGCGGCTAACGGCGGGCCGGCGATTGGGGCGAAGTGGGACTTGGTGACGCTGTTGGAAGACCGGCGCTCAACGGTCGGTGCGCGAGCGCCGGGGCGGGTTGCCGTGTTTTGCTACGTGTCCTCCGGCGGTGTCCTTCGGCCACCCCCTCCCCCTTTACCTCCGCAAAACACGGCAACCTACCCCGACGCTCCATCACCAGCGGTGGTGCGGAAAAAAGATCAAAACCGCCGCCGTGCCGGTCGATGCCGCCACCGTTGTTGCCGTAGCGCCGTGGCAGTCGTCGCCACCAACGCTGCCGGGCCGAGGGCGCCGGGTGACCGGATGACGGAGGTAAAGGGGGAGGTGGCGGCCGCTTTTGGCCGGCGCCGGAGGACACGTAGTCATCCGGTCACCCGGTGGCCTCGGCCTTGCCACAGGCGTGATGGGTTTGCGCGACATCACCCAAACCACCCAACCCGCCATCTGCAACAAGCACACCCTCCAAACTATCTCATTCAGCCCCCACCCTCTGAGCGATCATCCAGTTGCAGGCCCAGACAATATGAAGTATTGTGCAACTATCCGCACGGTATCGCCGAGTCAAAAACGTGTCAAGCACTATAATTCATACCCCCGGGTTATCACTGGATGCGCCCGCCGCTGCTGCTGACATGGCCCGGCCCGAAGCCCCGGCCGACGACAAAAACCCGTCACTGCAAGCGCTGGGCGAGCGGGTGCGCCGGCTGCGGGCCCAGCGCGGCATGACGCGCAAGGCCGTGGCGCTGGCGGCCGATGTGTCAGAGCGCCACCTGGCCAATCTGGAATACGGCATCGGCAATGCGTCGTTTCTGGTGTTGCAGCAGGTGGCGGGGGCCTTGCCGTGCGCGATGGCCGAGCTGGTCGGCGACATCACCACCGCCACACCCGAGTGGCTGCTGCTGCGTGAGCTGCTGGCGCCGTGCGACGAGGCCAGCCTGCGCCGGGTGCGGCTGGCCGTGAGTGATTTGCTGGGCACCGGCGGTTTGAAGGGCCGCCAGAACGGCGAGGGCCCCGCCACGCCCAGCACCCGGGTGGCATTGATCGGCCTGCGCGGCGCCGGCAAATCGACCCTCGGCCAGCGCCTGGCCGATGATCTGGCCTACCCGTTTGTCGAGTTGAGCCGCGAGATCGAGAAATTTGCCGGTTGCAGCATCGCCGAGATCCAGGCCCTGTACGGCCAGAACGCCTACCGCCGCTACGAGCGCCGGGCGCTGGAGGAAGCGATCCAGATCTACCCTGAGGCGGTGCTCGCCACGCCCGGCGGGCTGGTGTCGGACGCGGCCACCTTCAACCTGCTGCTTTCGCATTGCACCACGGTGTGGCTGCAAGCCGACCCCGAGCACCACATGCAGCGCGTCACCGCCCAGGGCGACCTGCGGCCGATGGCGGCCAGCCGTGAGGCGATGGACGATCTGCGCCAGATTGTGGCCGGCCGGGCGGCGTTTTATGCCAAGGCCGACATGACCATCAACACCAGCGCTGCGCCGCTGGACGAGACGTTTGCGGCATTGCGCACGGTGGTGCGTCAGGCGCTGCACCTGGTGGTTCAACCGGCATAAAAGTGCAAGTTGACGGGTATCAGCGCTTGACGGATCAAAAAACACGCAATATCATTCACTTCTTATTCCAATACAGGCATTATTTTGCATGTTGTGTGGATGAATCAGCCCTCTCGGAGCAGCGTCATGACCACCCCAGCCCCCCGCGTCGACTACCAAACCGACCCGTCCCGCTACAAGCACTGGACGCTGCGTTTCGAAGGCCCGGTGGCCACGCTGGTGGCGGATTTTGATGAGAACGCCGGCCTGCGCCCGGGCTACAAACTCAAGCTCAACAGCTACGACCTGGGCGTGGACATCGAGTTGAACGACGCCATCAACCGGGTGCGCTTTGAGCACCCGCAGGTGCGCACGGTGGTGTTGACCAGCGCCAAAGAGCGGGTGTTCTGCTCGGGT
>JANLOP010000302.1:0-8534 GCA_031366635.1 Betaproteobacteria bacterium | reverse complement strand
AGCCCCGGCGGGCGCGCTGGCGTCGGTTGCAGTCATGCCATCTCCTCGGCCAGCAGCCGCTCACCGGACTTCGGTGAAGCAACAAGCCACACGCCTGAAGATGATTCTGGGCCGCTGCGCCGGCCGCCGCGTCCTTGTTGTTAACGAGAAACCGCGCCCCTCAGCCAGCCGCGTCAAAGCCCAGCACATGGCCCAGCCGGGCATCACCCTTGCCGGCCAGCACCGCTGCATACGCCTGCTGCACCGCATCCGCGCCCCGGTGCTGCTGCACCACCAGCCAAGGCGGGGTGGCATCGGCCACCTGGTGGCGGAAGGCGTGCCAGTCTTGCACCAGCCGGCGGCCCAACTCAGCCGGGCCCAAATCCGCGCTGCGCTTCTTCGCCTGCGCCGGTGCAAAAAACAAGGTGGCGCGGGGCCCGGGCAGATCACGCGCGGTGCCGGCGGCGCCCAGGTTCTCGACGTGGGTGCCGCCAATCGAGCAGTTGTAGGCCAGCGCGGTAAAGCGGCTGTGCACGGCACGCCGCAGCGCGCCGTTGCCGGCGAAATCAACATAAATACAGGGCACGTCGGCGGCCACGGCATCGAGCTGGTCGTACGTCAGCACCCGGTGGTACAGCCCCAAGCTCTGGCAAAAGGCCACATTGGCCGGCGACGTCAGGCCCACCACCTCTACCCCGGGCCGCAGCGCCAGCCGCGCAGCCGTGGCGTAGGCGGTTTTGCTGGACGCGCTGGACAGCAGCAGTACCGGGCGCTGGGCGCCGCCGGCAGTGCCGAAAAAAGCGTTGTCGGCCAAAAAATCATCGATCAGCCAGGCCGTGAGGTAGAGCGGGCGCAACAGCGCTTGATGGTCTTCGGTGTCGGCGCTGTAAAACGCATCGGCGTTGCAGTGTTGGTACTGGTTGTAGACGGCATGCAGCGCGGCCCGGTGCGGCGCGGTGTCGGTAAAACCGGCGGCGCTCAGCCGGTCGGGTTGCAGCACCGCATGGCTGGCCATCGGCCAGTAGCCGTACAACCGCTCGCCCACGGCCACGCCCGGGTGCGTTGATTGCACCACCACCGCAAAACCCCAGACGGGGATGCAGCCCCAGCCGGCGGCGTCGGCGCCCGCTACCGGGAAGAACTGCCAGTAATTCATCGCGTCGCCAAAAGCGGCGTAGGTGATGTTGTTCGACGTCAGCGCAAAGCGCTGAATCTGCAGCCGGACCTGGCCGTCGGCCAGCGCGGCTGAGGCCGCCACTTGCAGGCGGCTGGTGGGCAGGTGGTCTTTGCGGACGAGGAGGGTGGTGGTGCTCATCGCGCCACTATCGGCGATTGCCCCGGTGCCGGCAACCGGGGGGTTCGGTGGCCGGTCCGCTTGGCCCGGCCTGCGGGTGACGCCCGATGGTCAGGCGGCGCTGCCGGCCCGACAGTGCATCCAGCGTCGCGGTTGCGGTGCACAAGGAGAGCGTGATGACAGACGATCTGACCTGGCTGGTCTACAGCGTGGGGTTGGCCTTGCTGATGGTGCTGGCGTCCAGCCTGCTGCGCGCCCGGGCCTGGACGCCCGCCGGCCTGGCGCTGGCGCTGGGCAACCGCGAGAACATGCCGCCGGCCACCGCGCTGCAAGGCCGGGCTGACCGGGCCGGCAAGAACATGCTGGAAAGCCTGTTGTTTTTTACCGCGCTGCTGCTGGCCGCACATGCCGCCGGCAAAGCCGACAGCCGGGTGCTGCTGGGGGCGCAAGTATTCTTCTGGGCCCGGCTGGTGTACGCGCCGCTGTACTGGGCCGGCATCCCCTACCTGCGCACGCTGGCCTGGGGCGTGGCGCTGCTGGGCATGGGGATGGTGGCGTCGGTGCTGGTCTGAGCGATCAACCCACCCGCTGCACCGCTGGCCTTCAACCCGGCATGACCGACGACCGCAGCCCCGTGCTGGTGGGTTGTGGCCAGACCACCCAGCGCGAGCCCGATCCGCGCGCTGCGCTGGCGCCGCTGGATTTGATGGCCCGCGCGGCCCGGCTGGCCGCTGCCGACAGCGGCGCCGGTGCTGCGCTGCTGGCCGCACTCGACACGGTGGCGGTGATCCGGCTGTTTGCCGACACCAGCCCGCGCTTTGCCAGCCCGTTTGGCCGCCATGCCAACCCGCCCGCCACGCTGGCTGGGCTGATTGGCGCGGCCCACGTGCGCCGGCGCATTTACACCCACCCCGGCGGCAACATGCCGCAATACTGCGTCAACCGGTTGTGCCAGGCGGTGAGCCGGGGCGAGGTGGGCGCAGCGCTGGTGGTGGGTGCCGAGGCGCTGGCGACGCAAATAGCGGCGCAGCGCGCCGGCATCGCGCTGGCCTGGGGCGATATGCCGGCCGCCGATCCCGCCGATCCCGCCGATCCCGCCGATCCCGCCACAAGGCTGCCTACCGAAGACGACTTTGAGCCCTGGGGCGTGGCCACCCGGGGCTGGTCGGACGTGGAAGAGCGCCACGGCGCGCGCGCCGCCATCACCGCCTACCCACTGTTTGAGAACGCGATCCGGGGCGCACAGGGCCGCAGCATCGGCCAGCACCAGGCCGAGATGGGCACCTTGCTGGCGCGATTTGCGGCCGTGGCAGCGGCCAATCCGCTGGCCGACCGGCGCTCCGGCTACAGCGCGGCGCAGATCGCGCAGGTGGCGCCGGGCAACCCGATGATCGCGTTCCCGTACACCCGGCTGATGTGTGCCAACGCCTTCATCGACCAGGGCGCGGCGGTGATCCTGACCAGCGTCGGCCTGGCGCGCCGGCTCGGCATTGCGCGCGCCAAATGGGTGTTTCTGCACGGCTGCGCTGACGCGCACGACCACTGGTTCATCAGTGACCGGCGCGACTACCACTCGTCACCGGCGATGCGCCGGGTGTTTGACGAAGCCTTGCGCATGGCCGGTGCCACGCTGGCCGACATCGCGGCCTTCGACATCTACAGTTGCTTTGCCTCGGCGGTGCAGATCGCCTGCGCTGAACTCGGCTTGGCGCTGGACGACGCCCGCGGCCTGACGCTGACCGGCGGCCTGCCGTACTTCGGCGGCCCGGGCAACAACTACGTCAGCCACGCCATCGCCGCGATGATGGACCGGCTGCGCGCCCAACCGGGCCAGCGTGGCCTGGTCACCGCCAACGGCAACTACGTCACCAAGCATTCAGCCGGTATCTACTCGACCGAGCCGCCAGCGCGGCCGTTTGCACCGGTCGATCCGGCAAGCTACCAGGCCGAGCTGGACGCCGTGCCGCACCCGCCCTTCAGCGCGCTGGCCAGCGGCGCGGCGCGCATCGAAACCTACACCGTCACGCATGACAAAGCCGGCCCCAGCGGCGCCATCGTCATCGGCCGGCTGGCCGGTGGCGCGCAGCATGGCGTGCCGGGCGGTGCGCGCTTCATCGCCAACACGCCGCTGGACGCGGGCTTGCTGGCCGAGATGCAGACGCTGGATTTTCTGGGCCGCAGCGGGCGCGTCAGCCACGATGGGCGGGTCAATACCTTTGTGCCGGGCTGACGGGCGCCGCGCCCAGTTGACGGCTGCATCACAATCTTGCAGGCATTGTTGCCTTGCTATAAAGTAAGGAATCCTCAATACGCAAGGATTGCAATGACCACCGCCACCCTCAGCAGCAAAGGCCAGATCACGGTGCCGGCCGCCGTGCGCGCCGCACTTGGCGTTGCGACCGGTGACCGGGTCGAGTTTGTTGAAATCGCACCCGGGCGCTATGAATTCATCGCCGCCACCCACCCGGTGACGGCGTTGAAAGGCCTGTTCGGCATGCCGCGCCGGCCGGTGTCGATCGACGAGATGAACGCGGCAATCGCCCGGCGCGGTGCGGCGGCCAAAGACACGGCCGACGATGGCACGCCATGATCGGCCTGGACACCAATGTGCTGGTGCGCTACATCATGCAAGACGATGCCCAACAGTCACCGCTGGCGACCCGGCTGGTCGAATCACTGACGGCTGAATTGCCGGGTTTTGTGTCGCTGGTCTCGCTGGTTGAACTGGCCTGGGTGTTGTCGTCAGCTTATGAGCTTGAGCGTGCCCAGCTTGTCCAGGCATTCGAAGCCCTGCTGCGCAGCCAGGAACTGGTGCTGGATCGGGCCGAGACGGTGTGGCAGGCGCTGCGGGTTTTCCAGTCAAGCAACGCCGACTTTGCCGATTGCCTGATCGAGCGCAGCGCCGCCGCAGCGGGCTGCACCCAGACCTTGACGTTTGACCGGGGCGCGGTACGGGGCTGCGGCATGGTGCTGGTGGCGGGTTGAAGCCGGCCGTGCCGTTGCGGGTGTGTTGGCGGGTGCGTCTGCGTCTGCGCGTCCCGGGCCGCTTGCCCGCTGGCCAGTAGCGCGGCGCGCAGGTCAACACCCCTGCGCCGGGCTGATGGGCCTGTCGGATTGGTTTACACCCCATCCGCTGCAACGGCCGGTGTTTCGCCGTTCCTTGTTACGGAACAACCACTTGCATGGCGTGGCACAAAGCGTGCTGAAGTTCACGCAGACGGCCTAGGAGCCTGTCGGACTTGGGGATCGTCGGCTGCAATTTGGCCGCAGCGGTCCATTTTTGGCTTCGCCGCACTTCGTGAACACCGGCTTTTTGTCCCATAGCTGCGGCTATGGGCCTGCAAACCCGGCAAAAACTGTCCTCGCTGGGGCCAAATTTCGCTTCGACGCCCCAAGCCCGACATGCGCCTGGCCCTGGCCTCAGTCGATCCAGACTTTCAGCAAAAGCCGCCAACCGTTGACTTGAGGACGCCATGAACCCCAACCACAAACTCTCGTTCGCTGGCGCAGCGCGGTGGGGCCGGCTGGCACTGGCGCCCGCCGCACAGGCTGTGGCCGTTGCGGCCTGAAGCCGCCCAGCATGCGCCCGCGCCCCCGTTGCATGGTCGGGCTCTTGACATTTTTTGGCGTGCCGGCGGCCAGCCGGGCGGTGGACTGGGTGCCGGCGCCGCCGCCGCTGGAGACTTTGCACTCGCCGGACGGCGCGGTTGCCTTTGACATCGCGCTGGCCAAACGCTGGCGCACTGAGCCGGCCGTCGGCACGCTGCGTGCGGTGGCCGGCGGGCAAAGCCGCACCGTCTGGCAACGCCGGCTGCCGCAGCGGGTGCGCCCCCGTTTTGCGCTGGTGGCCGATGACGGCGCGGTGCTGTTGTTTGACCAGTTCGACAACATTCTGGGGCCGATAGCGGTGTTGCTGATCAACCCGCAGGGCCTGGATGTGGCGGTGCTCACTTTTGACGACATCCGCCGCGTGGTCGGCGCAGCGCCGGCCGACATCGCCCACCTGGCCCGGCATGGCGTGTGGATTCAGACGCCCCCGGTGCTGACGGGCGGCGATGCGCAGGTGGGCGTGGCCGGCCGCAGCCTGCTGATCGATCTGCAACGCGGCCAACCGCGCCTGGCCCCGCCCTGAGCCGGCTCAGCCTCGCTCACCCCGGCGCATCCCCGCGCCGCCAGCCTGGCCGCCAATGACAGGCCGACGGCAAACAGCAGGCCGAAGCCGGTGGTGATCAGCATCGCATGCAGCAACAGGGCCTGCGCCTCGGTGCGCCGCTGGCCGCCCAGCGACCTGGCCACGGCGGCCACCACGCCGCCGCCCATCGCGCCAGTGGACATCTGCGCCAGCAGCAGTGCAAACGGCAGCAACACCGCCCAGCCGGCCAGCGCCGCCTTGCCCTGGCGCGCAGCCGGCCCCGTCTCCACCAGTTGCGTGGCTACTCGCAGCATCGACAGCGCGCTGCTGGGCGCTGCCAGCGCGGCGATCTGGGGCAGCAGGGTGACGTTGCACGGCGGTGCGGCCGCAGACGGGTGCGACGAGTTGCATTGCGTGGTGGCCGCGACGCCGGGGCCAAGGCCAGCGCCAGTGCCAGTGCCCATGCGCTAGCGAGACCTGTTGGGCGGGCGGCTGCTGCCGTTGGCGCCTGGCGGGCGGCGGTGAGATCAAGGCGCAGGTGGGACATGGCAGCGGTGGCCCCGTCGACAAGGCCAGGCCCAACCGCTCTCGCACAGATCGTGTGTCGGCGTGCTGGCGGTGCCGTGTCGAGCCAAGCCGGATGCATTCAAATTTGGTCGGGTAAGTGGGTGATACTCAATGCATCTGCGCAGCAACCGACAAACCCAACCCAGATGATCCGGAAAAATGACGCGCACACATGAAATTGCGACCCATGGCATACGGGACAACCACAAACGTGGGCAGGTATCTGACTTTTTGATTGAAAGGATTGCTGCAGCAAGCAACCTGTCCATCGTGTCTGCGTACTTCACTATCTACGCTTACGAGGCGCTGGCTAGTCAGTTAGACGGCATTGCGGGGCTTCGTTTTCTTTTCGGTGAACCTAAATTCATTGCCAACCTCGATCCCGAGAAAAATGACAAGAAGGCTTTCAAAATTGAAGATGAAGGCCTCAGCCTGGAAAATAGATTAAAACAAAAGGAGGTTGCTCGACGCTGTGCGGATTGGATTCAAGAAAAAGTAGAGTTACGATCTGTCCGACAGGCCAATCTCCTGCACGGCAAGCTCTACCACATTGACAACGGTCGGCGCGAGCACGCCATTCTCGGCAGCTCAAATTTTACTCGGCGTGGCCTCGGTTTGGCCGATACACCAAATATTGAGTTGAATCTTATCGTCGACAGCGATCGTGACCGCGTGGACCTCAAGCAATGGTTCGATGACCTTTGGTGCGATGCCCAGCTGGTTGCCGATGTGAAGGGAGAGGTTCTTCGCTATCTGTCGCAGCTCTATGTCGATCACGCCCCTGAATTTATTTATTTCAAGACGCTGTTTCATATTTTTGAGGGCTTTCTGTCTGGCCAAGCTGATGACGCGCGCCTGTTCGATCAAACAGCGATTGTTGAAACGGACATTTGGCGCGCGCTTTTTGATTTCCAGAAGGATGGTGCCAAAGGCGCGATACACAAGATTAACGCGCACAATGGTTGCATCTTGGCCGACAGCGTAGGCCTTGGTAAAACATACACCGCACTAGCCGTCATCAAATATTACGAGTTGCGCAATCACCGCGTATTGGTGCTGTGCCCGAAAAAACTGCGCGACAACTGGACAGTGTTTTTAGCGCAAAATAACAGTGAACTGAATCCTTTCTTGAGCGACCGTTTTGGCTACACCGTACTCTCGCACACCGATTTGTCGCGTGCCTCGGGCAAAGTTGATGGGGTGGATCTCGCCAGTCTGAACTGGGGCAACTTTGATCTGGTCGTGATTGACGAGTCGCACAACTTTCGCAACAACGTTAAAGGCAAGCTCGACGAAGATGGCAACGTCATTCGCAAAAGCCGCTACCAGCGGTTGATGGAAGACATCGTCCAAGCAGGGGTCAAGACCCGCGTCTTGCTGCTGTCGGCGACACCGGTGAACAACGATCTCAAAGATTTGCGCAACCAGATTTATTTTGCCACCGAGAATCGCGACAGCGCGTTCAGCCAGAGCTTTGGCATCAGCAGCATCAAAGATACACTGACGCAGGCGCAGAAGACCTTCATGGTTTGGGCCAAACGCGCAGGTGAGAAAGATGCACGCGATTTGATGGACCGCCTGCCGGCCGGCTTTTTTACACTGCTTGATGAGTTGACCATTGCCCGGTCACGCAAGCATATCCAGCGCCACTATCGGGCCACGCTGGCGCAGATCGGTCAGTTCCCAAAACGGCGCAAACCGATATCGATCTATTCAGAGATTGACTTGAAGGGTAGATTTCTTTCGTATGACCGATTGAACGACGAGATATCAAACTACAAACTGTCTCTTTTCAACCCGTTTGAGTATGTGTTAGAGCCGTTCAAGGCACACTACGAAGAAAGCAAGATCGCCAATTTCTCGCAGCAGCGCCGTGAGGAGTTTTTGATCGGCATGATGAAGGTCAACTTCCTGAAGCGGCTTGAAAGCTCGGTTCGGTCATTTGCCATCACGATGGAGCGCACCGTTACTAAAATCGAGGATCTTGAAACGCGGTTGCGCCGCTTCAACGCCCATCAAGCCACGCAGGCCGACGCGGTGCAACCCGATTTTTTTGCCGATCCAGGTGAAGAAGACGACGAACTCGCGCAGGCTTTTCAGGTGGGTGGCAAGCTCAAATTCGAGATGGCGCACCTTGATGTGGCGGGCTGGTTGCGTGATCTGGCCACCGACAAGCAGCAACTGGCCTTGTTGGCCGACAACGCCCAAGCAGTGGATGCCAAGCGCGACGCCAAGCTTGGCGAGCTGCGCAAAATCATTGAACAAAAGGCAAGCAATCCCAGCCTCAATAACCTGGGTGCGAAAAACCGAAAAGTCATCGTATTCTGTGCCTTTGCGGATACCGCCGCCTACTTGTATGAGGAGCTGGAATACTGGGTGCAGCACCAGTTAGGGCTGCACATCGCGCTGGTTTCTGGCGGCGCGCGCCCGAATCGCAGCACATTTGGCAGTGCCGAGTTCAGCCATATCCTCACCAACTTCGCGCCAGTTGCCAAACAACGTGGCAAGATGAAATCGATGGCGCAAGGCAGTGAGATTGACATTCTGATTGCCACCGACTGC
>JANLOP010000217.1:0-16433 GCA_031366635.1 Betaproteobacteria bacterium | reverse complement strand
GCCGTCATCGCCCTTGATTTCATGCACCTGCAGCCCGCCGATGCGGGCCAGCGGCCGGCCGCTGTCGGTGATGGCCACGGCCACCACGATCTCGTCGGCACGCGGCGCGTCGCTCACCCGAGCCTCGATGGCGTCAAAGTGGCTGCGCACAAAGGCCGCGTCTTTGTGGCCCAGCGGCACGTCCACCGCGCATCCCACACCGCCCTGCTTTTTGGCCGATGGCACCAGCGCGGCGCCCTGCCCCACCGCCCGGCGCAGCGGCGCGCCGAGTTTGGGGTGCAGGACGGCGGCGGCATGCTCCAGCTCGCCGGCCTCACCGACGATGGCCGCCTTGCCGTAGCTCTGGGCCTGGGCGGGGGTGATGGCCAGCGCCTGCATGCAGCGCTCACCCAGCAGGCCGCCCAGCTCTTCGCCGATGCTGATCAGCGCGTCGAGGTTCTCAACATAGCGGCCGGCGCAAGGATTGGCGATGACGGCGATAGCCAGCGCCCGGCGCGTGGGCGGCTGCACACTGCGGCCCATTTCGCGGTGGGTTTCGTCCACCGTCACGGTGATTTTGCGGATTTGGGCTTGCATGGTCGTGGCCTCCGGCGGACTCAAGAGTTTGCCCGCAAGCATGCGGTCAGATCGATCACCGTTGACCATCCCATTTGGCGATGGCCTCGGCCGCCAAACCCCCCACCCGGGCATGGATCCGGGCGCCGGTGCTCATCGCCAGAATCACCACCATCTCGTCGGCCCGGGGCGCGCCGGGCACGCGCACTTCCATCGCATCAAAGTGGCTGCGCACGTAAGCGGCGTTGATGTGCGTCAGCGGCACGTCCAGCGTGGCGCCGGGGCCGCCCACTTTTTTGGTGCTGGGCACGATGGCCAGCGCGTTGCCGCTCTGCGTGCTGCCTGAAACGCCCCTGGTGCAAGCCGCAGCATCGCCCTGCCAGCCCAGCAGCTCACGCATCGCATAACCGCCCGGCACATGCCACAGCGCGCCGTGCTCCAGCTCACCGCCAGCGCCGATGATCGCGCCTTTGCCGTAGCCCTGGATGCGCTCAGCCGGCACGCCAAGTGCGGCCAGCAGGCGCCGCGCCAGGTCCAGGCCGACAGGGTTGAGCGCGGCCATCATCGGCAGGATGTCGGGCTCGTAACGGCCGGCGTACGGATTGGTCAAAACCGCCGCAATCGCGCCCCGGCGCAGCGGCACGGCCGGCGGCGGACCCCCTTCGTGGAAGATGTCTTCCACCTGGGTGACGATGCGGCGGATGTCGATCAGCGGCTGGGGGGTGGCGGTATTGGCGGTATTGGCGGTATTGGCGGTCAGGGCGGTCAGGGCGGTCATGTCAGCAGTCTCGTCAATTTCATGCAGCAATTACTGAACCCACTCGGGCGGCGCTGGCCGCTGGCAATGGCGCGCGCAACGTCACGCGCAGCTCGGCCACCGGCGGCAGCCGCAGCATCGCGCCCTGGCACACCAGCAGCACCGCACGCACCAAACCGCGCTGTTGCAAGCGTCGGGCCACGGCCAGCCCGGCACGCAGCGCTTGCTGGACAACGGCCGGCGGCAGTGGCGGCACGGCCACGGTGACGGGGATGGCGCCCAGATCGCTGTCGTCGCGCACCTCGCAGGCCGGCCGGCGCTGGATGCCGGCATCGGCCACATCCACCGCATTGGCGATCACCGTGGCGGCGGCGTCGGCCATCGCGGCGCTGGCCGCCAGCACGGTGACGCTGTCGGCAATGCCGCGTGACAGGCTGCGGCCGCGCCAACCGCTGGTGGCCACGCCGCGCACCGGCCCATCGGCCAGCACCGTGAACGCCGCGTCGGTGCGCAGTGGCCCGGTGGCGGTGCGTTGCAGCGCGTCGGCCTCAACACGGGCCAGATCGGCCACCAGCCCCACCCGCGCCTGCTGGCCCGGCGCCAGGTGCAGGGCGATGTCACCGCCGTTGTTGACCCAGGCGCGGCGGATGCCGGGCCGCTGGTAGGCCACGACCAGCTCTTGCGCCACCGCGCCGGCCACCGCCGCCATCGGCGTGATGAAGCCGCCGGCCTGTTGCAGCAGCGGCGCGCAGGCCAGCCACATGCGGCGGGCGATGGCGCCTTGCAGCGGGCAGCACGATGCATCAAGCACCGGCCGGCGCAGCAACGGCAATTCGGCCACCAGCTCGACCAGCACGGTCTCAAAGCGCGCCCAGGCGGCGGCGTGCGCGGCTTGCAGCGCCGCCGGGTCGCCCTCGGCGGCAATCACGATGTCGATCGGGCCGTGCTGAAAATGCCAGCGGCCGCCGGGCAACAGGGCGTGCTGTGCGGGGTTCATGGCTGTCGAAGCGGCCACGGATTGCCCGCCACCGGCGCAATGAAGCGCCGCGCCGTCGGCGCCCCATCGGCATGCCAGCCCCCCGTGGCCAGCACCTGGGCCAGCGGCCGCACATAGGCCATGTGGCCGCCCAGCGCCTGGTAGTCCGACAGCCGCAGGCTGAACTCGATCGGCGCCACGATGGCCGGCGTCGGCACGCTGCCAAAGCTGTTGGCCGGCATGCGCTGCACATCCACCATCACCGTGATGCCACCGCCCGGCCAGACATACGCCGGCGCGCCGCCGCAGGTGACAGTGACCCGGTTTTGCCTGATCGCCTGCGTCAACTGAACCGGATTCGTGGTGACGCCGGCGCGCAAGCTGCCGCCGGCACCGCCGACAAACAGCACGCTGCACAGCGACGGCTCACAGTTCTCGCCGATGCGCTCAACAATGGTTTGCACTGCCGCCGGCAGCCGGGCGGGTTGGGGTTGCAGTTGATCGTCCAACAGATACCAGGCGGCATGCTCACCGGTGGTGCTGACCATCAACAGCCGCTGGCCGGGCCAGGCGATAGCCGCATCCCAACTGTCCAGGATGGTCAGCGGATCGGCGATGTCGGTGCCGCCCCAGCCGGTGCCCGGGCTGGCCACTTGAAAATAGCGCCCGGGCGTGCTTTTGCGGCCCCGCACGTTCAACCCCGATGGCCGCAAGCCCAGGCAGCGCCCGGCCTGGTGCTCGGTCAGCACGCCGGTGATGTGGTCATCCACCACCACCACCTCATCGGCCAGCCCGACAAACTGCTGGGCAAAAATGCCGATGGTGGCCGACCCGCAACCCACCCGCATGCGCCGCTCGGGCACGCCGTCCACCACCGGCGGCTGGCCGGCCTGGATGCGCACCGCCGCGCCGCCGTCGATCTTGACCTCTACCGCCTGCTGGTTGCCCAGCGCCAACATCATCGCCACCGTCGCCCGGCCCTCTTTTTTGCTGCCGCCGGTGATGTGGTGCACGCCGCCCAGGCTGAGCATCTGCGAGCCGTATTCCGCCGTGCTGACATGGCCCACCACCTCGCCGTCGCACAGCACGCTGGCCTGCTCGGGGCCCAGCCAGCGGTCGGTGTCGATCTTCACCTTCAGGCTGCAATAACTGAAGATGCCCTCGGTGACCACGGTGACCATGTCCACCCCGGCCACCTGCGACGAGACGATGAACGGCGCCGGCTTGTAGTCGGGGTAGGTGGTGGACGCGCCCACGGCCGTGACAAACAACGCCGGCTCGGCATCGCCTGCATCCAACCCACCCACCGCAGCACCGGCATCTTGCAGCGCCAGCGGCGCACTGCCCTCGGGCAGAAAGCGCACCAAATCCGCATCACCGCCCGGTTGATCGAGGCCGGCCCCAGCGCTGGCCCCGACCGCAGCCCGCTGCCGCACCAGCAGCACCGGGTCTACCCGCACCAGCACGCCGCCGCAGTTGGCGTAGCGGTCGCAGGCGCCGGCCTTGCCGTCGCTGATCTGGCACAGCACCGGGCAGGCATTGCACTCGATCTTGTGCGCGGCCATGCGTGCGTGGCGCGGCGACGCCAGCCAGCCGCCCGGCAGCGGCCCGCCGGTCTGCGCCTGGCCATCGAGGCCGTCGGTGCGGGTGTGGAGCGGATCAGACATGCTGGCGCCGCCCGCCCGCCGACCCACCTGCTCGCCCACCTGCCAGCCCATCGGTCCACCGACCGACCCCGGGAGAACCCGGGGGCTGAGGCACAATCCCGGGCCTCTGGATAGCCCTGAATGTCACCCTGACTTTCATGTAGTGCCCGCTAAACAAAGACGGGCGCGATGCTACATTCGGGGCGCAGGCAACGCAAGCGCGCAGCGCCGACGCAGGGCCGCCGCGCCACCGGCGCACCACCTACGCGCCACCCACGCGCCACCCACGCACCGCCCACGCACCGCCCAAGCCAGCCCCCTTCAGCCCGCGCACCGCCAGTCCGCACCCCACCGCCACCAGCCACCCCACCATGAGCGCTTTCAACGAAGAACGGGTCACCAGCGTGCACCACTGGACCGACCGGTTGTTCTCCTTCACTACCACGCGCAATATGTCGCTGCGCTTTCTCAATGGCCATTTCACGATGATCGGCCTGCGCGTCAACGGCAAGCCGCTGCTGCGGGCCTACAGCGTGGTCAGCCCCAACCACGAAGCGCATCTTGAGTTCTTGAGCATCAAGGTGGCCGACGGCCCGCTCACCAGCAAGCTGCAATACATCCAGGTGGGTGACACCATCGTTGTCGGCAAAAAGCCCACCGGCACGCTGGTGATCGACTACCTGCTGCCGGCCAAGCGGCTGTACATGATGAGCACCGGCACCGGCATGGCACCGTTTTTGAGCATCATCCGCGACCCGGCCACCTACGAGAAGTTTGAGCAAGTGGTGCTGGTGCACGGCGTGCGCGAGGTAGCCGAGCTGGCCTACCACGATTACCTGAGCAACGTGCTGCCGCAAGACGAGTTTCTGGGCGAGATGGTGAGCGCGCAACTACGCTATTACCCCACCGTCACCCGGGAGGCTTTCAAAAACACCGGCCGCATCACCGACCTGATTGAATCGGGCAAGCTGGCGGCTGATCTGGGCCTGCCGGCGCTCAACCCGGCGGAAGACCGGGTGATGATTTGCGGCAGCCCCGGCCTGCTGAAAGACCTTAAAACCATGCTGGAGGCGCGCGGTTTTAAAGAGGGCAATACGTCCACGCCGGGTGATTTTGTGATTGAACGCGCTTTCGTCGAGCAGTGAGCGCCGCTTTGCCGCCGCAACCGGCGCTGGCCGCCCAATCGCCGGCCCGGGCGGCAAAAAAAACCGCTTTGCGCAAACCCGGCGATAACCCCGGCGCCGCACACCAAACCGGCGCTGACCCCGGCGCCGCACGCCCTCCCGGCGTGCGGGATCTTGCGGCCCAGGCCACGCGCGAGGCCATCCTGGCCGCCGCCACCCAGGTATTTGCCCAGCACGGTTTTGCCGGCGGCCGCATCGAGCAGATATCGGCCGCCGCGCAGTCATACGACAGGATGATTTATTACTACTTTGGCAGCAAAGAAGGGCTGTTCATCGCGGTGATCGAAGACACCTACCGCCGCTTCAATCAGGCCGAGCAGGCGCTGGCGCTCGACATCGGGCAACCGCAGCAGGCGCTGACCGACGTGGTGCGGTTTGTCTGGCAGTACTACCAGCAAAACCCCGAGTTCATCACCCTGCTGAACACCGAAAACCTGCTGCGCGGCCAGCACATTGCCAAAAGCGCCAACGCCCAGGCCTATTCATCACCGGTGCTCGACATCACCGACCGCGTGCTCAAAAGCGGTGCCGCATCGGGTGTTTTCAGGCCCGACCTGAGCGCCCGCGATATTTATTTGATGATCGCGTCGATGGCTTATTTCTACCTGAGCAACCGCTACACGCTGTCGTCATTTCTGGGTGAAAACCTGGCCGCCCCCGCCGCGCTGGCGCACTGGGAGGGGTTTGTGGTGGATACCGTGCAGCGCACGGTGGCGCAAGCCGTGCCGCCTGTATCGCCCGCGTCCTGACGGCCTGCCAGGCCCGCTAGGCGCGTCAGCGGTCAGGGGCCGCTGCCGACAGTGATTTTCTTGCCCGCAGGCAAGGGGACAAAATCCCCGGGGTCAGCGCCCTCGGGCGTTGCCACCCGGTGCGCATAGCCGCGCGGCAGCGTGGGTGATATCTCAAAATTCTCGTTCAACAATTCTTTGGTCGAATCGTAGTATTTGAGTTGAGCCAGCACGCCGCCAGCCATGTCGGTGAACAGGTAGCCCGACCGCACGGCGCCGTTGGATATCACCGCCGCGCAGGCCGGCAGGGTTTCAACATAACAGTATGCCGCCACCCGGATAGCAAACTGGGGCTGTGCGCGCGGGGTTCTTTTGCCGTTGTAAACCGTCTCGGTGGAATTCTCCAGGTCGGCGCAGGTACAAGCCCGTTGATATTTGCCGCTGGCCAGCAGTTTTTTCATCATGCCGTCAATCCACGGCCCGCGTGCCGCCCACCAGGCACGGCGCTCGGCTGAATTGATTTTGGGCCCGTCATGGTTGCCGTCGGGATCAACATTAAAAGTGCAGTCGAGATACGGTGTGCCGTTCTTGAAGCAGTTGGGGATGTCGAGCAACAGCGGCCCGATGCTGTCGGCCATCGCCACAGTCAGGGGTTTGCCGGTTTCGGGGTGGTACTGCCAATGGGTGGAGATCAGGCCCAGGCACAAGGTGGTGAGTGAAAAGCCACGCACCTTGAAGCTGGCCAATAGTTTGTCGGACACCGTCAAGTCATAGTGGCATTTGTTTGCAAAGCCGCCGTCGCCGTCGGCATTGATCACCGCCAGCCCGATATCACGAAAATCTTGTGCCGTCACGCTTACTTTGATCGCATCCGGCCAATTGGGGCCGGTCTTGGGCTCCCACATTTTCTGCGCCAGCACCGGGGCGCTGGCAAAACAAATCGCCAGCCCGACCACCACCGCCGACCAGCCACGCCGACCCGCCAATTTATTGATTGACATGCCCATCTCCTGTGCAAAACCCTCGTTATAAAAAGTACTCAACCAGTACCCGCCTGCCAGGTTATTTTCCAATCTCCCGGTCGATATCGGCCATCAGCGGATGCTGGAGTTTGCGCGCCGCCAGTTCGGCAAAATCAGCGCGAATTGATTGGCGCCAGCGGGCGGCAGCCGCCGCATCGGCCGGCATGCCGCCCAAATAGATTTGCCGGGCGCGCACCGCGTCACCCGAATACATCAGCGCATGGGCATGGTTGAGCCGGGCAAAGCGCAGCGCCGGGTCGAGTGCCAGCGCCTGCTCGCCGGCCCACAGCGCGCGCGGCACATTGCGGGCAAACAGCGCCGTCCAGCACAGCTCACCCAGCGCCCGGGCCACCCGGGTGTTCTTCACTTGCTGCCCGGGCGGGCCGTCCGGGCTGTCGGCGCTGTCCACCCCCAGGCTGGTGGCAAACAACTGCTGCTCCACCGTCTCCAGCGCCTCGGTGGCCCGGTCGATCTTCAACAACACCGTGCCGGTGCGCCGGTAGGCGTCTTCCAGCTCACGCTGCCACACCGCGCCGGGTGACGTGGCGGCGACCTGCTCGCGCATTGCCAGCGCGCTGCGCAACGCCAGCACCGCCTCTTTGGCATGGCCGGTGCGGGCCAGCAGGGTGCCACGCAGCTCCAGCGTGGCGGCCACGTCGCGCTGCCACTCGGGGCGTTTGCGGCCCTGCGCGCCCATCGCCCGGCCCAGCGTGATCGCCTGGTCCAGCGACAGCAGCGCCGCAGCCGGCTGGCCTAGATCGTCCTGCAACAGCCCGCGCTTGGCCTGGCTGGTGGCCAGGTCGTGCTGCCAGACGGCGTTGGCGGGGTCGCTGGCGGCCAGGGACTGGGTGATCGCCAGGTCTTTGTCGATCCACAGCAGCGCGTCGGCGGGTTGACCGGCCGCCTTCAAGGCGTCGGCGATGAGCTGGTAGGCGGTGGCGAACTCTCGGCGCCGCGCCGGGTCGCTTGCCGGGTCGGGCCCGGGCTGGCCGAGCGCAGCGATGGCCTGCTGGCTGGTGGCCAGCGCGGCGTCGGGCTGGCGCTGGGCCAGCAGCAGTTGGGCCTGCCGGTTGAAGGCCACCGCCAGCCGCAGCCGTTGCGGTTGGGCCGACGGACCTGCCGCAACGGCCGCATCAGCATCCTCGGTGCGCAGCCGCACCAGCCGGGCGTAGTGCGCGCCGGCGGGCTCAAACTGCGCCAACTCGGCCGCCATGTCGCCGCTGTCTTGCAGCGCCGACGCCAGCCGCTCACGCACCTCGTGCGCCGCCAGCAGGGCTGGCGCCTGCGGCGTCTGTCCCTCGGCCAGCGCCCCGGCCAGCGCCTCGGCCAACAGCAGGCTGGTCTGCAGGTTGCGTGCGGCGCGCTCGCTGCGGCCCAGCCTGGCCGCTGCCAACCCCAGCCGCTGGTGCAAGCGTGAGCGTGCCATCTGCCACCGGCTGTCGACCGCGCCCGACCCCGCCCCCGGCTCGGCACTGGCATCGGCCAGCGCCAGGCCGGCCTCGGCCGCCGTCAACGCGGCGGCGCTGTCCTCCTCGGCCAGAAACCGCGCCGACACGCCGATCAGCCCGGCCACGCGGTCGAGGTCGCCGGGGCCGGCGGGGGCAGACGCCGAACTGCCAACGCCGCCTGCCACCGGCCCGGCCAGCCCGGCGATCACACCCTGGCGCCGGGCCAAATCCCGGGCCCGCTCGGCCATCGACACCACCCGGGCGTTGGCATTGCTGAGCGCCTGGTCCAGCACGCGCTGGGCCCGGGCGCGTTGCAGCTCGGCGTCGATGCCGAACCAGCCCGCCAGCGCGGCCAACAGCAGCGCGGCCAGCAGCCCGGCCAGCGTGCGCCGCACCACCCGCCGGCTCTGCACCGCCTCGCGCCGCACGGCTTGGGCCTCACGCTGCTGGGCGATCTCTTGTTGCGCCAGCGCGGCGCCGCGCGCGGCCTGGGCTTCGGCCATCTGCTGCAAGCGCTGCAATTCGGCGTTTTGCTGGTGCTCCTGCTCTTGCTCGCTGGCGCGCAAAAACTGCCAGTGCAGCGCGGTGGGCGCCGGCGCCTCTTTGGGCTGGCGCGCGGCCCAGGCTTTGGCGGCCTCGATGTCGCGGCCCGACAGCAGCCGGATCGTCGGCTGGCCGCCGGCCTGCCACTCGGTGGCGCGTTGCAGCAGCCGGGTGTGCTCACGCAGCCAGTCCAGGTCGGTGTTCAGTGCGGTGCGCAAATCCAGCAGGCCGGGGCCAAAGCCAGTGCCGGGCTTGCGCGGCTCAGCGTAGAGGTAGATGTAGTTGAGCGCGGCCAGCGCGGGCGGCGGCTGCACACCGTCCAGCGGCCGGCAGGCGATGGGGATGATGCGTTTGCCGAGGTGCACCGCCTGGCCCACCTCCCAGGCGCAGGCTGCCGAGCGGGCCGATGACGGCGACAGCAGGAAGACGACGGTGTCGGCGCTGCGGATCATGTCGCCCAGCCGGCGCTCCCAATCCTCACCGACATGGATGCCGTGGCGGTCGATCGTGGCGTCGTAGCCGCCGATGATCAGCGTGGCATGCAACTGGTCGGCAAAGTCGACATCGTCGCGGCTGTACGAGATGAAGACGCTGAGCGGCTTGTCGGGGGCCGCGTCAGGCCCGGCCATCATGGGCCCCCCGGCGACGGCGCCCCATCGGATTTCTCGCTGGCAACACGGTTGGCGCCTTCCGCAGGGTGCACCCGGCCGCTGGCGCGACGGCGTGCGGTGGCGGGCACGGGATGGGCCACGGGGTTGGCAATCGGGTGGCCGACGCTAACCAGAATGGTCAGCAAGATCAAGGGCCACGGCGGCGGCGCGTGGCGGGGTTCTTCAAGCGCGGTCGGTGACGCGGCCAGCGGTATCGGTGCCACCGCCAGCGGTATCGGTGCCACCGCCAGCGGTGGTGCCGTCGGCCTCGATCCGGCGTCGAAGGTGAAGGCGGCGTGCCCTGTCGCCGCGCAAGGGTTCAAGCGCACCCGCCGGCAGCAGATAGCGCTGGGCAGGCGGCCACAGCGCGGGCGCCGGGCGCTTTCCAGGCTGCCCGTGCGCCCGGCACACCCCCCCCATGAAAACCCACGCCTCGATGCCGCCACCCCCGCCACGTGCCCGCCCCAGGCCGGCGGCGGCCGTGGGCCGGCTGTGGCGGGCATTGCGCGGCATTTTTCGGGCTGACGAGGCCGACGAAGCCGACGCGGCCACCTTCCGCGCCCGCCAATTGCAGGCGGTTCTGCGGCTGATGGCGATGGCGATGGCCGTCAATGTGACCAATGCCGTGATCATCTGCAGCGTGCTGTGGGCGCCGGTGGCCCCCTCACCCTGCCGGCCTGGGCGATGGTGATCCTCACCCTCGCCGCACTGGGCCTGCGCGGCTGGTGGCGCGCCTCGCGGCGCGCGCTGCACCGTGCCAGCATGCAGGCCAGCGTGCTGGCGGCGGCCTGGGCGGCGCTTGAGCTGGCTGGCGCACAACGACGCGCTGACCGGCCCGGTCAACCGGGTGCAGTTTCGAGAGCTGCTACACACGCTGCTGCGAGGCCCGACCGGCAGCGCGCCGCCGCTGGCCGTGATCTCCATCGACCTAGGAGCCTGTCGGGCGTGTGGCCGTGCCACACAACGAGTTGGCAACGACGCCTGGCGCCGAAAATCGCCCTGGCCCTTCGGGTTGAGCCTGCAATGGGGTGCAGGTAGGAACAGTTTTACTATCTTCACACAGCCAAAAGCGACTGTGAGACGACTTTCCAGCTTGTCCTGCGCGCCAGCGGCTGTGCCGGATGCAGGGCGCGTGGCCAACGCCCTCACCCTCTCGCGCGGGCGGCAGAGGCGGCCACGCGCGCGTCACGGCGTCAGATCGAACGCGCTATGCTGGCGCCCTTTTTGCGGTGCGGCCCCGAACGACGGGCTGCACTGCGGCCTTTCGAGAAACCCATTGCGCGCCCTGTCCAAGCCCTCATGGCCGGCATCCACCTGATCGACATCGAAGCCGCCATCAACTGGTGGCGTGAGCGCTGCCCGTCGGCCGACGGCATCACCGCCTGCGCCGAGGTGCGGGCGCTGGCCGAGGTCTATGGGCTGCTGGTGTACTACCGCGAGAACCTGGCCGATGAGGTGTCGATGCCCGCCGCCGCCCGCCTGGCCTGGCTGGCCTGGTACGCGCAGACGCCCGATGCACCGTGCATCGCCATCTGCTCCACCGCCCAGGGCGACGCGCTGTGCAAGGGCTGCGGCCGCACCGAGCAGGAGGTGCAGCACTGGCCGGCCCTCAGCCCGGCCGAGAAGCGCGATGTCTGGCACCGCATCACGATGCAGGCCACGGCCTGGCGCTTCAACCGCTATGCCGAGCGCGCCCGCCCGGCCGGCGGCGCTGGCGGTGGCACTGGCGGGGCGGTGGCCGGCCTTGCCGGCCCGGCGGGGCAGTCGCCCCGGTGAGCGGCGGCTTTGGCGCCAGCGCGCGCCGCATCCTGCCGCTGGCCTGGCCGGTGTTCATCGGCCAGGTGGCGGTGCTGGGTTTTGGCACGGTCGATACCGTGCTGGTGGCGCGCCACTCGCCCACCGATCTGGCCGCGCTGGCGGTGGGCGGGGCCACCTACATCACGATTTTTATCGGGCTGATGGGGCTGGTGATGGCGATCAGCCCGATCGTCGGCCAGCTTTACGGTGCCGGCCGGCTGCGCGAGGCCGGTCATCAGGCCTGGCAAACCCTGTGGCTGGCGCTGGCGGTGGCCGTGCTGGGCTGTGCGCTGCTGGTGTTTCCGGCGCCGTTTCTGGCGCTGTCGCAGGCCAGCCCGGCGGTGGCCGAGAAGGTGCGCGGCTACCTGCTGGCGCTGGCGTTCGCGCTGCCGGCGTCGCTGTTGTTCACCGTCTACCGGGGCTTCAATGTGGCGGTGTCGCGGCCCAAGGCGGTGATGCTGTTGCAGGTGGGCGGGCTGCTGTTGAAGGTGCCGTTGTCGATGGCGCTGGTCTCAGGCCTGCCCGGGCTGGGCATCCCGGCGCTGGGCGTGGTGGGCTGCGGCATTGCCACGCTGCTGGCCCTGTGGGCGCAGGCGCTGGCGGCCTGGCTGTGGGTGCGGCGCGATCCGTTCTACCACCGCTTTGAGCTGGGCGCGCCAGGCCAGCGGGCGCTGCACTGGGGGTCTCTGCGGGCGCTGCTGCGGCTGGGCGTGCCGATGGGCTTGTCGATTTTGGTCGAGGTGACGGGCTTTGCCTTCATGGCCATCTTTATCTCGCGGCTGGGCGAGACGGCGGTGGCCGGCCACCAGATTGCGGCCAATCTGGTGTCGCTGCTGTTCATGATGCCGCTGGGCTTGAGCAATGCCACCAGCAGCCTGGTGGCGCAGCGCATCGGCGCTGGTGACCTGGCCGATGCGCGCCGGCTGGGCTGGCACGGCCTGCAATTGGCGCTGGCGCTGGCGCTGGTGGTGGGCAGCACGGTGTTTTTGGCGCGCGCCCAGGTGGTGCAGATGTACACCGACAACCCGGCCGTGCTGGCGGCCACCCTGCCGCTGCTGGCCTGGGTGGCGTTGTTCCACTCGGCCGACGCGGTGCAGACCAGCGCGGCCTTTGTGCTGCGCGCCTGGCGCATCACCACCGTGCCGATGCTGATCTTCGTCGGCGCGATGTGGGGCGTGGGCCTGGGCGGCGGCTACCTGATGGCGTTTCGGCTGGGCCACGTGCTGCCCGCCAGCTTGCAGGGCGCGCGGGGCTTCTGGATGGCATCGACCACCGGCCTGACTTTGGCCGCGCTGGCGTTGACGGCGCTGCTGGCCTGGGTGCTCAAGCAGCAGCAGCCGGAGACCGGTGTCAAGCCGCCGGCAAGCCCGACGGGTGGTGCGGCGGCGCACCCGCCGGCAAACTGAGCACAAAACAACTGCCGCCGCCATCACGCGCCTCGCAGTGCACCGCGCCGCCGTGGCGCTGGGCGATCTGGCGCACCAGGCTCAGGCCCAGGCCGACGCCGCCCTCGCGCTCGGTGTGGCCGGGCAGGCGGAAAAACGGCTCGAAGATGCGCTCGCGCAGTTCGGGCGGCACGCCCGGCCCGCGGTCACAGACCCGCCACTGCAGCGCGCCTGACGGCAGCGCCAGCACCTGCACGCTGATGGGGCTGCCGCCGTAGCGGCGGGCGTTCTCCAGCAGGTTGCGCAATGCCCGGCGCACCAGCCGCTCACTGCCCGGCACGCTGCGCTGGCCGACATCGCCCAGCGCCTCGACCTCGGCACCCACCCGCGCCGCCTCTTCGGCCGCCATGCCCAGCACGTCAAACGGGCCGCCGGCCTCGGGCACCGGGCTGGCATCGAGCCGGCTGGCCAGCAGCACTTCTTCGACCAGCGCGTCCAGCTCGGCCACATTGGTGTCGATCTCGCGCTTCAGGCCGGCGCGCTGGGCCTCGGGCATGTCGCCGTACATCGCCACCGCCATCTTCAGCCGGGCCAGCGGCGAGCGCAGTTCGTGGCTGGCATTGGCCAGCAGGTTCTGGTGGCTGCGCACCAGGGTCTCGATGCGGCCGGCGGCCTGGTTGAAGGTGACGGCCACGGCGGCCACCTCGTCACGGCCCGACGCATCCACCCGCTGCGCCAGATCACCGGCACCAAAGGCCTCGACCCCGCGTTTGAGCAGCTCGAGCCGGCGCGTCAGCCGGCGCACCACCGGATAGGCGCCGGCCGCCACCGCGACAAACAGCAGCGCCACCAGGATCAGCGGGGCGATGGCCTGCGGCAGGCCGAAAGGCCGGTCAAACCAAGCGGCCGGGCCAGCCGAAAACGGCAGCGCCGGCCAGGCCGACATTGGCATCGGCCGGTCGCCCAGCGCCGCGCCGGGCGCATGGTCACCGAGCAGCGGGCCGCGCGAGCCGCGCAGCGCGGGCGCGGTGCTTTGGCCCGCCCGGCCGGCCGCCCGCTCACCGGCCCGATCATTGGCCCGCTCACCGGCGCGCTCACGACCCCGCCCGCCGGACAAATCCTCAGGCCCCGTGCCGTCGCCAGGCGCCGGGCGCCGCAGCAGGCGGCGCGCCAACCACAGCGTGCGGCCATCGTCCAGCCGCACCGGCGCGGCCAACGGGCCGCCTTCGGCCTCACGCCGCAAATAGCTGTCGGACGCGCCGATGCGCTCACCGCGCCGGTCATCGAGCGCCAGCGGCACGCGCAGCCGGGCCGACCATTCGCGCAGCGCCTCGGCCTGCTCGGCGGCCGGCGCGTCCACCGTCGGCAGCGCACGCTGCACCAGATCGGCCCAGGCCGACAGACGGTCACTGGCCGCTGCCTCGAAGCGCACCCGCTCTTGCTCGACATGGCGTTGCCACAGCCAGCCCGAGACCAGCGCAAACAGCGCCAGCGCGGCCACCACGGTCAGCCAGATGCGCAGGTAGAGCGATTTCATCGCGGCGGCTTGCAAGCGGCCGGTGCCGGCTTGCTTGCCAGTGGCGCAATGTCAATCATCCGCATCTTGCTTGCGGGCGAAGACATAGCCCGAGCCGCGCACGGTGAGCACGCGCTTGGGGTTTTTGGGGTCGTCCTCGATGCAGGCGCGGATGCGCGAGACATGCACGTCGATGCTGCGATCAAAGGCCTCCATCGGATGGCCCTTGAGGCAGTCCATGATCTGGTCGCGGCTGAGCACCCGCCCGGCGCCTTGCGCCAGCACCACCAGCAGGTCGAACTGGTGGCCGGTGAGATCACAGGGCTTGGCGTCGATGCGGGCCTGGCGCGCGGCCAGGTCGATCTCCAGCCGGCCGAAGCGCAGGATGTCCTCGGCCGGCGGCGCTGGCTGGGCGCGACGCAGCAGGGCCTTGATGCGGGCCAGCAACTCGCGCGCCTCGAAGGGCTTGGCCAGGTAGTCGTCGGCGCCCAGTTCCAGGCCCAGCACCCGGTCGAGCGGCTCGCCGCGGGCGGTGAGCATCAACAGCGGCAGGCGCTTGAAGCGGGCATCGGCGCGCAGCTCGCGGGTCAGGTCCAGGCCGTCGCCGTCGGGCAGCATCAGGTCAAGCACCAGGGCGTCATAGCTGCCCTGCCTCAGGCGCTCGCGCCCGGCCGCCAGCGAGCCGGCCACATCCACCTCCTGGCCATTGGCACGCAGGTAGTCACCGACCATCGCGGTCAGGCGCACATCGTCATCGATGAGCAGCAGCTTGGCGGTCATGCGCGGGCTCTTGAACCAGCTCAGCTGCGCGGCGTCAGCGCTTCGCGCTCGCGGTGATGGCGGTCCATCATCTCGCGCTGCGACTTGGCACCTTCGGCCAGCTTCTGGCGCTGCTCGGGCGTGAGCACCGCACTGGCATCGAGCATGGCCTGCAGATGGCGCTTGCTGGCCGTGTCGCGGTGCGCCTGCAACTGCTGGCGCAGGCCCTCGGCAGCGGCGGCATCCACCTGCGGTGCGGCCATCAGCGCCATCATCTGCGCATGCAGGGCCTTGTCGGCCTGGCGCTGGCTGCGGCTGTCGTCATGGGCGCGGCCCATGATGTCCTTGATGCGCGACTTCTGGTCGGCACTGGCGCCCACCGCATCGAGCAGACGCTCGGACAGCATGGGCCCGCCCGCCATGCCCGGCCCCATGCGGTGCACCATGGCATGGTGCGGGCCTTCGGCGGCCATGCCGCCGGGCCTGCCGTGCGCGGGCGCTGGCTGGGCCTGCACCGGTGTCAGCAGCGCGCCTGACAGCGCCGCCAACAGCGCAGCAAACAGGCCGACCTGCGCCCAATCGATGGCTTTGCGGCGGCCTTGGAAAGTGGCTTTGTCCATGTCGTTGACCTCGGGAAAGTGGTGAGTGCCGCCATGTTGCGCGGTGCCGGTAAGGCCGCCTTGTGCACAGGGTAAAGATCGGTAAACAGCGCCGTACGCTTCAGGGCGTGGCGGCCTCGATGCGCACCAGGCGCCGACGCAGCGAAAACGCCGGGTTGGCGCTGCGCAGCTCTAAGCGCAGCAGCAGGCCGTTCTGCCGATCAACCGCCATCACCCCATCCAGGCGGGTGCTGACAGCGGTGGCCTCGCCGGCACCCGGGCCGCCCAGCGGGGCCTCGCCGAACAGCTCGATCACGGCCACATCGAAGGGCCGGCCGGCCACTGTCTGCGGGCCGGTGGCCACCACCTGGCCGCGCACCCGGGCAGCGGCCACCACCTCGCCCGCGCCGGCCAACTCGCCCGACAAGACCTGGCCCAGCACCAGCCCGCGCTTGAGCAGGTGGTGCCAGGCGATCAGCGCCGGGCGGCCGTCGAGCAAGGCATTGCCGGCCAGGTCCTGGCGCCAGGGGGCGTCCTGCCATTGGCCGTCGAGCTGGACCCGGAACTCGATCTGCTCGCGGCGCAGGCCACTGACCTGCATGGCCAGCGTGCGCACGCTGCTGCCGACCCGGTCGTCATAGACCAGGCGCTCGCCGAGTGCCACCGGCAGGCTGGCCTGGCGCTGCGCCGGCATGGCATCTGCCGGTGTGCCGCAAGCCTTGGCCAATGCCGCGCTGCGCAGGGCCTCGAAGCGGCCTTTCAGATCGGCCAGTTCCTGGGCCTCGGGCCCGTCCGGGCGCATTGCCAGCAAGGCCGGCCAGAAGACGGTGACGCCCACGCCCATCGCGATCATGTTGTTGCCGGCGCG
>JANLOP010000170.1:0-2529 GCA_031366635.1 Betaproteobacteria bacterium | reverse complement strand
ATCGCTGCCGCCCGTCTCCTGCCCTCGCGCCACGGAGCCGAACACGAACGCCAAGCGCAGCTTGGGTGCGGCCGGCGCCAGCGCCTGTACCAGCACGTCGGCAAGACCTGAGGTCTTGCGCAGGATGCTGGCGAGTTCGGTGAAGATGGGGCCGGTCGTATCGGCGCTGTAGACCTGCTGGTTGCCGCGCTTGGTGCGCTTGAGCAAGCCCACCTCGGCGAGCTTCGTCAGTTCACGGGTGATGGTGCCGGCCGGCAGGCCGGTGCGCCGAGCGATTTCGCGGCCGTGCAGCGCTTCGTCCGGGCGAAGCAGCAGCAAGCCGAGGACGCGGCGCCGGTACTCTGGGAACAGCAGGGAAGGCAGAGATTGATGCATTGAAGGCGATGATTGTCGCTTTATTAGCATCGTTTTTCAATACCCGCCACACCGGCCTGTGCTCACACGATGACGAGGAACGCCACCACCTCAGAGTCGCCCATGCCGGCGAACTCACCCTTCTTGGCGTGCGTGCCGCCCGGCGAGAACAGGCTGGCAACGGCGCGCTCTTGCGACTTGCCGACAACGCTGGCGATGGCCTGCTGGAGCAGAGCCTGATAAGGCAGCATCTGCCGACCTGCCTTGGTCGCCTTGTCGAAGCGTTCGCACGCTTGGGCATCGACAAGATCGCGGCCGAGGCACAAGCCTTTCAGACGATCCAATACCTGCTTGGCTTGACTGTGCGGAAGCTGAACGGCGCCATCACTGCTGACGTGGACCACGTAGTGCGGTGCCAAGGGGTAGCCAGGCTCGATGGTGGCCAGCGCGGCATCGCCCACGGCTCGCAGGCAGAAGATGGCACCCGGTTGAAGCGCGTCGTCAGCGTCGGCGCTGGACGTGACGGCGTAGGCGCCCAAGGGCATCGCTGCCAATCGCCCGGGGTGTTCGCGAAGGTAGCCGGCCAACTCGATGCGGTAGTCGGCCAAGGTCAGGTCGGCGATGGAGATGCCGCTGGACAGGTCCTCCAGGTCGATGACGGCTTCTTGCAGCTTCTGAAGCTGCTTGCGCCGGTACTCCAGGTCTTGCATGACGTTGCCGGCGTCGCGCTCGATCAGGTTCTCTTCGCCCGTCGCGGAGATGTCGAGCAGCACCATTCGGCCACTGACGCGCTGCTCCAGGCCGATGTATTCGTCCAGCGCCATGTTGGGCCAGAAGTTGACGAGCTGGATCACGGCGTTGGGTGAACCAATGCGGTCGATACGCCCGAAGCGCTGAATGATGCGAACCGGGTTCCAATGAATTTCGTAGTTGACGAGGTAGTCACCGTCTTGCAGGTTCTGGCCCTCGGAGATGCAGTCCAACTCCAAGGTAGCGGTGAGCGAGCCGCTGGCGCAGCCAGTGCGAGATTCGCTGGTAGTGCTGCGCCGGGTGCGCCTTGCGGCTGCTGATCGCGGTCTTGTAGCGCTCCAGCGCCTCGGCAAGCGTCGTGCGTTCGGCCTCGGCATGCGAGTCGAACGATTTGTGCTGCAGCGGGAAGCCGAGGCGGCGTATCTGAGCGCGCCGGTACTTGCCGCGCTTGGTGACTGTTTCCACGTGCGATGGACCCGTTGGCTCGGTTCATCGCCAGTCTCTGGCTGTGCCACTTTTGTGCCAATGTCCAAAAAGTCGGCTGACTTCCTGGACGCCGGTAACAAAAAACGGCCTGGCATTTCCGCCAGGCCGTTGATCTTCAACACTTAATTTTTGGTGGGCCCTGAGTGACTCGAACACTCGACCTACGGATTAAGAGTCCGCTGCTCTACCAACTGAGCTAAGAGCCCGAAATCGCCCGCTGGATTGAAATCGGTTTGCTGAGTCCGGCCTGCTGGTTTTGGCATGGTGGGTCGTGCGTGACTCGAACACGCGACCTACGGATTAAAAGTCCGCTGCTCTACCAACTGAGCTAACGACCCCGTCCAATACAGCAAAACATTCTAGCATGGGGAGTTTTGGCGCCGGTCAGCGGCCCCGTCGGCCGTCGCGGCTTCAGCGCTGCGCAGCGGGTGCCCGGCACAGGCGCAGCGCCTCGCCTGCCGCCACCAGACCAAAGGTGGCGGTCACCGTCACCGTCGAGCCATAACCGTGGCAGTTCAGGCTGCTGTCATGGGCCGCAGCGGTAGCGTCCATGGCCGGGGCGGCCACACTTTCGCGCGAGAAAACACAGGTCAGCCCGATCGGCCCCAAGCGCGGCGCACCCTGCTTGCGCAGCCGCTGGCGCAGGCCGGCCAACAGCGGGTCGTGGGTGGCCTCGGCCAAGTCGGCCACCTGCACCTGCTGCGCCGATTGCTTGCCGCCGGCCGCGCCCACGCACACCAGCGGTGTGCCGCTGCGCAGCGCCCAGGCCGCCAGCACCAGCTTGGCTGCGCTCTGGTCGCAGGCGTCGATCAGCACGTCCACCTCGGCTGGCAGCAGGCCGGGCCAGTTGTCGGCGCCGGCAAACTCTTCCACCGCCCAGACCTCGCAGCCCGGGTGGATGTCGGCAATGCGCCGGCGCAGCGCCTCGGTCTTGGCCAG
>JANLOP010000146.1:0-25647 GCA_031366635.1 Betaproteobacteria bacterium | reverse complement strand
CCCCTGGTCGAGCAGATCGAACAGGCCGGCGGCAGCGCCCATGCCTTTGCGCTGGATGCCCGTGACGAGGACCAGACCGTGGCGCTGTTCGACACCATCGAGCGCACCCTCGGGCCCATCGAGGTGGTGATCTTCAATGTCGGCGGCAATGTCAGCTTCCCGATCCGCGAGACCACCAGCCGGGTCTTCCGCAAGGTCTGGGAGATGGCCTGCCTGGCCGGCTTTCTCAGCGGGCGCGAGGCCGCCAAACACATGCTGCCGCGCGGCCGGGGCTCGATCTTCTTCACCGGCGCCACCGCCAGCCTGCGCGGTGGCAAGGGCTTTGCCGCCTTTGCGGCGGGCAAGTTCGGCCTGCGCGCGCTGGCCCAATCGATGGCCCGCGAATTGGGGCCCGACGGCATCCATGTGGCCCACCTGATCATCGATGCCGGCGTCGACACCGCCTTTGTGCGCGAGCGCATCAAGGCCCGCGGTGATGATCCCGACCAATTGCCGCCCGACACCCTGCTGCGGCCCGCATCGGTGGGCGAGGCCTACTGGCAGCTGCACCAACAGGGCCGCGACGCCTGGACCCACGAGCTGGACATCCGGCCGTTCCGGGAAGCCTGGTAGGCCTCTCGCGCCATCACCGCTGGACCTTGACCAGTTCATCGTCAGGCGGCAGGTCCAGCTCGACCTGGCAGGCCTTGTCGAAGACGGCTTCCAGCCGCCGGGCAGCGCGCCGGTAGTCCATCAGCATCGTCTGCGCGTCCGGGTCGGCGCAGCTTTCGTCTGCGGTCGCTTCGGTCAGGCGGCCCATCACTTCGTCCACGGCCTGGATAGCCATCATCAGCGTCACACCATCGACATCAGTCATGGCCGGGTCCTTCAGGCGTGGTGCGCCAATTCAAGGTTGCGGGCGATGGCCGAGCGCAGGAAGTTGTCCAGCAGGCCTTTCATGGCTCCGACGGTCATCGGCGCCCTGACCTCGATCTGGTAATGGCGGCCCGTGCGCGTGCCGCTGGCGTTGGTCTGCTCCTCGCCTGGCCCTTCGACGCACAGATTGGGTGGCACTGGCGTGTCTTTGGGAATCCGAAAGTAGTGCCAGGCCGTGAAGCCGAACCACCCGTCGCAGTCAAACAGCGAGGTGCCGCCCCCAGTCTTCACCCGGCCCTGGTTGTCGTAGCGCACATCGGCGGGCGAGACACGCTGTGCCTCTACCCATTGGCCCTTTTGCTTGAACCGCGCCATGAAATTCTTGGGCGTCCAGCGTGGGTATAGCAAGCCGTCAGGGATGTCAGCTTCGGTGCCGGAGTAGGCCGTCGCGAAGTCGTCGTATCGCAGCGAGCGGTAGAGATGACAAGGCGTTGTCGGCACGGTGGACCCCTTCTCTTGGTATCAAGACCTGGGCGGCAATACTAACAACCGCTCAGCGCGCCGCACAGGGGATGTTGCATTGCCACCGGGCCGCCGCCCCGTCAAACCTGCCGGCGCGCCCGGTACAGCATGTCCAGCGTGATGTACCGCACCGCCGTCTTGCTCTGCGCGCGTGGCCGCGCAGCAGGCGCGTGAGCAGCTGGGGCCCGGCAACTTCCCCCTTTGACTTACATGGTAAGCCGCGCTAAAATGATCTGCATTCTCAAGGTCTGGTTACCAATATGTCGACGCTGCTAGTCTCCTCGAAAGGCCAGATCGTGTTGCCCGCGGCATTGCGGCGCCGGCTCGGTATGGGTGCAGGCGCCAGGCTCGAAGTCCTCGAAGAATCAGACGGGCTGAAGCTGCGTGTCGTCCGGTCGGTCGCGACGGCCGATCTGACCGGGATGGCAGGCATGGTCAAGGCGCCGGCGCGCGGCGTTCCACGTCATCTGCAGGACTTCGACCCGGCCGCCTTGCTGGTCCGTTCGCGGCGCAGCAAGCCATGAGGGCCTTGGATACGAACGTTTTGGCGCGCTTCTTCGTCGATGACGCCGACGATGCACAGGCCGCCAAACAGCGGCCTGCTGCCATCGCGGCGCTCTCCGAACGAGGCTGGGTCACGGTGACCGTGCTGCTGGAGCTGGAGTGGGTCATGCGTGGCTTCTATCAGCTGCCAGCGAAGGACATTTCGCGCGTATTGCGGGCGCTGGCGAGCATCGAGCACGTCACGCTCGAAGATCGCGACGCGGTCCTGGTGGCAATCGATGGGTTCGACAAGGGTCTCGATTTTGCTGATGCGCTGCACCTGGCGCGCAGCTCGCGTGCTTCTGGATTCGCGACATTCGACCAAGGCCTGGCGAAGCGGGCAAAGGCTCTCGTGCTGATGCCGCCAGTAGAGTTGCTGGTCTGACGTTGTGTCGCGGCGCCCGTGAGTTGGGCAGCCGCATCGCCCCATTCGGCAGCTTGACCGCAACCAGGCGGTGAGCGGGCATCCCCTTCGGCGCTGCGAAGCTGCGACGGGCTTGCGCTGAATAAGCCCCGCTGCCCAATCCCTCGGCGACCCGAGCCCGCCACCCCAACAAGCCTGCCGGCGCGCTCGGTACACCATGTCCAGCGTGAGATGCCGCACCGCCGTCTTGCTCTGCGCGATGTGGGCGCGCAGCAGGCGCTGGGCATCGTCGGCGCGGCGCCGGGTGATGGCGCCCAGGATGCGCGCATGCTCGTCGCAGGTGGCGGCCACCCGGGCGGTCTTGGTGAAATCGATCCGCCGGATAATGCGGATGCGCTCGGTGATGCCGCAGTGCATCCGGGCCATCTCGCGGTCAAGCTTTGGGTACGCGGGCCGTATACGGATCAATGTGTTGTGCAGGACAAGCGTCGATCTAGGAGGGCACGCAGTTCGGAGAGACTTGAGACGTCCAGCGCGCAGTACAGCTTGCGAACATGGTCCACGACGGTGGACGTCGCGACACCCAGCGCACGCGCGATCTCGTCTTGCGGTTGCCCTGCGAAGAGCGCTGCACAAACGGACGCTTGCCCGACCGTCACGGGCATGCTGCGCAACACCCGCTGCACCGATACCTCGCGCGGTTCCAAGCGTCTCAGTGTAATCTGCATCAGTGGCACCTGGCCGCTTGGCTCTGTATCCGGCGACCACAGCAACATGCTCTGCGCATCAAAGCGTCCGTAACCGTTGAAGATGGATAGCGACGGCCACGCTTGGGACGCACTCGCAAGTCCAGTGGCGCGTTCTCGCAATTGATCGATGAGGCGTCCGAACAGGCGATCAACTCGATCAACCAACGGACGTTCCAACGCTTCGCGCGAGATGCCACCATCTGCCAACATCAGCAGACGCGGTGCGCCCGGCGAGACATGCCACAAACGACCGGCGAAATCCAGCAGCAGTGTTTCGGCAGGTTCTAGGCAGGGAAGATGCAAGGCACTCGCGGTCATATCACTTCGAGAGTCGGTGCCGCATTGCAGTGCCCGCGCCACCGCCGGGAGCAAGCCCTCAAGCACCTGCTCATCGCGAGCAGTGAATTTTGGGTCACGCGGTCCCCGGTACAGCACGAGGCTGCCTATCAGGCAGCCCGTGCTGCTGCGCACGACCCCTTCGATTCTTGTGTGCAAGCCCTGCGGCCGCCAGATCTCGTTGTACAACTCAGAGGCGAAGAAATCGGGCCGATCCAAGTCGCCAGCCGGGCGCACACCTGCTGGCGCGTCCCGAAGCGAGGCGAATGCTGGCATGCATATCGCATCCTTGCGGTTGTGAAAGTGCTCGAAGTAGCGTTGGGCCACGGCGGTGTCAACCGGACCTTCGATGAAGTAGTGCAACAGCCGACCATCGTTGTCCGTCCAGTCAAACAGGTTGCGTGAACTGGGTATGACAGCATGCAGCGCTTCCAGCAGGGCGGGGATGAACACCGCTGCGGGCCACCCGCTACCGCACAAAGCGTGGATCTTGGCCATCTCCCGTTTGGGGATTGAATATCTGGTCACGGGCGAATTGTCGATGCGACGTGGCCGACCGCCATCCCTAGCCTGTACGACGTCGCGGCGGTGCAATCATCGTTTGCCCCCTTTCTAGTGGGTGTTTACTCCGGGCCGTCCCATCACCATCTCATCGCGTTGCGGCAGCTTCGCAACGCCACAAAAAATGGAGGCACCACATGACATTACAACTGTTGTCTGTGTCATTCGAGGACACGAGTCTCGGTATGAACGGCACACGCACAGAGGACGGCCAGGTGCTGTCCGTGCTGTTTGATCGTTTGGCGTCCGAAAGCCAGGCGGATGACATCGACGCTACGCCACAGGTCAGACGCGCCGAGGGCCTGGTGCAGTGCGAAGGAAGCGGCTGGGTCTCGGTCCAGGTGCGCGGGGCCACGGCCGTGGTTGGCGACCACGGGTACGCACACGCCGTAGGCTGGGCCAACGGCCGCCGCCTGCGCGCCGTCAGCGATGTGCCCGGCGAGCCCTTTGCCACCGCAGTGACCGCACCAGTCGGCCTTAACGGCGTGCTGCGCCTGTCGCTGCTGTTGTTGGCGCAGCGCGACCTGGCTGAAGCTGGCTCGGCGGCCGCGTGCTGGATTGACAGCATCGACATCGTCGTCACGCCCGGACCGCGCGCGCGTCATCGCGTCTGAGTGCGGGAAGATATCGCACCGCAGCGCAACAGGCCCGCTGAGGAAAAACATGAACGCTAACACGCTCTGTGGGCTGCAGATCAACCGCATTGGCTGGGTCGTCATCGTCACGCTGCTGACGGCCTGCGCGAGCCCATACGTGGCGACCGATCGCAGCGCCATGGCTCAGCAGTTGAAGCCACCAATCCTGGGTGAAGCCATCATGCGGGCGCGCGCGCGCTCACTGGAATACCACGACAAGGTCGTGGAACTCGGCGACTCGGAGCGCCTTCTGTCCAACGGCCTGCTGACCCTCGGCGCCCTAATAGTGGGTGCTACCGTTGCCAAGGTGCATTCGAGTGCAATCACAGGCGCAGGTCTGATCGCTGGTAGCGCTTACACCATCGGCACGTTCAATACCGACAAACGGCGAGGGGCGATCTATTTGGCCGGCATCAAGGCCATCGACTGTTCGATCGCCGCAGTCGTGCCGCTGGCACTGAGCGACGAGGCAGCGACGGAGCTGAGCAACCACAGGATTGCCGTCGACGAGCGTTTGTCGGCGGTGGCTACGGCTACGGGCGCTGTTGAACAATGGAAGGTGAAAGCCAAGGCTCGCAACAACCCGTCCCTCTTTCAGGCAGCAGTGGAAAGCGCGGAGGCCGGAGTGGCGGTGGCCACTTTTGCGGTGGCTAAGGCAACGATCGCGTCTTCCGCCGCCGGCAGCCGGCAATCACGAGCCGTGGACATGGGCATTCTGCTGGCGGACACGGTGCGAGAGATTGAAGCGGCCGTGAAGAAGGAAATCAGCGGCACTGAGGGGTCGATCCAATCGGTTACCGGACTGCTGGCTACGATCCAGAGAGACGCCGGCTTGTTCATCACGCCGACGCAGAGCGCCCAAGATAGCTCCCAGCCAACGCCGAACGCTGGGAAGCAACGCAGCCGTAGTCGGCAGAATAAGATCAGGCCTGCCGCGCCGGGAAGCATCGACGAGACCGTGATCAATAGTTTGGCGGAGGTCCTCGGCAAGCTTCGAGAAAAAGCGACCGACCTGGATAGCCGCGCTGATCGGTTGACGGCGATGGCCACTCCAGGCAGCACGCAGTCGGCCGAGGCACTCAAGCTGTGCAAGGTTGAAACCACGCTCAAGCCGCTCAGGGTGTCGCCTGCTGCCGTCGGCTTTACCGCAAAGCAAGCCGATAGAAAAACCGTATCGATCGAGGACGGCAATGGCAACTACACCGCGACATTCCTGGACAGACAACCAACCGGTTTGAAGACGGTACCGCACCCGATGTCCACCAGTTTCATCAACATTGTGGCCGACAACACCACGGTGGCCGGAAGCTACCAGCTGATGATCGAAGACAGCACACGGCGCTCGCGCCAGATCGTTACGGTCACTGTTGCCGCTGCGGCAGCAACCGAAGACGCGGCAACGCAGACCAGCAAGGTCCAAGACGCCATCGCCGCGATCAACGCCGAAGAAGACTTTGAAGTGAACGGCGTGCCGATCACTTTGCTCGAACCAGTGCCGCGAGGCAAGAACGGTGTGCTTGTGAAGTACCGCGTCCAGGGCGGCGCTTCGGTGACACCTGAGGAGGTGGCTCAGGCAGTCCGGAATATTCCGGGTGTGAGCGACCTGTTGGGCAGCAAGCCCGACACCGTGGAAGCCCAGCCAGCTGACGCCGAACCGAACGCCGGTGTGCAGCGCCGTTTGGGGCTGCCTCTCGCACCGGCACAAGTTCGCAAGTTGCAAACTGCCTTGTGCATGCCCGAGAACCAACGCGACGGATTGTGGGGCCCACAGACCCAGGCCTTGCTGGTGGCCGACCGTGCTCGTCGGCGTCCAATAGGTGCACCAAACATCAGCACCGACAAAGGCGGGTTGTCGTCCGCCGAAACAAAGCTGCTGCTGGCCTTGACGCCTGAGGCCTTGGCGGCCCGCTGCAAGCTCCGTTGAGTGCCTTCAAGAAGGAGTGTCGCCATGGCCCGTGATTCCGGCCGCCCGCCCGCCTCGCTGCCGCAAGCCGGTCCCCGAAGGCCGGTCGATGAAACCTCGCATGCCGACGCCGTCAGGAACTTTCGCCGCAGGCTGACCCGCACGCAACAGCTGCGCCTGGCCCACGAAGCCGCCACCACCCGGTCTGCCGAGTTGCGGTTGGCTTACCCCGGCCTCGTCAGCGTCGGCTCGGGTTTCAGGATGCGCTGCGCTGAGTCCGGCGGGCGGCCGGTGTTGACGCGTGAGGCCTGTGTCATCTTCGTCGTGGCCAGGAAGTGGAGGACCACCGGCCGGCCGGCCGACCCACGGCGGCTGCCCGCGCACCTCATGGCGGCCGCCGGCACGGAAGAGCAGCGCATCCTGTGCGCCATACCCACCGATGTGCGGCCGCTGGCGCTCTACGGCCGGCCGCAGCCCCGTGCCAGTTTCAGCGAAGTGCCGATGCCGTTTGGTGTGCTGGTCCAGGCGCCAGGCAGCGAGGACGACGTCTGCGGCGTGGTTACCTGTGGCGTGCAGCGACCTGGCCAGCCAGGCACGGTGTTCGCGATGTCTTGCCGGCATGTGCTTAGCCGCTCGTTGATCGACTCGGATGACAGCCAGACCGCGCTGCCCGTGCTGCTAAACCGCGATGACCAGCCTGGCTTGGGCAAGACCTCGGCCGTGCGCGGTGAACTCTTGCGCAGCCCGGGCCATGGCTTCGACGCGCAGCTGATAAAGCTGCGGGGCAGCGCCGAACTGCGCCAGGCCATGTCTGGCCTAAAATTTGCGCTTGCTGATGCATACCTGCAGGACCCCGGCGATTTGGGCTTGGGCTTTTGGATTGCGACCGGCCGGGCGGATGGCAAAGGCCGGCGCAAGTTTGTGTGGGTGGATTACACCGGAACGGTGAAAGACTTCGAGATGCCCTACCCGCTTGGCGACGGGTCCGTGGTCCGGGTGCGCCATCGTCTGGTGCTGCACGGCATTTCCGAGTCGCTGCTGATGCCGGGCGACAGTGGCGCTCCTGCCGTGCGCACGCAGGGTGGGCGGCAACTGATTGGCATGTACATCGCTGGCAAAGGCGTCAATGCCTACGTACTGCCCGCATGGCAGCTGTTCAACCCCAGAAACCTGGGCATCGGCAACGAGCTTTCGTGGGGCGTCGCAACCACCCCTTAGTGCACCCGTGACCCAGGAGACCACCAATGACCCGCATGCATGTGAACGTGGAAGCTCTCAATCTGCGCTCGAGCCCGGGGCCGGCGACGCCGGCGACCTTCAAGCTGCGGCTTCACCTCGGCCAGCCCGTAGACGTGAGCGGCAACGAGCAAGCGGGCTGGCTGCCGGTCAGCGTGCCGCTGCCAGCGGGCCCTCAGACGGGGTTCGTCAAGGCAATCCTGCCGTCCGGTCCGTCCACCGGCGGTTCTGAGCTGCCCAGCCTGCGTGCCCCCGCTTCCCCTTCGCGCGAGGCGCTCGCGGAGGCAGCCGTCGTCGAGTGGGTGCGTTTCAAGTTCGGGCAAGGCAAGGAGACGGTCGACCCGTTCTTCCGCCTTGTCGGCGAGATGTGGCAAGCAATCAACCTGCCGCACGACGGGCACGATGCCGACATCCCCTGGTCGGCTGCGGCCATCTCGTTCATGGTGCGCAACGCTGCTGCGCAGGCCCCGAAGTACAACGGTTTCAAGTTCGCGGCCAGCCACTCGCGCTACATCAACGACGCCATCAAGCGCTCAGGCAAAGCCGCCGCGCCTTTCTGGGGCTTTCGCTTGCACGAGCGCATGCCGCAGATCGGCGACCTGATCGCGCGCTCCCGCGAGCAACCGATCACCTTTGAACAGGCCGGCGTCAGCGATGCCTTCAAGAGCCACACCGATGTGGTCGTCAGCGTCAGGCCGGATGAGGTGCTCGCCCTGGGCGGCAACGTATCCGACTCCGTTTCGATCACGCATTACGCCAAGACTCCGGCGGGCTTCCTCGAAGACTCGAAGGGCGTCTTCGCGCTGCTGGTGAACCGCGCGTGAAGCGATTCACGCTCGTGACCACGCGGAGGATGACGTGCTTGACCAAATGCGTGGGGTCTGTGCCACACACCGCGCGCCGCAGTTCGGACAGAACCCAGGCTGCGCCGACTTGCCAACGCCAGGCTACACGAGCAACAGGCGAAGCGAGCGGGAGTTCGCAGGCGGGTTCTGATTTCGTATCTGTTTGGATTGGCGTTCGTCTGATCGTGCCTCACTATGCGTTCCCGCCTGGAGGACTTTCGCCACATTCTGGCAACCAGGGAAACTCATCATGATTCGAATCGCTTTGCTGATGATTTTGGCGCTAACGGCTCTACCGGCGTTAGGGTGGAACGATGTGGGTCATATGGCTGTCGCGGCCATCGCCTACGACAAGCTGAGCCCGGAAACTCGCGCAAGAGTGAAGGAACTGCTGAAGCTGAACCCAGACCATGCCAGCTGGATTGCCGCAGCCGGCATCAACGATCCAGATAAGGTGGCCTTCATGCGCTCCGCTTACTGGCCGGACGACATCAAGTTCAAGGGCGACTACAAGGACGACAAACAAACATCGCCCAACGCAGCAGAAGTCATCGGTTACGTAGACAAGGCACGACACAAGTATTGGCACTACAAGGACATTCCCTTCACGACCGACGGCACTGGTCTACCCAAGCACTCGAAGACTCCCAACGCCCAGGGACAGATAGCGACGATGCGAGAGTTGCTGTCCTCCGATGCCTCGGACGACGTGAAGTCCTACTCACTGGGATGGGTCAACCACTTGGTCGGCGATGTGCATCAACCACTTCACGCCTCGGCGCGTTTCAGCAAGGAGCTTCCAAGGGGTGACGGTGGAGGCAACGACGTGACCGTCTGCGCAAGCGAGTGCGGTACGCTGCATGCATTCTGGGACGACGCAGTTGGGGCTACAAGGACCAAGGAGGATCCGATACCGAAGGCGCTGAAGGTTCAGCAGCGCCTCGCATCGTTTCAGGTGGACCCGAAGCAAGCGGCAAAGTCCAACGAGAGCGTTTGGATCAGTGAAAGTTCCGGGCTCGCCCGAAAGTATGCGTATGCAAAACCGGTTGGAACCGGGACGGGCTCGTTCAAGTTGGATCAGATCTATCGAACCAATGCAGGGTCAATAGCGGAAAAGCGAATTGCGGTCGCAGGCGTGAGGCTGGCTAATTTGATCAACGACAGTCTGAAATAGCAACGGATTCCAAGAACGTGGATGGAAATGTGCGTATCGACGTCACCCTGTCCATTGGCCATCGCGAGCGTAGGTGGCGGCCACCCGGGCGGGCTTGGTGAAGTCCAGCCGCCGGATGATGCGGATGCGCTCGGTGATGCTGCGGTGCACCCGGGCCATCTCGCGGTTGCCGCTGCCCTGCACCAGCTGGGCATGGAATTGCTCGTCCAGCCGGCCCACTTCGGCGCCGTCGGCCAGGCGCTCGGCCTCGGGCAGCAGCCAGATCTCGGCCAGCGCTACCAGCGCGGGGCGGGCTTCAGCCTCGGCCAGCAGCTGGGCGGCATGGCATTCGATCAGGGTGCGCAGATCGTAGAGCTCGTCGAAGACGTCGAAATCCAGCGGTGCTACCTGCCAGCCGATCTTCGGGCTGACCTGCACGAAGCCCTCGCGCTGCGGCCGCTGCAGGGCCTGGCGCAGGGGGTGCGGCTGATGGCCAGGCGCTGCGCCAGCTCGCTCTCGCTGCAGCGGTCGCCCGGCATCAGCGCAAAATCAAAAATCAACTGCTTGAGCTGGGCGTAGGCCTGGTCGGCCAGCGTGGGGGCTGCAGCCCGGTTGACGCTGTCGAGGCCGGAGGACGGCGGGGCCGAATGAGGATGCGCGGCCACCTGCTGCCTGTCACCCGGCGTTGAACGCCACCATGCTGACGTGCGCGGCGACGATGCGCCAGCCGCTGCGGCCGGTCGCCAGGCGCACCCAGGTCTGGCTCTGGAAGCCGCGCAGCGCGCTGTCGCTGCGCACAAACTCCACCTGCGCCACGGCCATGTCGGGGCCAAAGGTGGCGATGCGCAAATGGTGCAGGGTGCGGCTGAAGGGCGGCGCGGGCGTGGCGGCGCGAAAGGCCTGCAGCTCGGCGATGCCCCATTGCCGGTCGTTGATGCCGTAGCGGGTGACGCGCGGGTCAGGCCAGAAATAGCCGTTCAGCGCGGCCACGTCGTTGGCCATCAAGGCCCGCTCGTAGGCATGGAAGACGGCGGTGACCTCAGCCACCACCTGCGGATCGTCGATCACGGCCGGGTTCATTGTTGTGCCTGATAAGCGCGCCAGCCGCCGAAGGCGCTGATGTCGGTGGCGCCGGCCAGCGCCGCGCCTTCGCAAATAAAACCTTTTACCCAGCCGCCGTCGGCCAGTTGCACCGAGCCCAGGCCGAGCGGCGGTGGGATCAGCGCCAGAAACGAGCCGACGGCGGCCAGCGGCATGTCGTAGACCTCGACCTCGATGGCCACGCCGCCGTCGGCGTCTGTGTCGGCGCCCCGCGCCGCGCCGGCCGCGCTGTCACCCACCGCCACCCGGGCCAGGCCGGGCTTGGGCGGGGTGGTGCCGGGCAGCGCATACAGCCGGTAGTGCGGCGCGGTGCGGGTGCGCGCCCGCAGCCGGCAGCCGCGCTCAAGCAGTTGGTGGTGCAGCGCCATGCCGGCCAGGTGGGCGCCCACCACCGCCAGCGCCAGTGTGGGCGCGGCGGCCGGCAGGGCGGCGGCTGCGGTATCGGCCGGAGGATCGGCCGGGGGATCGGCCGGAGCATCGGCCAAGTTGGGTGCGCGCAGCCCGCAGCCCAGCGGCAGCGCCCGCGCCGCCTGCCAGCGATGGCCCAGCGCCACCAGCGCCGCGTCGCTGCCACCGGGGGCGATGAAGGTGATGCCAAATGGCAGGCCAGACGGCAGGCCACTGGCGTTTTCACCCAGGCTGCTGGGCAGCGCCAGCGCGGCCTGGCCCAGCAGGTTGACAAAGTTGGTGTAGCGGCCCAGCTCGCTGTTGCGCAGCACGGGCTGCGCTGCCACCGCCGCCCGGGTCGGGCAGGTGGGCGCGGTGGGCACCATCAGCACATCGATCTGCTGCCACAGCGGCGCGATCTGCCGGGCCAGCGCGGCCAGCGCATAGCGCGCCTCGAAGGCCGACACCGCATCAAAGGCCAGCGCGTGCTGGATCACCTGGCGCACGGTGGCGTCCAGCGCGTCGGGCTGCTGGCGCATCAGGGTTTGCACCACGGCGTAGCGCTCGGCCACCCACGGGCCGTCGTAGAGCAGTTGCGCCACGGCGTGCAGCGGCGCCATGTCGATGGGCTGCACGTCCGCGCCCCAAGCGCGGCACTGCTCGATGGCTTGCTCAAACGCGGTGTCGTAGCCGATGGCCGCATCGCAGCCGGGCGCCGCTGGCACGCCTACCCGCAGCGCCATGCCGCTGCGGCCCAGCCAGGGCGGCTGCAACACCGGGGCGTGGAAAGCCGGCTCGTCGCCCGGGCCCTCGATCACGGCATAGACCTGGGCCGCGTCGGCCACCGTCAGCGCCAGCACCGAGACGACGTCCAGCGTGCGGCAGGCTGGCAGCACGCCGGCCATCGGCACCCGGCCGGGCGTGGGTTTGAGGCCGACCAGGTTGTTGAAGCCGGCCGGCACCCGGCCCGACCCTGCCGTGTCGGTGCCCAGCGCAAACACCACCAGCCCGCGCGCCACCACCGACGCCGAGCCCGAGCTGCTGCCGCCGCAGACGTAAGCCGGGTTGAAGGTGTTGGGCACCTCGCCGTAAGGTGATCGGGTGCCCACCAGGCCGGTGGCGAATTGATCCAGATTGGTCTTGCCCACCAACACCGCGCCGGCCGCCAGCAGCCGCTGCACCACCGTGGCGCTGTGCTGCGGCGTGTAAGCAAAAGCCGGGCAGGCGGCGGTGGTGGGCAGGCCGGCCACGTCGATGTTGTCTTTGACGGCAAACGGCACGCCGTACAGCGGCAGCGTGGCGCGGTCTTGGCTGGCCAGGTGGTCGAGCTGGGCGGCGACAAAGGCCGGCGTGCAGCGGTGGATCCAGGCCGGGTCGTCCGCCGTTTGGCGGGCCAGAAGCGGGGCCAGCAGATCGGCCGGCCGGGCACCGGCGGCGTAGGCGGCGCGCCAGTCGGCCAGGGTGAGCGGAGGGGATGTCATGGTGTTGCTGGACTGCCCTCACCCCAACCCTCTCCCGCGTGCGGGAGAGGGCGCAAGAGCTTGTTGTCGGCGGGAAGCTTGCATTGCCCCCTCTCCTGCACGCGGGAGAGGGTTGGGGTGAGGGTGCAGCTTGAGAGGGATGGGTCGGTACGGCCAGGCATCGCGGTCACCCCCGTCCACTGATCGCCGCGATCAGCGCCGCCGCCGGCGCCACCCAGCCGACGATGCCACCTTGGGCGGTGATCATCGCCAGCGTAGCGGCCTTGAAGGCGGGGAAGTAGCTCTCGGTGCCATCTTCGACCAGCAAACAGTCGTAACCCCGGTCATTGGCCTCGCGCATCGTGGTTTGCACGCAGACCTCGGTGGTCACGCCCATCAACACCAGGTGGCTGATGCCGCGCTGCTGCAACTCGGCTTGCAGCGGCGTGGCATAAAACGCGCCTTTGCCGGGTTTGTCGATCACCAACTCGCCGGCCACCGGCGCCAGCGCGGCAATGATTTGCTGGCCGGGCTCACCGACCACCAGCACCCGGCCCATCGGCCCGGCGTCGCCGATGCGCAAGCTGGGCTGGCCACGATTGCGTTTGGCGGCTGGGCAATCGCTTAGATCGGGGGCGTGGCCCTCGCGGGTGTGCACCACCCAGCCGCCGGCTGCACGCCAGGCCGCCAGCACCGCCGCGCAGGTGGGCACGATGGCTTGCAGCAACCGCACATCGTTGCCGAGCGACGCGCCAAAGCCGCCGGGTTCGACAAAATCACGCTGCATGTCGATGATCAGCAGCGCGCTGTGGGCGATGTCGAAGGCGTACTCAAACGGCCGGGCCGGCAGGTGGATCATGCGGCCTCCGGGGAGTCCGCCGACAACGCGGCCGACAACGCAGCCGGCAACGCGGCCGGCAACCGAGCCGAGAGCGCGGCGGGTAACCCGGCGGGCAGCGCAGCCACCGGCGGCACCGGCGCCGGGCCGTGCGCCTTGCCGCCCATGAAAGCGCCCAGCTCAAGCCGGTCCGCCCCGTGCGCCGGCACGTCAAACACGATGCGGCCTTCGCTCATCACCACGATGCGGTCAGACAGCAGCAGCAACTCGTCCAGATCCTCGCTGACCAGCAGCACGGCCGCACCCCGGTTGCGTGCCGCCATCAGCCGGCCATGGGTCTCGGCCACGGCCGCAAAATCGAGGCCGAAGACCGGGTTGCTGACGAGCAGCAGGCTGGCCTGGCCGGCCAGCTCTCGCGCCAGCACCGCGCGCTGCACATTGCCGCCCGACAGCGTGCGCATTGCCGCCCGCTCGCCCTGGGTCTTGACGCCGTAATCGGCGATCCAGCCCCGGGCGCGCTGGCGCAGCCGGCCCCAGTGCACCCAGCCGCCGGTTGCCGGCGGGGACGCAAACGGCGCTTCGTCAAATTGCCGCAGGCCCATGTTGTGGGCCACGCTCAACTCAGCCACGCAGGCGTTCTGCAGCGGCTCTTCGGGCAGGGCCCGCACCTTGAGCGCCCGGTTCTGGCGCCGGGTGGCCGTGAACGCCTGGCCGGCCACTTTCACCACGCCGCTCTCACGCCGGCGCTGGCCGGTGAGCGCTTGCATCAACTCTCGCTGGCCGTTGCCCGAGACACCCGCCACGCCGACGATCTCACCGGCGCGAACCTGCAAATCAAAACCCTGCACCGCCGGCTCACCCCGGTCGCCCATCACTTGCAGCGCGCTGATGACCAGGTGCACCGCGCCCGCATCGCGGGTTTCCCGATTCAGCGGCAGCGCCACGGCCTTGCCCTCACCCACCATCGCCTGCGCAAGCTGCTGCGGCGTGGTGGCCGCCACCGCCCCGCTTTGCACCAGCGCGCCGCGCCGCAGCACGCTCACGTCGTCGGCAAACGCGGTGACCTCGCGGAACTTGTGGGTGATCAGGATCACCGAGCAATCGCCGGCATGGGCCTGATCGCGCAGCACGCCCAGCACCTCGTCGGCCTCTTGCGGTGTCAGCACCGACGTGGGCTCGTCGAGGATCAACAAGCGCGGTTTGAGGAACAGTTGCTTCAGGATCTCCAGCTTCTGCTTCTCACCGGCCGACAGATCAAGCGGCGTGGCATCCAGATCGAGTTTGAACGGCGTGGTCTGCAAAAACGCCGTCAACTCGGCGCGCACCGCTTTCCAGTCGATCAGCGCCGGGATATGGCCGCGCGCCAGCAGCAGGTTCTCGGCCACCGTCATGCCCGGCACCACGGTGAAGTGCTGGTAGACCATGCCGATGCCCAGATCACGCGCCACCGTGGGCGAGTGGATGTCGTGCTCACGGCCGTCCACCAGCACCGCGCCGTCGTCGGGCCGGTAGTAGCCGACGACGCATTTGACGAAGGTGGATTTGCCCGCGCCGTTCTCGCCCAGCAGCGCGTGCACCGTGCCGGGCCGCACGCTGATCGACACGCCGTCGAGCGCGGTGAAGGCGCCAAAGCGCTTGGTCAGGTTGACGGTTTCAAGCGTCAGCGCATGCATCGCGGCGCCCCGGTCACAGCGCGGCCAGCGCCACCAACGCCGCGATCACGGCGGCCGAATCGGACACCGCGCCAAACACCCCGCCCTGCATGCCGATCATGCGCAGCGCGGCGGCATGGTTGCCGGCATCGGTGGCGCCGGTGCAATCGCTCAGCAGCACGCACTCAAAGCCCCGGTCATTGGCCTCACGCATGGTGGTGTGCACGCACACGTCGGTGGTGATGCCGGTGAGGATCAGGTTGCGGATGCCCCGGCAGTGCAGGATCAACGCCAGGTCGGTGGCGCAGAAGCTGCCTTTGCCGGGCTTGTCGATGATCGGCTCACCGGGCACCGGAACCAGCTCGGGGATGATGTCCCAGCCCGGCTCACCGCGCACCAGGATGCGGCCGCACGGGCCCATGTCGCCGATGCCCCGGCCGTCCGTGCCGATCTGTTGGGAGCGCCAGCGCTTGTTGGCTGGCAGGTCGCTCAAGTCGGGCCGATGGCCTTCGCGGGTGTGGATCACCAGCAGGCCGGCCTGGCGCGCCGCCGCCAACAAGGCCTTGATCGGCGCGATGGGCGCCCGGGTGAGTGACAGGTCGTAGCCCATCTTGTCCACATAACCGCCGATGCCGCAGAAGTCGGTCTGCATGTCGATGATCATCAGCGCGGTGTTGGCCGGGCGCAGGTCACCGTCAAACGGCCAGGGGTAGGGCGTGGATTTCAGGGTGGTCATGTCAGGCCCTTTTCAGGCGGGCGGCTTTCGGCGCGGGCGGGGCTTCGGCGGCGGGTTTTGCGACGGGTTGTGCGGCGGGTTGTGCGGCGGCTTTTGCGGCATGTTGTGCGACAGGCGGGGCCGGCATCAGCGGGTTGGCCTCAGCGCCCCGGTAGGCCCGGGTGGGCGGCGCAAAACCGCAGGGGCTGCCGTCGGTCACCGTCACCGTGGCCTCCCACGGCCAGCGCAGGCGGCCGGCCACCAGGTCGTGCATGAAGGTGTAGGGGCAGTCGGTCGCGCCGCCGGCCACCGCCACATAACCCCGGTGGCCCAGTTGGTAGGGGTTGTTCTCGACACCCCAGCCGGCACGGGCCTCACGCACCAAGTGAGGCCGCAACTCGGCGCTGATGATCTCGTCGGGCCGGCCGCCGCCCTGCGTGATCACCGTGCCGTCGAAGTTGCAGAACATCGCCTCGCCCATCGAATCGAAGCTGCCGTCACTGCCGCACAGGCAGACGCTGGCGGTGATCGCCAGGTTCTGGAATGCATTCGCCTGGTTGGTGATCTGCCAGGCGTGGCGGATGGGCGCGGTGTAGCCTGCCGTGCGCAGGATGATCTCGGCGCCCTTGTAGGCCGCCTCACGCGCCATCTCGGGGAACATGCCGTCGTGGCAGATGATCAGGCCGAGCTTGACGCCGCGCGGCCCCACACACACCGGCACACCCAGGTTGCCGGGCTCCCAGGGCTCCACCGGCACCCACGGGTGCAGCTTGCGGTAGTAGAGCTGGATGACGCCCTGGTCATCGATGATCAGCCCGCTGTTGTACGGGTTGCCGCCCGGGTTGGCCTCCATGATCGAGAAGCAGCCCCAGATGCGGTGCGCCACGCAAGCGGCCTTGAAAGCCGCCACCTCGGGCCCGTCCAGACCGACCATCAGCGCCGGCGCGGTGCTCATGCTCAGGCCATGCAGCGCGTATTCGGGGAACACCACCAGGTCCATCGTCGCCAGGTTGCGCCGGGCCTTGCCCACCATGTCGCAGATGCGCTGGGTTTGCGCCGCCAACTGCGCCGGGGTTTCGACCACCGGCAATTGCAGTTGCACCAGGCCGACCACCACGCCGTTGGCTGATTTGTTCAGACCACCAAGACCACTCATCTTGAAACCCCCAATTCCATCGGTGCACCCTTGATCGTTCGTTTGGGCGAGCAGGTGGCCACCAGAATCGCCAAAGTCAGCGCATACGGCATGGCGTTGAACAGGTAGTAGCCGCCGCTGATGCCCACCGATTGCAGCGCCGGGCCGATGGCGCCGGCACCGCCAAACAGCAGCGCCGCGCCCAGGCAGCGCCACGGGCTCCAGCGGGCAAAAATCACCAGCGCCACAGCGATCAGGCCCTGGCCGCTGGACAGCCCTTCATTCCAACTGCCGGGGTAGTACAGGCTCAAACTGGCGCCGCCCAGCCCGGCAATAAAGCCGCCGGCCGTGGTGGCCGCGATGCGTACGCCGTTCACTGAGTAGCCCAGCGCCCGGGCGGCGTCACTGCTGTCACCGGCCATGCGCACCACCAGCCCCCAGCGGGTGTTGGCAAAGCCCCAGGCCAGCAACCCGGCCAGGGCCACGCCGACGGGGAACAACGCATTGATCGACAACGCGCTCTGCACGCCCGGTGTGGCGCTCCAGGCGCCCAGCGCCAGCGACGGGATTTGCGGCGCCTGCGGCTGGATCAGCGGCTTGCCCAGGTAAAAAGCCAGGCCGGCGCCCAGCAACATCAGCGCGATGCCGGTGGCGATATCAGACACCCGGTTCAGTGAGCACAGCAGGCCGTGCAGCAAGGCCAGCGCGGCGCCGCTGACGCCCGCCAACAACACGCCCAGCCAGGGTGAGCCGCTCAGGTAGGCGCCGCCAAAACCGGCCATTGCCGAGAACACCAACACGCCTTCGAGGCCCAGGTTGATGCGGCCGGATTTCTCGGTCAGGCATTCGCCCAGGCTGACGAACAAAAACGGCGTGCCCACCCGCACCGCGCCGCCAATGATGGCCAGCAAGAGGTCGAGCCCCATATCAAAAGTCATGCCATCGCCCTCTTGCCGGGCACCAGCCGCAACTTCACCAAGCCCGGCATCTGCATTTGAAACAGCCGGCCGCGCAGCGCCTCGGCCGCCAGGATGAAGACGAAGGCAAAGCCCTGCAGCACCAGCACCGATGCATCGGGCAGGCCGAGCCGGCGCTGCAACAGGCTGCCGGCCGCTGCAAAACCGCCAAACAGCAAGGCCACCGGCGGGATGGCCCACGGGTTGTGGCGGGCCACAAACGACACCAGGATCCCCGTGTAGCCCAGGCCGGCGATCACCGACGCATTGGCCGATGTGTGCACCGCCGCCACCTCGATGGCGCCGGCCAGGCCGGCACAGCCGCCGCCCAGCGCGCAGGCCAACACAATCAAACGATCCGTCGGCAGGCCGACCAGCCGCGCCGCCCGGGCATTGCCGCCCACCACCCGCAGCGCAAAGCCGGACGCGGTGAAGCTCAACCACAGCCCGGTGGCCAGGCACAGCGCCAGGCCGACCACCAAGCCCCAGTGCACGTCGCCGAGCAGGCTTTCAGGCGCGATCGGCCCGATGCGCAGGCTCTCGGCCAACGGCCGGGTGCTGGGCTTGTTCAAACTGGCCGGGTCGCGCAGCGGGCCCTCGACAAAATGCTTGAACAAGGCGATGGCGATGTAGCTCAGCAGCAGGCTGGAAATCGTCTCATTGACGCCGCGCCACTGGCGCAGCACGCCCGCCAACGCCACCCAGGCGGCGCCCAGCAGCGCCCCGGCGATCAACACCGCCACGCTGCCCGCCGTGCCGCCCAGCCCGGGCAGCAGGTAAGGCAGGCCGGCACAGCCCAGCGCACCCAGCACCAAGGCGCCCTCGCCGCCGATCACCGTCAGCCCGGCGCGGGCCGGCAAGGCCACGGCCAGCGCCGTGAGCATCAGCGGCGCGGCCCGCTGCAGAGAGTTTTGCCACGAGAACGCATCGCCAAACGCGCCTTTGAACAGCAGCACCCAGGCGTCGGCCGGGCTGTTGCCGCCAAACCAGACAAACAGGCCAAACACCAGCAGCGCAGCGCCCAGCGCGCCGGCCGGCAGCAGCAGGGCTTCAACGGGGGCGTGCCAGGCTTGGGGGGTGGCCATGTCAGCGGCTCGTTGACTGGGTTGCCGGCACTGGCTTCGGGTTGGAAGGCGTCACACCTGGCCCGTCACACCTTGCCGACCACGCCTTCGACCAGGTAGTTCATGTTTTCAAGTTCCAGGTCGGTCTGCTTGAGGGCCTTGCCCTTGGCAATCACCACCTTGCCGGTGTTGTCCTTGATCTCGCCGGCAAAGATGTCGAAGCTGCCGGCCATCATCCTGGCGCGCGCGGCGTCGGCGTTTTTGCGCGCGCCTTCGCCCACCATCGCGCCATACGGTGAGCTTTTGACAAAGCCTTCTTTCAGCCCACCGCGGACAAAGTTCGGGTGCGGCTTGCCCGACAACGCTGCATCGATGATCTGCTTGTAGGCGGTGAGCCAGTTCCACTCGGCGCCGGTCAGGTAGGCCGCCGGGGCCAGTTTGGCTTGAGATGCGTGGTAGCCGCAGACGAACTTGCCGCGCTTGGCGGCGGTTTCGACAATCACTTTCGGGCCGTCCACATGCATCGTGAAGACATCGACGCCCTGGTCGGCCAGGCTGTTGGTGGCCTCGGCCTCTTTGACCGGCATGCTCCAGTCGCCGGTGAAGATCACGGTGGTGGTGATGGCCGGATCGACCGAGCGCGCGCCCAGCGTGAAGGCGTTGATGTTGCGCAGCACCTGCGGTATCGGCTTGGCCGCGACAAAACCCAGCTTCTTGCTTTTGCTGGCATGGCCGGCGACCACGCCGTTCAGGTATTGCGCCTCGTCGATGTAGCCGAAGAAGCTGCCGGTATTGGCCGGGTGCTTGCCGGCAGTCCACTGGCCGCCGCAGTGGGCAAAGCGCACGCCGGGGTTTTTGGCCGCCACTGCCAGCATGTGCGGATCGAAATAGCCGTAAGAGGTGGGGAACAACAGCATGGCGCCGTCTTGCGCAATCATGCCCTGCATGGTTTTTTGCACCGCATTCGTCTCGGGCACGTTTTCTTCTTCCACCACCTTGATGCCGGCCATCTTCTTGACCAGCGCCACGTTCTCGGCATGGGCCTGGTTGTAGCCGTAGTCGTCGCGCGGGCCGACGTAGATAAAGCCCACGCTCAGCGGCTTTTGCGCCAGCGTAGCGGGCAAGCTGCCGGCTGCTGCCAGCGCACCAGCGCCCTGGATCCAGTCTCGGCGGTTCCACGCGGCTTGCGACATCGTTGTTCACTCCTGCTTGGGTTCGGCTGGCGGCCGGGATGGGGGACGGGTGTGCCGGCCCCCCGGTGGACGGGGCAATGGCTCATTATCCTGGCCGGTATACAAGCAAATCACGGGCCAGCGATGGGCGCAGTCCTTGGCACCCCGGCGTCACTGCCGGCGTCACCACCGGCGTGCCCACCGGTGTGCCCACCGGTGTGCCCACCGCTGTGCCCACCGGCAAACCGGTTGGCGCAGCGGTGAGCGCGGCAGCGCGCCCAAAACCGGCGCACCGCCAGTGTGCACCGCCCACCGCAATGGGCGCCGCGCGCATGCACGCGGCGCACCAAGCCAGCGCGCTCTGGCATGATGCAATCGATTCCAGGCCGTGCAGCGCCGGACGATTTTTTCTCACAAACTCCGATGGCGCGCCACCCGACACCCCACCCCCGCCCCGCACCGGCCAGCCCTGTGGCCAGCGCCGCGCCGCACCCTGGCGCGCTGCCGTCCCGGGTGCAGATGGCCGACATCGCCCGACTGGCAGGCGTCTCGGTGTCCACCGTCTCGCGCGCGCTCAGTGACAGCACGCTGGTCAATGCCGAGACGCGCGGGCGCATCAACGAGCTGGCGCTGTCGCTGAACTACAGCATCAACGTGGGCGCGCAAAACCTGCGGCTCAAGCAGAACAAGACGGTGGCGGTGATCGTGCCCTACGACCCGGCCACCCGCCAGCCGCTGTCCGACCCGTTTTTCCTGAGCTTGATCGGCAGCCTGGCCGATGCGCTGACGGCTTGCGGCCACGACATGCTGCTGACCCGCGTGGACGCCGACCGGCTGGACCTGGCCGGCCAGTTGTTCCACACCGGCCGGGCTGCGGGCATCGTGCTGGTGGGCCAGTGGCACCACCATGACCAGCTCAATGCGATGGCGCTGCGCGGCGTGCCGCTGGTGGTCTGGGGCGCGCAGTTGCCGCAGCAGTTGTATGCCACGGTCGGCGGTGACAACCTGGCCGGCGGCCGGCTGGCCACCGCGCATCTGCTGGCCCAGGGCGCCAAGACCATCCTGTTTCTCGGCGACCCGGGCCTGCCCGAGGTGGCGCAGCGCCTGCAGGGCTACCAGCAAGCCCATGCCGACGCCGGCCGGGTCGCCGACCCGCAGCTCGTCCGGCCGCTGCCGTTTGTCACGGAGCGGGTGGCGCCGGAGATCGACGCGCTGCAGGCCCAGGGCATCGCCTTCGACGCGATTTTTGCCGCCAGTGATTTGTTGGCGATGGCCGCCATCAACGCCCTGCGCCGGCTGGGCCGCCAAGTGCCCGACGATGTGGCGGTGGTGGGCTACGACAACATCGCGCTGGCCGAGCACTTTCACCCGCCGCTCAGCACCGTGGCCCAGCCCATCGGCGACGCCGGTCGCGCGCTGGTGGCGCTGCTGCTGGCGCAACTGGCCGGTGAGCGGGTGGCGTCGCGGCAACTGGTCACCGAGTTGGTGGTGCGGCAGAGCAGCCGGCGCTGACGGGCGGCGCCGGTGGCAGAACCGCCTTCAACCGTCGCCGACGAGGCCGCCAGCGGCTGCCAGAATCATCCGGTTGACCGGGTTGCGGTGCAGAAAGCTGTCGACGAACGGGGCCGGCACGTGCGGCACAGCGGTTTGGCGAATCCAGCCGACTGCTTCACGCAGCAGCGCACGCGCGGCGGCTTCATCGCCGGCGCTGCGCAGCGCTTCAGACGCGATCCATAGCGCTTCGGGCCAGTACTGGTCGGCCGGGCGGCAGTCTTGCCAGCCAGCCATCGCATCGCGCGCGCCATCCGCCGCCAGCGCGGCATCGCCGCCTCGGTGCAGCGCGTCGATGGCGAACAGCCGTGCGCGCATCGCTACAGCCAGCAGCTCCAGCGCATCAGCTTCGCGAATCACCCGCTCGCAGGCAGCCAGGGCCAGCGCGGGATCAAGTTCTCGGCTGTGGTCCAGCTCGGCCAGCATGCGCAACAGCGGATCTGCCGTCGGGCTGAACAGTGCCAGCGCTTGTTGCAGCCGCGGCAATGCCGGCCGGCCGAGCGCGCGGTCGATGCGCGCCTCGATCGTCAGCCGCCGCGCCGCTCGATCCGATAGCTGTGTTGCCACTGCCAGCGGAATCGCTCGCAGCGCTTGCAGCGCGCGCGACGGTTGACCGAGATGGAGCCAGAGGTTCGCCAGATGCGTTTCGCACGCGGCGTGGTTGGCGGTCCCGCCGCCTGGGCCCAGCTTTTGCGCGGCCAGCTCGAAGCCGTGCAAGGCCGCATCGAAACGGCCCAACGACGCATCGATCATCGACAGGTTCATCAGCGCTGCCGCAGCCGGCAAGCCGTCCGGATCACCCTGGCGCGCCAGCAGGCGGCAGGCACGGTCGACATGCAACCGGCCCGCCTCCGGGCGGCCCAGTTGCATCAGCAAGCCGCCGAGATTCGACAAGCTGATCAGTTCGTCGTTCAAGTCGCCGAAGGCGCGTGCGGCATCCAGCGCTTGCGAATACAGCAAGGCGGCTTCGCTTCGCCGACCGGCAACATGCACCGCATGGGCCAAGTCTGCGCAGTAGTCGCAGCGTTGCCTTGCGGTTCCGCCGGTCGCGAGCTGTGATGCGAATCCGCGCAGCCGTTCGATGCCTTCTGCCGCCCTCGGCCCGGGCGACAGGCCCAGCGCGCTCTGGCGCGCGGCCTCGAAGCGCAGCCAGGGCTCACCCAGCATATCGGCCAGCTTGACCGCCTGATCCGCCGCCGCCGCCGCATCTCGCCGACGGCCAATCGCAAACAGCGCCTTGACCCGACAGAGCAACGCCCGCAGCCGTTGCAGTTCGTCGCGCGCGGCCGCCAGCAGCCCCTCGGCGAGCTGCAGCACGGTGTCGGGTGGGCGTGTCGCCAGTGCCGTGTCGATGCTGTCATGACGCGCGTCGAAGGCTTTGTCGATGTCTCCCGCCTTCTCGTAGCTGCGCACGGCCTCGTCCCACAACTGTGCCTCTTCAACGCGGCGTCCGGCGGCGAACGCCGCTCGCGCCGCACCGACGTAGGCATCGCCCGCAGCAGACCATTCCTGCGCTGCGGCCCAATGCGCCGCCAGCCGCGCAGCCGGTGCTCCGGCGCCCTGCAGCGCCAGCGCCACGTCGCCGTGCAGTAGCCGCGCGATGGCCTGCGGGATCGAGCGCAGCGTGCCTTCAAAGATCAGGTCGTGGGCGAAGGCGTCGTCGCGGATCACCTGTGCGGCTTCCAGTTCACGCCAACTGTCGGCGATGTCCAGCGCGTGCAGGCCCAACACCTGCGCTGACAACGCAGCGCTGAAATCCAGCCCGGCGATGGCCGCCACCCGCGCCAGCTTCAACGCCGACGGTGAGAGCTGCGCGAGACGCCGTTCGATCAGTCGGCCGATGCGCTCGGGCGCCGGCAGCGCGGGCGGGTCGCCGGCCAACCCGCATGGCGCCAGCGCCCGCTGGTCGAGCAACGCGATCAGCGTTTCCAGCAGGAACAGCGGATTGCCGCCGGTATGGCGGGCCAGCATCGGCGCCCAGCGCGCGGCGTCCAGCCCCGGCAGCGCCAGCGAATCCAGCAGCGCGCGAACGCCGTCCAGATCGAGCGGCCCAAGCGCGATGCGTGCCAGGGCATCGTCGACTTCCTGCGCGGCCAGCCAGGGCGCGGCGGCGGCGGGCAGTTCGCCGTTTCGCACGCTGAACAGCCAGACGATGCGCGGCGCTGGCCCTGGCATCGCCGTCAACGCAGGCAGCAATTCGAGCGTGGCAGTGTCGGCGTGGTGCAGATCGTCGATGACCAGCCATTCGAGCCCTGCCTGGCGCCATTCGTCCAGCGCCTGAACCAGCGCCTGCTGCAGCCGCAAGGCCGACAGCGTGCCGGCCGCAGATATACCGAGTTCAGGTGCCACCCGAGCCAGTTCGGGCATCACCCAGCCGGCCGCCAGACCGGGGAAGCGCGCGCTCAACCCCCGCACGATCCGTGCAAGCAGCGAGTAGGGCAGGCTGGCGTCACCCGGACGAGCACCGAAAAACGGCGCATTGCCATGCGCCGCAGCAAAGTCGCCCAGCAACCGGGTCTTGCCAATGCCGGCTTCGCCCTCCACCAGCACCAAGCTCGCAATGAGGCAAGCACTTTCCATCTGGCGCCAGGCCGACTCACGGCCGACCATCCGCGGTGGCCGCAAGGTGGCGATGGCACGCGGCGCCGGCGCGGCCTGCGGCAGCGGCGCGCTGGATTCGATGAGCGCGGCCAGCCGATCGGTTTCATGGTTCGGGCGTGTGCCCAGTTCCCCACGCAGCACGTCCCGACACTGTTGGTAGGCCGCCAGCGCCGCAGCGCGGTCACCGCGCAAGTAGTGCAGGCGCATGACGCGGCGGTGCGCGTGTTCCGCCAACGGTTCGTCGGCGACGATGCGTTGCGCCAGCACCAGTGCTGCGGCGACATGCTGTGCGGCTTCGAGCTCACTGGCGCCGGCGGCCAGACGCTCCGCCCGTTCATACCGCCAGCGCTGCCGCGCGGCGCTGACCCAGAGCGCCAGCGCGTCGCTGTCGCTGTAGTCGTGGCCGCTCAGCAGATCGCCAGCGCCGGCGGCGGCCGGGTCTTCGGCAAGCGCCTGCGCGAATTGCAGCATGTCGATCACGAGACACGGCGCCAAGCGCAAGATGCCGCTGTCGGTGATCACGATGTCGGTGCCGGCCAGCTTGCGCAGGCGGAACAGGCGCTGGCGCAGATTGGCGCGGGCCTGGCTGTCCGGGCTGTCAGGCCACAGCAGCGCGGCGGCCCGCGCGGCCGGACAAGGGCCGTCGGCGGCCAGCACGGCGAGCAGGGCAGCATCCTTGCGTTCGAGGGTGTGGCGGCAGCCGTCCGCCAGCGTCAGCCGCGGCGTGCGGAGCAGGTCAAGGCTGAGGGCGGCACCGCCAGTCATGGGGCTGGTTCTAGCACGAATAAAACGGCGATTGACGAAAGTGCGTGCGACCCAGCACTGCCGCGCCGACGGCCGCGCCTTGATGGCGACGCAACCGGCGCGCGCCGCCGTCAACTTGACAAACGACGCCTGATCACCCCACCGATCACACCGAAGCCGGCCAGCATCATGAGACAGGTATTGGGCTCCGGCACGGCGCCGACCGAGAGCACGTTGAGCGTGACGTCGGTGCCGTGGTAGGTCACGCCAAACACAGTGCCGGCGTTGAAGCCGTGCAGCGTGAGAGACGAGAAGGTCGATGTGCTCAGCCGTTTGTCAAACGTCATCACGACGAAGCTGTCGCCGACCATCGGCGTGTAGCCCAGATCCCACACGCCAATATCGCCGCCCAGCATGGCGTTGCCGGTGACCGACAGCACGTCGAAGCTGCCGAGGCTTGCCAACTCGAACTTCATCGACGCGGCACCGCTGCTTTTCAAGCTGCCGTCAATCGTCAAGCGCCCGATTGAATTGCCCGGGCTGATGAGGCCGGTGTTGTTCAGCGTTTG